>NZ_JAMYLX010000004.1:0-527800 GCF_040318265.1 Mesorhizobium sp. M1252 | reverse complement strand
TAACTTCGCTCGTAAGGACGACCTTAAGAGCGCAGCCTCGCTACCGTGCCATCCTCTCGCAAGGCGGCCTTCGCCGGAGGGTATCATGATGCCGGCCATGGCGGCGCCCACGGCGTAGCCGATGCGCTGCATGGTCGGCACGGCGGCCGAGGCGATCGTCTGCTCGCCGTCGCGGGCCGAGGCGACGATGATGCGGGTCAGGAAGGGCCATGACACGCCGAAGCCACCGCCTTGCAACAAAGCGCAGAGCAGGATCAGCGGGATCGAGCCGGCGGGGATGGCATAGGCGAAACCCGCGAGGCCGGCTGCAATCATCAGCGCGCCGATGACGAGGATCTGCCGTTCGCGCTGCAGCGGCGCATTGGCGACGGCGATCGACAGGATCGACCAGGCGATCGATTCGGCGGCGATGATGTAGCCTGTGGTCAGGATCGGGATGCCGTGCAGCGTGGTAAGCAGAAGCGGCCCGTAGATGGAAAAAGAGACTGTCGCCACCGAGAAGGCGGCAACCATGGTCATGCCGCTGCCGACCGGCGAGCGCCATGAGAACAGGCCCGACGGGAACAGTCGCGATTGCGGCTTCATGGCGTCGACGAAAACGAACAGCGCCAGGCCGGCGAGGCCGAGGGCCAGCAGCAGCGACGAGCGCAGCAAGGCGACGTCGACGCCTGCGGTGGCGATCAGCACGACGGCGATGGCGAGGCAGCCAAGTGCTGCATAGGGGAAGGGCGGCGATGTGCCGGCGGCGGCCTGCGGCTTCGCCGCTTCCGGCGTGTTCAGGACGATGAAGCTTGCCGATGCCATGGCAATGCCACCCAGCACGAAGACGCCGAAGGCCCAGCGCCAGGACAGGAGCTCGACCATGATCGCGCCGAGCATCGGGCCGCTGAATGCGGCGACGCCCCAGATCGCCGACATTATGCCGAACAGCTGTGGCCAGATGCTGCGGTTAAACAGCCGCTCGACCGAGACGAAGGCCAGCGACACCAGCGCACCGCCGCCGAGACCCTCGACCAGACGGCCGCCAAGAAACACCGGCATGGACGGCGCGGTGGCGCAGATCAGTGCGCCCACGGCATAGAGCAGGGCGGCGACCGTGACGTTGGAGCGTAGAGCGACATAGCTGACCAGCCGCCCGGCCGCTGCGCCGGCGACAATGGCGCCGAGCTCGTAGACGGCCAGCGACCAGCCGACGAACTGCACACCGGCGAGGTCCCCGACCATGGCCGGCATGACCGTCGCCACCATCGTCTCGTTGGTGGCGTGCAGCAGGATGCCGAGGCTGATGAAGCAGAAGCGCGCGAGGTCGCCGCTTGCCCACAATGCCCGCCAGTCGACCTTGTTGCTGGTGATTCCAGTCATTCTTTTACCCTGCCTTTGCATATCTCGATGCCGGCGCATGGCGCCAGAAGCCAGTCAGGCTTTCCGGCGGGGCCATGCGCGCTGTTTCAGTCAGGCGAGTTGTAAAACCTCAAGCGCAGTTGAGCTCAAGTGGCTTTTTATCGAAGTGCAAACGGTCGAGATTGGCCGGAAGCCTCTCCGCTTGATGCGCCGGTCAGTTCTCAATGCTGCGCAGCTGAAACTGGCTGACGCCGATCGCAATGTTGATACCGGTCTGCGTCTGCAGGCTGAGCGGCTGCAGGGTGAAGGCCTGCGAGGAGCCGCCGACCAGGAGATTGGCGCCGGCGCCGACCGCCGCGGTCACTTCGGCGCTGGCGCCGATATAGTCGCCGGCCAACGCGCCGGGCGCATAGATGTTCCTCAGCGGCGTCAGCACCAGCCATTGCATGACGGTCTGCTTGGTGGTGCCGATGTCGAGCCCGTATTTGTTGACGGCGCCGAAATAGGCTTCCGGCGAAAAGCTCTTGTCGGCCGGCGTGAAGGTGCAGCTCAGATCCTTGCTGGAGCCGAAGATGAAGCCGGTGCCGCCGCCGATGGCGCAATCGAGCACACCGAGTTCGATACCCTGGCCTTGCGCTTGGGCCTGGGCGGTACAGATGATGGTGATAGCGGCGGCGATGGCTGGTTTCAGCACGGCGGATCCCCCAAAAAGCATGCGGCGCGAAACAGTAACCTGTTCCGCGCCGCGCGTAGAGGGATCAGTCGATCCTTATTTGCCCATGCTTATTTGAACGAGTGGATCAGCTCCAGGGAGGTCACGGCGACCGCTACATTGACGCCGGTCTGCGCCTGGACGCTGAGCGGCTCCAGCACAAAGGCGCCGTCCAGCCCGCCGACCAGCAGATTGGCGCCGCCGCCGGTCACCACGCTCGCCTCGGCGTTGACGCCGTAATAATGGCCGGCAAGGTCGCCCTCGTCATGGCCGCGGGTGGCGGCCAGAACCGCCCACACCAGCTGGCCCTGATGCGTCTGGCCGAGATCGACGCCGAGCTTGGAGATCATCCCCGTGTATTTCTCGGACGGCCCATGGTGATAAGGGCGGAACGTGCAGTCGACGCCCTTGTTCGACGTGATGACGTAACCGACGCCGCCGTCGATGGTGCAATCGAGCGTGCCGAGCTGAAGCTTGCCGGCGCTGGCGGGAACGGCAAGCAGCGTCGTGGCAAGTGCCGCGGCACAGATGATTTTCTTGATCATGGGTCAGTCCTTTCGAAAATGCCTTCAACAACGGTTGAATGGCCCGGAGCGTTCCGCTGAAAACTTGGCGCGATCAAGGCAGGGGTTAACGCTTTGCCCCTGGTGGTTAAGATTGGGTGATAGTGGGGTTTTCTGGATACGCAATCTCAAGGGGAAGCGCTCTGCGCTTTCCCTTGGGAGAAACCGCTCACGCGGCGCACTGCATCAGGAATAGAACGTTGTTATAAAAGGCCGCCGATGGCGGCGCGCCGGCTGCATCTCAGCCGGCGGTGGCGCCCGATGTGCGCGACAGGCCGTCCTTGGCCGGCTGGTAGGTCGGGTCGAGATGGACGGCTTCGCGGTAGGCCTTCGAGGCCTTGACCTTGTCGCCGCGGCGCTCGTAGATCAGCGCCTGGTTGGACCAGGCTTCGGCGTTCTTGCCGTCGAGCTTGATGGCCATGTTGAAGTCGGAGAAGGCGTTGTCCTCGTCATTCATGGCGAGATAGGAGAGGCCGCGGCCGTTATAGGGTTCGGCCGCGTCCGGCGCCAGGGAGATGGCGGTCGAGAAATCCTCGATGGCAAACTTGTGCTGGCCCTGGCTTTGATAGATCAGGCCGCGATTGTGATAGGCGCGGGCATCCGTGGTGTCGAGCTGGATCGCCTTCTGGAAATCGTTGAAGGCCTGCTGGGTCTGGCCGGCCTTGCGATAGAGGTTGCCGCGGCCGATATAGGCGGCGTCATAATTTGCATTGATCTGGATCGAGCGGTTGTAGTCGGCAAGGGCGGCCGCCTGGTTGCCGAGGAAGCGCTGGATCAGTGCCCGGTTCGAATAGGCCTGGTAGAAATTCGGGTTGAGCTGGATGGCGGTGTCGAAATCCTTCAGCGCCGCCTGGTACTGGCCGCCACGGCCATAGGCCGAGCCGCGCACATTGTAGCCTTCCGGATCCTGCGGATTGCGCTGGATCACCGCCGACAGCGAGGAGATGTTCTCGCTTGAGCCTTGCGCCTTGTCGATGTTGTTGAATTCGCCGGTCGGAACGCTCTGGCAACCGGCAAGCACCAGGCCGGACATCAGGGCTGCCGCCAGGGCCAAACCGCGCATTGTGGTTTTGCGCTCTACGCCGATTGCGTTCATGTCTGCCCTGTCCTCACTTCAGCCGCGCGGTCCAGGTCCCCCTCCGGGCCGGGTCACAGATTGTCGTAACAAAATCTAGAACGCCGTTTGCGCGTTCAAGGGAACGGCCTCCAACAGAATGGCGGCGCTCCAAACAAAAAGGTGGCGGCGATTCCGCATCGCGCCACCTCAGAGTATCCTTCGAAAAGGACGAAAAATTGGCGTCAGAACCGCGGCGGACGCGGAGCACCACCAGGACCACCGGCGGCGCCGGCAGCAACCGGGCGCGGCGTCATCGGCAGCAGGCCTTCGCGCTGGGCGCGCTTGCGGGCCAGCTTGCGGGCGCGGCGAACGGCTTCGGCCTTTTCACGGGCGCGCTTCTCGGAAGGCTTCTCGTAATGGCCGCGCATCTTCATTTCGCGGAAAATGCCTTCGCGCTGCATCTTCTTTTTGAGAGCGCGAAGCGCCTGATCAACGTTATTGTCGCGGACGAGTACCTGCACGGGCAATCCTGTCTTTCGGGTTTGATATCAACAGGCAAGTGACCATAGCCACATGCCTCCGCGGCGCTTTACACCACGAATTGTGGCGGCTGATAGCAGAATCAGGCCGCGCTGTCCACACTGGAAATGAAGGACAACCGCCAATTTGCCACGGCAGCCCCGAGATAGGGCGCCAACTAGGCGCTGGCCAGATGGAGCCGTGCGAAATCCTCGAAGAATTCGCCGTAATCGCAGGTAATTTCCTCGCCGGCTGATATATCTCGAGTGGCGGTGGCGCCGCCATATTGCGAAAAATCCGTGTTCGGCCGCTCGGCGTGGTTCATGAAGCGGCCATTATCGACTTCATAGACCATGAAGCCGGGACGGTCGGGGCTCGGATAGGCATAGCGGTCGAGCAATTCCTTGAGGTGCGGCGGCGCCGCCTCGTATTTGTCCGTCGGGATCAGCCGGTCGAAATCCGGATCGAGCCGCCAGATCGAGGCGCCCTTCCTGATCGGCTCGGCGGCGAACACGCCGACGCCTTCGATTGCGCTCTGGGCGACATAGGTCCTGATCAGCAGCATGTCCGTCCTCCTCACCCGAAACCGAATCGCCAAATCGCGAGGAAAAAGCAAGTCCGGTTTCGGGTTCTATGGCTGATCGGCGCGGGCGATGACCCGCGAAATGCTTCACGTCCGGGTGATCGAGACGCCGCCATCGGCAAACAGCGCCGATCCTGTGGTGAAGCTCGACGCATCCGATGCCAGGAAGAGCGCAGCGCGGGCGATCTCTTCAGGCACAGCGACACGTTTCAAGGCATGCAGGTTTTCCACGAAAGCGCGTGATTCCGGCGTCTTGAATGTTGCCGACGGGGTGTCGGTGCCACCCGGCATCAGCGCGTTGACCCGCACGCCCCTGGGGCC
The DNA here is from genome assembly GCF_040318265.1 of Mesorhizobium sp. M1252. Taxonomy (NCBI): domain Bacteria; kingdom Pseudomonadati; phylum Pseudomonadota; class Alphaproteobacteria; order Hyphomicrobiales; family Phyllobacteriaceae; genus Mesorhizobium; species Mesorhizobium sp. M1252. The sequence goes on along the minus strand of NZ_JAMYLX010000004.1, from coordinate 522,704 downwards.
GTATTCGGCGGCCAGCACCTGCGTCAGGCCGATCAGTCCGGCCTTGCTGGCGGCATAGCTGGTCATGCCCGGCATGCCGACTGTGTGACCGACGAAGGTCGAGGTGAAGATCAGCGATCCGCCGCCGCGCTCGACCATCGCCGGCACCTGGTATTTCGCGCCGAGAAAGGCGCTGGTCAGATTGGCGTCGAGCGTCTCGCGCCATCCGTCCAGCGACAGTTCCGAAATCGGACCCATCGTTCCGACGGAGCCGACATTGTTGAAGGCGATATCGAGCCCGCCGAATTTTTCGACGGCGAGATCGACGAGGGCTTTTGCATAGGCTTCGTCGCGGACATCGCCGGCAAGCGCGACTGCCGTGCCGTCGGCGTCCTCGATTTCGACGACCAGCGCATCGAGTTCGGCCTGGCGGCGGGCGGCGATGACGACCCTGGCGCCTTCTTCGGCGAAGAGTTTTGCGGTGGCGCGGCCGATGCCGGAACTGGCGCCGGTGACGATCGCTATTTTATTGGTGAGTGCGAACATTTTTTGCATCCTTTCATCGCGCCGGCTGTGCCGGCACCCGGGATGTTGATCGCAGTTCGGGACGGTGCTAGCCACCCGATACGTGCTCGACTTGCTGAATGGCTTCGCAGCGGCACAAGCGCCGCGCGCCGGACTATTGCTTCAGCAGCCAGCCGAGGCGATCGAGCGAAAATGCGTAGCTGATGGCGATGAGCAGCGTGATGACAACGCCCGTGGTTGTGTGACCGGCGGCATAGAATCCGGCTGCACCGCCAAACAGGATGGCCAGTTCAAGCACCAGCCTGACTGCGCCTGGTACAGGAACCGGCGCGCGTCCGGACCGGCTCGGATCGCCGCGCACCGCGAAGGTTCCCCACAGCGCAGCTGCAATGAACGGCAAGGCCAAGGCGAAGAGCCAGCGCCACCATCCGCCGGAGAGGCTCCAGCCGGCAAAGCCGAGGCCAAGCAAGGCGGCAAGTTCCAGCAGGAAACGCAAGGTTAGATTCCACCAGGCGTTGCCCATATCCGTCCTCCAGAGTCTCGCGATCGCCAGTGTGTCCGAACGCAGCCATGCCTGCCAGCCCGGGCAGGTCTTTTCCACCGCGGCGCAAAACGGCAAGCGCCGTCGCAAACAGCGCAAGGGTGGAAGCGCCGTTTCGCTAGTGATACACCTCGCGCGCCGGGGCTGCGTAAAATACCCCATCGCCATTTGCGAGGCTGGAACGTTGAAAAAATATTCGGTATTCGCCATCGCCCGCGAGGCCATGCGCGGCCACAAGGGCTGGGAGGAACAATGGTCCTCGCCGGAGCCGAAGAAGGAATATGACGTCATCATCGTCGGCGCCGGCGGTCATGGCCTGGCCACCGCCTACTATCTCGCCACCGTGCACGGCATCACCAATGTCGCGTTGCTGGAAAAGGGCTGGCTAGGCGGCGGCAACACCGGGCGCAACACCACCATCATCCGCTCCAACTACCTTTACGACGAGAGCGCCGGCATTTACGACCATGCGCTGAAGCTGTGGGATGGGCTCTCCCAGGAACTCAACTACAACGTCATGTATTCGGCGCGCGGCGTCATGATGCTGGCGCACAATGTGCACGACATCCAGGTGCTGAAGCGCCATGTCCATGCCAACCGTCTCAACGGCATCGACAATGAATGGCTGACGCCTGAGCAGGCGAAGGAATTCTGCCCGCCGCTCAACATTTCCAGGCAGGCGCGCTATCCCGTCGTCGGCGCCGCCTTGCAGCGGCGAGGCGGCACGGCGCGTCACGATGCGGTGGCCTGGGGCTATGCGCGCGGCGCTTCGGCGCGCGGCGTGCACATCATCCAGAATTGCGAGGTCACCGGCGTCAAGCGGGCGGCCAATGGCGCGGTCATGGGCGTCGACACGACGCGCGGCTTCATCGGCGCCAAGAAGGTCGGTGTGGTGGCTGCAGGCCATTCCTCGGTGATCATGAACATGGCCGGCGTGCGCATGCCGCTGGAAAGCTATCCGCTGCAGGCGCTGGTGTCGGAGCCGGTCAAGCCGGTGGTGCCGTGCGTGGTTATGTCGAACACGGTGCACGCTTATATCTCGCAGTCCGACAAGGGCGAGCTGGTGATCGGCGCCGGCACCGACCAGTATGTCTCCTATTCGCAGACCGGCGGCCTGCATATCCTGCAGCACACGCTCGACGCCATCTGCGAGATGTTCCCGATCTTCACCCGCATGAAGATGCTGCGCTCGTGGGGCGGCATCGTCGACGTGACGCCCGACCGTTCGCCGATCCTGGCCAAGACGCCGGTGCCCGGCCTCTACGTCAATTGCGGCTGGGGCACGGGCGGCTTCAAGGCAACGCCCGGCTCAGGCCATGTCTTTGCCCACACGATTGCCAAGGACGATCCGCATCCTATCAACGCGCCCTTTACCATCGAGCGCTTCCGTACCGGCCGCCTCATCGACGAGGCAGCGGCGGCGGCGGTGGCGCACTGATGATGGTCGAGTTGGCTGTAGCGGTGCCGCTGGTGCTGGCGGGGGAGCAGGACCTGTTCCATTTTCCGTCACCGGACGAGGTGCGGACGCAGCCGATCAGCCGCGCCGGCAACGAAGCCAATTGGCCGTTTTCGATCGACGCCGGCATTCTGGGATGCGTGTGGAGTGGTGGCCAGAAGGTGGTCATCTTCATGGAGAACAGGCCCTCCGATCTGGGCGAGGACGACACATTCGAGCCACGCAGCGTCATCGTGACGACCGATCCGTTTCAGCTCACGATCGGCAACATGGCGTATCGCGAGCTGTTTCGCCCCGCCGCAAGTGTAGAGGAGCGCATTCGGCTCGTCGCGCCTTTTGCTGCGATGGGCCAGAGGCTTTGCAACCAACCGGCCGGCGCGCATGTCGGCCACGGCGAATTGTAGGAACGAACGATAATGCTTCTCATCCGCTGCCCCTATTGCGAGGAAGAGCGCCCGGAGCTCGAGTTCCGTAACGCCGGCGAGGCGCATATTGCGCGTTCGGCCAACATGGCGGGCGAGAGCGACGACGATTTTGAAAAGTTCTTCTTCATCCGCTCGAACCCCAAGGGCATCATCCATGAGCGCTGGCGCCACATCCATGGCTGCGCACGCTTCTTCAATGCGGTGCGCGACACCGTCACCGACAAGTTCGTCATGACTTACAAAGCCGGCGAGCCGAAACCGTCCAAGCTGCCCAAAAACTCCAACGAAATGGCTTCCAAATGAGCGGCGCGTTCCGCATTCCGAGCGCCGGCCGTCTCAGCCAGGCGAAGACCGCGCGGTTCTCTTTCGACGGCCAGTCTTACACCGGCATCGAAGGCGACACGCTGGCCTCGGCGCTGCTTGCCAATGGCGTGCATCTGGTGGGACGTTCGTTCAAGTATCACCGTCCGCGCGGCTTCCTGTCGGCCGGAGCGGAAGAGCCCAACGCGCTGGTCGAGGTCAAGCGCGACGCGGCACGCAAGGCGCCCAACATCCGCGCCACGGTGCAGGAGCTCTATGACGGGCTCGTCGCCAACTCGCAAAACCGCTGGCCGTCGCTCGCCTTCGACGTCGGCGCGGTCAACGACATTGCATCGCCGCTGTTTTCGGCCGGTTTCTACTACAAGACCTTCATGTGGCCGAAGGCGGCCTGGAAGAGCCTCTACGAGCCGAAGATCCGCGCCGCGGCCGGCCTCGGCGTTTCGCCTGACAAGCCAGATCCCGACCATTATTCGTCGCGCTATGCGCATTGCGACGTACTGGTGCTAGGCGGCGGTGCGGCCGGCATTGCGGCAGCGCTCGCCGCTGCCGAAACCGGCTCGCGTGTCATCCTCGCCGATGAACAGGCCAGCTTCGGCGGCAGCCTGCGCTTCGAGAGCGGGGCGAAGATCGACGGCCAGGACGGTTATGCCTGGGCGCAAGGCGCGGTGGCCAAGCTCACCGCCATGGACAATGTCCGAGTTTTGTCGCGGACGACGGCGTTCGGCTACTACGCGCAGAACTTCGTCGGCCTGGTCGAGCGGGTCAGCGACCATCTGCAAAACCCCGGCCACGATCTGCCGCGCGAGCGCCTATGGCAGGTACGCGCCAAGCGCGTGGTGCTGGCGACCGGCTCCATCGAACGCCACATGGTGTTTGCCGACAATGACCGGCCCGGCATCATGCTGGCCTCGGCGGCGCGGATTTATCTCAACCAGTACGGTGTCGCAGTCGGCAAAAATGTCGGCGTCTACACCGCAAATGACTCGGCCTACTCCGCCGCGATCGACCTGAAGAAGGCCGGCGTCAACGTGGCGGCGATCGTCGACCTGCGCGACCATCCGACCGGACCTGTGATCGACGAGGCGAGGGCGCTCGGGATCGAGGTCAATTTCGGCCGCGCGGTGATCCGCGCCGGCGGCAAGTTGCGCGTGACCTCGATGACGGTGCAGCCGAAGAATGGGGGCGGCGAGCGCACCATTCCGGTCGACGCCATCCTGATGTCGGCCGGCTGGACGCCGTCGGTGCATCTGTTCTCACAGTCGCGCGGCAAGGTCGCCTTCAATGACGAGACCAAGCGCTTCGTGCCGGGCATCTATGCGCAGGACTGCGTTTCGGTCGGCGCCTGCAACGGTACGGATGGGCTCTCGGCGTCGATCGATGAGGCCTATGCGGCCGGCGCAAAGGCGGCGAAGGATGCGGGCGGCAAAGTGGCCAAGGGCGTAAAGCCGAAGGTCGACGCGTCGGAAAGCTGGTCGCGCGGCATGCTGGGCGCGGCGCCCGGCGCCGGGCCGGACAAGACGGTCAAGGCCTTCGTCGATTTCCAGAACGACGTCACCGCCAAGGACATCCGCCAGGCGGTGCATGAAGGCATGCGCTCGATCGAGCACGTCAAGCGCTTCACCACCAACGGCATGGCGACCGACCAGGGCAAGACCTCCAACATGCACGGCCTGGCGATTGCCGCCGAGACGCTTGGCAAGCCGATCCCCGAGGTCGGGCTGACCACGTTCCGCGCACCCTATACGCCTGTTACTTTCGGCGCGATCGTCAGCCATTCGCGCGGTCCGCTGTTCGACCCGACACGCAAGACCGCGATCCATCCCTGGGCGGAAGCTCAAGGCGCGGTGTTCGAGGATGTCGGGCAGTGGAAGCGCGCCTGGTATTTCCCCAAACCCGGCGAGGACATGCACAAGGCGGTCGACCGCGAATGCGTCGTGGTGCGCAGCAATGCCGGCCTGTTCGACGCCTCGACGCTGGGCAAGATCGAAGTGGTCGGGCCGGATGCGGCCAGGTTCATGGAACTGCTCTACACCAATCCGTGGGAGAAGCTTGAGCCCGGCCGCTGCCGCTATGGCATCATGCTGCGCGAGGATGGTTTCATCTATGATGACGGCGTCGTCGGCAGGCTGGCGCCGGACCGTTTTCATGTGACGACCACGACGGGTGGCGCGCCGCGCGTCATGAACCATATGGAGGACTATCTCCAGACCGAGTTCCCGCATCTGAATGTCTGGCTGACCTCGATAACCGAGCAATGGGCGGTCATCGCCGTGCAGGGGCCGAAGTCGCGAGACATCATTGCACCGCTGGTCGAAGGCATCGACATGTCGGACGAGGCGCTGCCGCATATGTCGGTGCGCGAAGGCAAGATCTGCGGCGTGCCGACCAGGCTGTTTCGCATGTCGTTCACCGGCGAGCGCGGTTTTGAAGTCAACGTGCCGGCTGATCACGGCCAGGCGGTCTGGGAAGCGCTGTGGGCCGAAGGCCAGAAGCATGGCGCTACTGCCTACGGCACCGAGGCCATGCACGTGCTGCGCGCCGAAAAGGGCTACATCATCGTCGGCCAGGACACGGACGGCACGGTGACGCCGAACGATGCCGGGCTCGACTGGGCGGTCGGCAAGAAGAAGACCGATTTCGTCGGCATCCGCGGCCTGACGCGGCCCGACCTTGTCGCCAAGGGCCGCAAGCAGCTGGTCGGCTTGAAGACCAAGGACCCGAAAGTGGTGCTTGAGGAGGGCGCGCAGATCGTCGCTGACCCGAAGCAGGCGATCCCGATGAAGATGATCGGTCACGTCACATCCAGCTACTGGTCGGAAAATTGCGGTCGCTCGATCGCGCTGGCGCTGGTTGCCGGCGGCCGCGACCGGATGGGCGCCACGCTCTATGTGCCGATGCCGAACGGCGTGATCGAAGTGGAGGTTACCGGCATGGTGTTCTTCGACGAGACGGGAGGGCGCCTCAATGGCTAAGGCTGCTGCAAAGAAGACGGCCCCAGCTGCAGCGGCGTCGGTCGAGCGCCGCCCGGCCCTGGCTGGACGCGTCGTTTCCGCAACGGATGTCAAGGTCGAGGTGCTGCCGCCGGCGGAGCGCATGTCGCTGCGCGGGCCGGAGGCTTCCGTCGCGGCGCTGTCGAAGGCGCTCGGCCTGACCTTGCCGAAGCAGCCGAAAACTTCGGCGGCCAAGGCTGGCCGCACGGCGCTGTGGCTCGGCCCTGACGAGTGGCTGGTCATCGACGAGGCCGGCAAGGATCCGCTGGCCGATTGTGCTGGGGTTGCCGCATTGCATTCGGCGGTCGGCATCTCGCACCGCAACGTCGCCTTCGCCGTCACCGGCCCGGCGGCGGCCGCCGCGATCAATGCAGGCTGCCCGCAGGATTTGTCGCTCGAGGCTTTTCCGGTGCGCGCGGCGTCGCGCACCATTCTCGGCAAGTGCGAAATCCTGTTGCTGCGCACGGCAGCCGATGCCTTCCGGGTCGAGTGCTGGCGTTCCTTCTCGGACTATGTCTTTACTTTCCTGTCGGAAGCAGCCAGCGACGCGGCGGCGTAGGAACGTTTGACGGGTCAAGCCGTTCTGCTTCCCTCATCAGGGAGAACATACGATGCCGTCGAAAGCGCCGCCGAAGTCAGCTGGCAAGACGTCCGCCGTGCGCTCACTCGAACATGAGCAGCATCACGAGGTGACTGCCGAAGAGGAACTCGAGGAAGGCCTCGAGGACACGTTTCCGGCCAGCGATCCGGTGTCGATCACCTCGACCGCCATCCCAGGCGCGCCGACAAGACCCGGCAAGGCCAAGACGGTGCCGGGTCGCAAACCGCGCAAGAAATAACCCGTTCGGCTACGCCAGGTTTGAACTCAGGAAAAGCCGGCTTGCGCTGAGGAAATGGGGGCGCTGAGGAAAAAACGGGCGGCCGGGATTATCCTGCCGCCCTTAAGTTAGTCGTTGTGCTGTGGTCGAGCCCGATCAACTTAGAACGTGCTCGGCACGATCCATGGGTTGATCTCGATGCCGAGACGCGGGCTCTTGGCCTTGACGTCGGACTTTTCGACCGAGCCGGTCACGGCGCAATCGAGCTTGGCATTGGTCGTGGTGTCGACGCAGGTGGCGGCGGGGGCCTGCTTGGTCGAGTGTGTGTTGTTGGCGGCGAAAGCCGAGCCGGAGAGAGCCAGCACGGTGGCGAGGGCGAGAAGCGTCTTGTTCATGTCGGTCTCCATCGGTTAAACTTTTTTCGTACATGTACGATACAACGTACACATACGTCCACCGAGATGGGTTTTCAAGTCGAAAAACGTACGCGTACGACAAATTTTTTTGAATGCCGAAAATTGCGGCGCACTGACACAGCCGAAGCTGTCAGGCCGGACGTTGAATTGGAGGGGCGGGGATGCTCAGCAGTCGACCGGGGTCTCGGTCAGCGGCGGCACATTCTGGGTGCTGAGCGTGGCGAGTGTGAAATCGCACATCCGCGTCACGAAAGCCTGTGGATCGCCAAAGGGGTAGAACGGGAACGTGATCAAAAGCGAGATGGTGCCGTGGCCGACTGCCCAAAGCATGGTGGCGATGGCGCGCGGATCGCCCTGCAGCTTGCCTGCAGCAACGCAGGCCTCGACCCTGGATATCAGCGCTTTCATCGCCGGGTTGGCCTCTTCCATGTCCTCATAGCTTCTGCCTTCCGGCAGCTTGGTCTTTTCGGTCATGAACACGGTGCGGTATTCGTTGGGATTGCCGAGCCCGAAGGCAGCATATTCGGTCATCACCGCACGCAAGGCCTCGATCGGATCGTCGGAAGGATGCTCCTCGATGCGGCGGGCAAGTGTTTCGAAGGCATCCTCGGCCAGCGCAAACAGGATGTCTTGCTTGTCGGCGAAGTAGGAATAGACCGACATCGGAGCATAGCCGACCCGCTTGGCCAACTTGCGGATGGTCAGGCCTTCATAGCCCTCTTCCTTGACGAGCTTGTGGGCTGCGTCGAGCAGTTCGGAACGCAGTTCGGCCTTTTGTTTTTCGCGGCGTTTCTGGACGCTCAGTGGCAAGACCCGGTGCCTTCAGTTGGTTGTGCATGGCTAAATATATACGCTGTACGGAAACGGGCAAGGGCGCTGCCAGGGACATCAAAAAGCGACCCTCAAGCTATCTCTCGAATAGTCGTGCCCGTTCTGGTCCATTTCGCCAGCATCTATGTCACAGCATGTGTAACCTGGGCGCACGCAGGCAACATCGGACTGTTACAAACAAAGCCTATCTGGCGGCTCTGCAAGAAATTTCGGTTTTGGGGGGCCTCTATGGCTGCGATAGAGCTTTCGTCCGGGCTGCCGGGCGCACATCCACTTTCTCATGGCGCCCGGCTGGCGCTCAGGCGAGTCGTGATAGTCGCATGGCTGGCGATCGCAATCGGCTTCGCCATGGAAGCGCTTATCTTGACTGCCGGATTTGCGGCAGGTTCGCACCCGGCCCCGACCCAGGTTCTGATCGACTTGGCGCAAGGCGTGACCTGGTCATTCTTCGTCTGCGCCGGCGTCAGCCTCGGCACGGCGATCACCAAGGTGCGAGCCTCGCTTGGCGGCCTGATCGCCATGATCTCGGGGCCGCTGGCCATGGGCATCGCCAAAGGTACGCAAAAGGTGATGGTGAGCGCGCTTGATGTATCGGCAAAGCCCGTGATCCTGTCGCTCACCACGCTCGGTATGTTGCGGGCGATCGAGTATGGTTTGCTGGGCTGGATGCTGGCTTCGCTGGCATCCAAGGAAGAACCTCGCTCGCTGCATTTCATGCTGGCGGGTGCCTTGGCCGGCGCGGTGTTCGGCGGCGGGATCACGGCGCTGACGATCGAGACCGCCGCAGCCAAGGACATTGCGCTGGCATTGCCGCAGGCTGTCGCCACCGGCCTCATTGAGATCGTGTTTCCGATCGGATGCTCGCTGGTCGTCTACATCGCCCTGCAAGTCAGCCGGCACATGAAGTTCATTTCCAGCGATGCGCGCTAGAGCAGGATGATTTCAGGTCGAATTGACCTGAAATCTGAATCCGGGTCTAATCAAATTGATAGAGCATGATGTCGTCCGAAAACCGCTTCACACTTTCGGCATCATGCTCTTTCTACAGACGGTGATCGGTTTGCGTCCTGTTTCCAGGCCGGTTGCCACCACCTCCGTATGGGCTTGCTCCCCGGTCGGGGAACGGAACTGATCCGATCTGTCATCAAATCGCGCCGACCACAATATCTCATTGTCTACTCAGGTTCGGTCGATCAGCTTGGCGGCAAGGTGCGACAGCAGCTTCACCGCTTCGCCATAGGTCCTGGCCTTTTCGGGATTGGAGGCGTTGCCGTCGAGCGCCCGCTTGTAGACGCCCTGACAGATGGCCGCCAAGCGGAAGAAGGAGAAGGCGAGGAAGAAGCTCCAATTGTCGATGCCGGCCAGCCCTCGCCGACGGCAATACGCCGCGACATAGGCTTCCTCCAAGGGCAGGCCGAGGGCGGCGCGGTCGACGCCGCCAAGACCGCGAAAGCCCGAGGCGTGCGGCAAGCGCCATTGCATGCACTGGTAGGCGATGTCGGCAAAGGGGTGGCCAAGCGTCGACAGTTCCCAGTCGAGCACGGCCAGCACTTTCGGCTCATTGTGCGCGAAGATCATGTTGTCCAGCCGGTAGTCGCCATGCACGAGAGATTTTCGGCCGTCATCGGCCGGCATATGCGTCTCCAGCCAGGCGATCAGCCGGTCCATGTCGGCGACCGTGCCGGTCTCCGAGGTGCGGTACTGGCTGGTCCAGCGTGCCAGCTGGCGTTCGAAGTAATTGCCGGGTTTGCCGAAATCGCCGAGCCCGACCGCCTCGACATCGACATCGTGCAGGGCCGCCAGCGTGGCGTTCATAGCATCGTAGAGGGCGGCGCGCTCATCGTTGCCAGCGGCCTCCGGCACTGCCGGATCCCAGAAGATGCGGCCGTCGAGAAAATCCATGACGTAGAACATGCGGCCGATCGGCGTCGCCTCCGCCGACAGATGCAGCATCGCCGGCACCGGCACGGCGGTGCCGGCCAGCGCCTTCATGACCGTGAATTCGCGGTCGACCTGATGCGCCGATTTCAGCAACTGGCCCGGCGGCTTGGCGCGCAGGACATAGCGGCCGCTGGCCGCGGTCAGCAGATAGGTCGGGTTCGACTGGCCGGATTTGAATTTTTCGATGGAATGAAGCCCGGCAAAACCCGGGATGTGCGCCCCGAGATAGGGCGCTAGTGCCGTCTGGTCCAGCGCGTTGGCGTCGCCGCTCATGCGGTCTCCGGCTCACGCTCGATCAGCGTCAGCGTCAGCCAGCGCGCCGTCAGCGCCGGCTTCTTCGAGCCTTCGATCTCGATGGTCACGTCATGCGCCGTCTGCACCCAGCCCGACGGCCTGACCTTGACGTCGGCCAGCACGAAGCGGGTGCGGATGCGCGCGCCGGTCTTCACCGGCGCCAGGAAGCGCAGCGAATCGAAACCGTGGTTGACGCCCATCTTGCCCTTTTCCAGCGGCGGCATGGTCTCGAAGGTCATCGCCGAGAGCAGCGACAGCGACAGGAAGCCATGCGCGATGGTGCCGCCGAACGGCGTCTCGTTTTTGGCCCGCTCGGGGTCGCAATGGATGAACTGGTGGTCGTCGGTGGCGTCGGCGAACTGGTCGATCATGGTCTGTGTGACCTCGCGCCATGGCGAGACGCCGACTTCCTTGCCGACGCTGGCCAGAAGCACATCGAGACTGATCGGTTCCACTGCGGTGTCCTCCCCTCGCCGCCGACCGCGGCTCATTCCTTGAACAGTGTCAGCCCATGCTGCACCGACTGCCCGCCGTCGATCGGCAGGATGGCGCCGGTGACATAGGAACCGGCACGGCTGCACAAATAGAGCGTTGCGCCGCCGATGTCATCCGCCACGCCGATACGGCCGATGGGGACATGGCTGCCGACATGTCTGGCCTTTTCGTCGGTGCCCGTGGCAAAGGCGGTCATCCGGCTCTGGAAGGGACCGGGCGCGAAGGCGTTGACGGTGATGCGCCGCGCCGCGAGTTCGATCGCCAGCGTGCGCGTCAGGTGGTGAACGGCGCCCTTGGACGCGGTATAGGAATAGGCGTCGTCGGCCAGCGGCTGCGTGCCCATCACCGAGCCCAGATTGATGACGCGAGCCGGATCGGCATCGCTGGCCGCGGCTTCCAGCAGCGGCAGCAATTCGCGCGTCAGATGAAAGACGGCGGTGACGTTGACGGCGAACACCTTGGCCCAGCCGCTATAGGGAAAATCCTCCAGCGAGGCGCCCCAGGATATGCCGGCATTGTTGACGAGGATGTGCAGCTTCTCGGTGCGCGCCTTGACCTCGCTGACCAGCGCGGCAATGCCTGCTTCGCTCGAGACGTCACCGGCGAAACCTTCGGCACTGCCGGAGCCGCCGAGCCCGTTCAACTCAGCGGCGACCTTGATGCAATCCTCGCCCTTGCGCGAGGCGATCATCACGGTAGCGCCGGCTTGGACCAAAGCGGTCGCCACCATGCGGCCGATGCCGGTCGCGGCTCCCGTCACCAGCGCTGTCTTGCCGGCGACTGAGAACAGTTCTTCCAGATAGCTCATCGCAATTCCTCCGCGCCTCTCTGCTCACGGTCTGGGGCGAAAGGGCTCGCGTTGACAAGGCTACCCGAAGTACGGTCATCCTTGCCACGGGTAAAGTGCCCCAGATGCGTGAAAGGGTTGGAGACCGATGGCGGACATGAATCTCGGCATGACCGAGCGGCTGAAGCCGATCCACGCCCGCGTCGCCACCATGGTGCGCGATGAGATCATGCCGCTCGATCATGAGTTTTTGAGCGAGGTCGGCAAGGGCGGCGACCGCTGGGTCTACACCGCGCGGCAGACCGAGATCCTCGAAGGGTTGAAGAAGACGGCCAAGGAGCGCGGTCTGTGGAATTTCTGGCTGACCGGGTCCGAGCGCGGCTACGGGCTCTCGACCGTTGAATATGCCTATCTCGCCGAGGAGATGGGCAAGGCGCATCTCGGCGCCGAGACCTTCAACTGCTCGGCGCCCGACACCGGCAATATGGAGGTGCTGGAGCGCTATGGCTCGGAGGATCACAAGCAGGCATGGCTGGCGCCGCTGCTCGAGGGGAAAATGCGCTCGGCCTATCTGATGACCGAGCCGGACGTCGCTTCCTCCGACGCCACCAACATCGCCATGCGCTGCGAACGGCGAGGCGACGACTATGCACTCAACGGCGAGAAATGGTGGGCGTCGGGGGCCGGGGACCCGCGCTGCGCCATCTACATTGTCATGGTTCGGACCGGCGGCGAAGCCGAGCCGCAGCACCGCCGCCATTCGATGATCCTGGTGCCGTCCGGTACCAAGGGCGTGACCAAGCTGCGGCCGATGCAGGTTTATGGCGACGACGACGCGCCGCATGGCCACATGCATCTTCGCTTCGACAATGTGCGGGTGCCGGCCGGAAACCTGATCCTCGGCGAGGGCAGGGGGTTCGAGATCGCCCAGGGGCGGCTTGGCCCCGGCCGCATCCACCATTGCATGCGCGCCATCGGCCAGGCCGAAATGGCGCTGGAGCTGCTGTGCCAGCGCTCGGTGCGCCGCGAGGCCTTCGGCCAGCCATTGGCCAAGCTCGGCGCCAATTTCGACATCATCGCGGAGTGCCGCATGGAGATCGAGATGGCGCGGCTGCTCTGCCTCAAGGCGGCGTGGATGATCGACCAGGGCGATGCGCGCGCAGCCGCGCCCTGGATCAGCCAGATCAAGGTCATCGCACCGCGCGTCGCGCTCAAGGTCACCGACGAGGCAGTGCAGATGTTCGGCGCGCAAGGCATCAGCCAGGACACGCCGCTGGCACGCTCATGGACGCATCTGCGAACCCTGCGCCTCGCCGACGGGCCGGACGCCGTGCACCGCCGGCAGGTGGCGCGCACGGAGCTCAGGAAATACACGCAGGAAAAGGTCTGAGTGGATGAAAACCCTCATCGCCCGCGATCGCGCCGCTCGGCCACCTCGTCTATGCCGACAATCTGAAGGAGCTGGGTCGGCTGGCATCGCGCCGGCAAGGTTCGGCCGGTCATCGAAGGCACTTATCCGCTGGCCGATGCCGCCGCCGTGGTGACGCGCGTGCTTGGCCGTGGCGCATCCGGCAAGCTCATCCTCAAACTGTAAGGAGCCCCGCCATGGCGATCCCCTCAGACATGAAAGCACTGCTGCTGACCGGCGACGGCTACACCAGGACGCCCTCCGGCAGTGCGCTGGAGGCGATGGAGCCGTATCTCAAGCTTGGCAGCATCGGCGTGCCGACGCCCGGACCGAGCCAGGTGCTGATCAAGGTCAGCCTCGCCTCGATCAACCCGTCCGACGTCATGTTCATCAAGGGCCAGTACGGTCAGCCGCGCGCCAAGGGCCAGCCGGCCGGCTTCGAGGGTGTCGGCACGGTCGTTGCCAGCGGCGACGAGCCCTATGCGAAAAGCCTGATCGGCAAGCGCATCGCCTTCACCACAGGCGTCACCAATTGGGGCGCCTGGGCGGACTATGCAGTTGCCGAAGCTGCCGGCTGCATTCCGCTGCTCGACACGGTCCGCGACGAGGATGGCGCGGCGATGATCGTCAACCCGCTCACGGCGCTCGCCATGTTCGACATCGTCAAGGAGACGGGCGAAAAAGCCTTCATCATGACCGCCGGCGCCAGCCAGCTTTGCAAGCTGATCGCGGGTCTCGCCAAGGAGGCTGGGTTCCGGCCGATCGTCACCGTGCGCCGCGACGAGCAGATTCCGCTGTTGAAGGAGATCGGGGCTGCCCATGTGCTCAACGAGAAGGCGCCGGATTTCAAGGCAGCACTACGCGATGTGGTCAAGGCCGAGCAGCCGCGCATCTTCCTCGATGCCGTGACCGGGCCGCTGGCCTCGGCGATCTTCGACGCCATGCCGAAGCGCTCGCGCTGGATCATCTATGGACGGCTCGATCCGGACACCACTGTCATCCGTGAGCCCGGCCAGATGATCTTCCAACACAAGCACATTGAAGGCTTCTGGCTGGTCGAATGGATGCGCCAGTTCCGCGACAAGCGCGGCCCGGCGATCATGGAAGCACAGAAGCGCTTTTCGGATGGGCGCTGGTCAACCGACGTGACGGCGGTGCTGCCGCTGGATGAGGCGATGGCGAAGGCCCCGGCGGAGCTGGCCAAGCCGAACGGGAAGGTGTTTATTAGGCCGTGACTTTCTACCTCCCCCTTGTGGGGAGGGTCGACTAAACCGAAATTTTCGTCTTTCGTAGGGGTGGGGGTCTTGGCTCCTACCTCTGTTATTCGCGGGAGCGCTGGACCGACGTTAGTTGGCGCTGCACCCCCACCCCGGACCTGCGGTCCGACCCTCCCCACAAGGGGGATGGTAAGCGGAGCTACTCCGCCGGCTCGACATTGGCGTACGCCGCTTCCTCAAGCTCCCGCTTCAGCCTCGCTTCCTCATGCGTCTTCGGCGTGACGAAGCGGCCGAGCAGGAGGTAGGCGACCGGGGTCAGGAACAGCGTCGAGGCGGTGGCGAGACCCAGCCCGCCGACAATGACCCAGCCGAGCGCGATGCGCGCTTCGGCACCGGCGCCGGCGGCCAGCACCAGCGGGACCCCGCCGAGAATGGTGCAGATCATCGTCATCATCACCGGCCGCAGGCGGATGATCGAGGCCTGCTCGATCGCCTCGCGCACGCCGAGGCCGCGGTCGCGCAGCTGGTTGGCGAATTCGACGATGAGGATGCCGTTCTTGGCCATGACGCCGACCAGAAGCACGAGGCCAATCTGGCTGTAGGCATTGAGGCTGGTGCCTGACAAAAGCAGCGCAAAGATTGCGCAGGCAAGGCCGAGGGGGACCGTCGCCATGATGATGACGGCGCTGACGAAGCTTTCGAACTGGGCGGCGAGCACCAGGAGGATGATGACCAGCGCGAAGCCGAAAATGGTGATCATGGCGCTGTTGGTCTCGCCGAGCGTCGCGGCTTCGGCCAGCGGCAGGACGCGGCTGCCCGGCGGCAGCAGCGGGGCGGCGATCTGCTCGGCAACGCCGAGCGCGTCACCCAGTGCGAAATTGCCGTTCAGGTTCGAGGTGATCGCCACCGAAGGCTGCTGCTGTTCGCGGGTCAGCGACGGCGGCACGGCGCGCTCGGTCAGCGTGGCGATGGTCGACATTGGCACGAAGCGGCCGTCGGCGGTCTTCAGGAAGATGTTTTCCAGATCGGTCGGATCATTGATCGGGTTGGTGGTCGAGACCAGCTTCACGCCATAGCTGCGGTCGGCGATGTAGACATCGACGACATCGTTGCCGTCGAGCATCGCCTGCAAGGTGTTGGCGAGACCCGATATGTAGATGCCGAGATCGGAGGCGCGCTCGCGGTCGATCGCCACCGCCAGCTGCGGCTGCGTCGGGTCGATGGAAAGCCGCGGCGTCTGGAAGCGCGGATCGGCCTGCATCCGGGCGATGATCTTCACCGCCGCGTCGCCGAGCGCCTTGCGGTCGTTGCCGACCAGCGCGAATTGCAGGCCGTTGCCGGCGCCGCGAATGCCGAGGCTATTGGCCTGCACCGGGAAGATGCGCACGGATGGCACCTGCCGGGTCAGCTGGCTTATCTGCGCCATGATCTCCTGCTGGCTGCGCGTGCGCTCGTCCCACGGCGCCAGCGTCATCACCATGAAGCCGGAATTGTAGGCGCCGTTCTGGCCGGCGTTTTCGAAGGTCGAGACGATCTCGCCGGAATCGCGCAGCGGCTGGATCAGCCGCTCGATCTTCTGCATCTGCTGCGTGGTGTAATCGAGGCTGACGCCTTGCGGCGCGTTGATGCGCAACAGCACGACGGCGCGGTCCTCGCTCGGCGTCAGTTCCTGGCGGATGGTGCCGAACAGGCTGAAGGCGACGCCCGCAAACAGCACCGCAACCAGCAGCACGATCCACGGCGCGCCGAGGCAGGCATGCAGGGCGCGCTTGTAGGCCGCGTTCAGCGCGCCACCGACGCGCGCGCCAATGCCGTGACCGCCTTCATGGTGGAGCGATGCGCCGGTCAACATGCGCGAGGCCAGCATCGGGCACAGCGTCAGCGCCACCACGCAGGAGAGCAGCACCGACATGGCGAGGACGAAGCCGAATTCGCGAAACAGGCCGCCGGTCTGTCCCGGCAGGAAGGAGATCGGCACGAAAACGGCAACGAGCGTCAGCGTCGTGGCGATGACTGCGAAGAACACTTCTTGGGCGCCGAGCACGGCGGCGGCACGAGGCCCCATGCCTTCGTTGCGCCGTCGCACGATGTTTTCCAGAACGACGATGGCGTCGTCGACGACAAGGCCGGTTGCCAGCACCAGCGCCAGAAGCGTCAGGATGTTGATGGAGAAGCCGGCGAGATAGATGGCGGCGATGGTGCCAATCATGGCGACCGGCATTGACAGACCAGGGATCAGCGTCGCGCGCCAGTCGAGCAGGAAGATGTAGATGACGATCAGCACCATGGAGATCGACAGGCCGAGCGCGATCTCGACCTCGTGCACGGCGCCGTTGACGAAGACTGCGTCGTCGCTGGTGATCTTGATCGACATGCCCTTGGGCAGGTTTTCCTGCAGCTTGGCGACGGCTGCCTTCACTCCGGTGGAAATATCCAGCGTGTTCGATTCCGCCTGGCGGATGATGCCAAGGCCAATGCCGGTCTTGCCGTCGGAGCGCAACGAGGTCTGGCCGATGTCGGGACCGAGCGTGACGGTGGCGACGTCGCGGATGCGCGTCGTGCCGCCGATGATGATGTTTTCGAATTCTTCCGGCGTCGTCACATCGGCCGTGGTGCGGACGATGAGATCCTGGTTGGTGGTGGTGATCGAACCGGCTGGTGAATCGAAAGCGACCGAGGCAAGCGCTGCCCTCAGATCGGCCACAGTGAAGCCGAGGCTGGCGAGCTTGTTCTGGTCGACATCGATGCGGAAGATCTTGTCGCGGTCGCCATAGACCTGAACGTCGGCGACGCCAGGCACGGCAGCCAGTTCGTCCTCGATCTGGTCCTGGACGATCACCGTCATGTCCTGCACCGACATGGTGTCGGAGGTGACGGCCAGTCGCATCACGGCATCGGAATTGGCATCGGCCTTGACGATGCGCGGCGGGTCGGCGGTCTCCGGTATCATGTTGGCGACACGGCCGACCGCGTCGCGCACGTCGGAGGCGGCGACGTTCAAATCGACGCCGTCGTTGAACTCGATGGTGACGCGGCTCTGGCCGAAGGAAGAGGTCGACGAGATCGACTTGACGCCGGAGACGCGGGCGACCGCGCCCTCGATGGTGTCGGTCAGTTCACGGTCGACGGTTTCGGCGGCGGCACCCTCGAAGGCCGTCGACACGGTGACCACGGCGCGGTCGACATCGGGCAGTTCGCGGATTTCGACGCCATAGAAAGCGGCAAGGCCGGCCACTGCGATCAGCGTGTTCAGCACGAAGGCCATAACCGGCCTGCGGATGAAGAGTGCGGTGAAGCCGGTTTCGCTGGCGGTGCTGACGGGTGCAGTCATGAGCCTTCGGCAGCTTCCGCGGCGCGCTGATCCTGGCCGGCGATGCGGACCGCGCCGCCTTCGCTGACGCTCTGGGTGCCTTCGGTGACGACCATGTCGCCATCCTCGATCTCAGCGTCGATCAGCACCGTCTCAGTGTTGCGCTGGATGATGCGCACGGGAACGCGCCTGGCCTTGCCGTCCTCGACCTGCCAGACATAGGCGCCGTCGGAACCCCACAGGATTGCCAGCGGGCTGACGGCCGGATAGGTGTCGCCGGGGAAGCGCATGGTGATGCCGAACGACATGCCGGCGCGCAGCGAATCCGCCGGATTGGCGATTGCAGCCTTGACCAGCAGGGTGCGGCTCTTTTCGTCGATGTGGTTGTCGATGGCCGACACAGTGCCGGTATAGGCCTTGCTCGGATTGGCGATCGGCGTCGCCGACAGTTGCGCGCCGACCTTGACGGCGGCGGCGAAGCGCTCGGGCACCAGGAAATCGACCAGGATGGAGGAGCGGTCGTCAAGCGTGGCGATCGCCGACTGGCTGGTGACGTAATTGCCGGCCGATATCGGCAGGATGCCGACCGTGCCGGCGATAGGGGCGACGATCGAACGACGCTGCAAGGCGAGTTCGGCATCCTGCAGCGCCAGTTTGGCGCCGGCCAGCACCACTTGGGCATCGGCGACGGCGACCGGGGTCGCGGCGTTGGAGGCCCTCAATGATTTCACCCGCTCGAGCTTGTCCTGGGCATCCTGCAAGGCAAGCTTGGCACGATCTTGCGAGATCACCTCGGTCTCGGAATCGAGAACAGCGATGATCTGCCCCTTGTCGACGCGGGTGCCGGATTGGACGAGAAATTCAACGAGGCGCCCAGAGCTGTATGGGTTGACCGTCACCGAGGCGTTGGCGCGGCCGGTGCCGATCGCCTGCAGGCGATCGTTGATGGTGGCGGTGGTCGCCGGCAAGGCGACGACATTTGCCGGGCGGCCGGCAGCGTTGCGGCCGCCTGCCTGTTTTGTCGTGTCGACCGCACCGGTTGTGGCGGGCGCCGAAGCATAGGTCCAGTCGATGCCCCAGCGTGCTAGAACCTCCGGCGCGCCCGGGAAGAATCGCGCCCAGGCGAGGACAGCCGCGACCAGGATCACAAGCGCAAAAACGATCTGTTTCCAGGCGGCCATCGACACTCCGGTTGGCAAAACGTCTACCGGTTTCGCCAAGCAAAAAAACGCGCAGCGACGCACCCGGTATGTGCGAAGCCGCCGCAATATCATGGCTTTATGGCAATTCTGCCGCTTCCATGCACATTAAATCTGCGTAATTTTGCGCACCTGCGGCGGGGATTGAACGTGTCAGCGCAGGCTTTCGAGGTCGCGGATGCGCCTGGCGCTGTCGGCCTCGAGCTGCCTCGTGACGGCGCCGATCAGCGTCTCGGCGACAACGAACAGAGCGGCCGAAGAGTCCCACGCCGAAGGCACGGCGGTGCGTCCGGCAATGACATGGCGGGCAAAGCGGGCGATCGGCGATAGCCACTGGTCGGTGAACAGCACGATCTGAACGCCGCGCTGATGCGCGGTCTGGGCAAAGCGGACCAGACTGTCCTGGTAGCGCCTGATGTCGAAGATCACCAGCACGTCGCGCTTGCCCATGTCGATCAGCCGGTCGCGCCAGATGCTCTCCTGGCCGGCAAGGTGATAGACATCGGGCTGGATGATGGCGAGGTGGGCGGCCATGTAGCGTGCCAACGGATCGGTGAAGCGGCCGCCGATCAGGAATGTCTTGCCGCGCCGGTCGGCAAGCCTTGCGGCGATGTCGGCAAGCTGTCTGTCGGAGAGATGCCTGAAGGTCTCGCGCATATTGTCCAGCGTCGCCTCCAGCATTGGCGATACTGCACCGCTTGGGGAGGCCGGGTTGAGCGTGCGCGATGCCGGCGACTGCAATTGCGCCGCCAGTTCGTCCTGCAGCGCCGACTGGAATTCGGGATAGTTCTGGAACCCCAGCCTGGAGACAAAGCGCAGGATGGTCGGCGACGATACGCCGGCGGCGGTCGAGAACTCGGCGACCGTCTTCAGCCCGATCAGCGGATAGTTCGCAATCAGTGTCTGCGCGGCGCGGCGCTCGCCGGCCGGCATCGTGCCGATGCGGTCCGAAATCAGTTCGGCAATGCTGGAAATCATCGTTTTCCCCACCCCTGAGCCCGTCCAGACCGCTTCCCCGAAATCGCGTTGACAAAGCCGGACAAACTGTATGAAATCATCCACAGGGACGCAATGAGGCAAAATACGTAACATAAGATACAGCGCTCCCCAGGGGACGGCAGACTATGGAGAGAGCACGGCCCGCCAGCCTTGCATCGTCTGATACCGTAGGGGTGACGAACCCCGGCGGGTCCAGCCCTTTCGTGCTGACCTGCGACCACGCTTCCAACTTCCTGCCGTCCGAATTCGGCACGCTTGGCCTGCCGGCCGAGGACCTCTCCCGCCACATCGCCTGGGACCCCGGCGCGCTGCCGGTGGCGCGCCGCATCGCGACCGCCCTCGATGCGACGCTCATCGAAACCCGCATCTCGCGCCTGATAATCGACTGCAACCGTCCGCTCGAGGCACCGGACCTGGTGCCGCCGGTAAGCGAGACGACGGCCATTCCGGGCAATGCCGGCCTGTCGGACAGTGAGCGCGCCGAGCGCATCGCTTTGTCGTGGCGGCCGTTCCACGACACGATCGCATCGATCATCGACGACCGGCAGGCGCGTGGGCAGGACACCCGGCTGGTGTCGGTGCATTCCTTCACGCCGGTCTACAAGGGCAAGAACCGGCCCTGGCATATCGGCATCATCCATGATGACGACCGCCGGCTGGCGTCGCCGCTGATAGCGGCGCTGCAGCGGCTCTCCGGCGTCACTGTCGGCATCAACGAGCCCTATTCGCCGGCCGACCGCGTCTATTTCACTTTGGAGCGCCATGCACGCTCGCGCGGCCTTGCCTGCGCAATGATCGAAATCCGCAACGACGAGATCTCCGGCGAGACCGGGCAGCGGAAATGGGCGGATCTGCTCACAGGCATTTTTTCTGACCTGGAACCCGAGGAGGCCAAGGGTTCCCGGCGACACGCAATGGGAAAGTCAGTTCAATCGGCCAGCTAGAAAAACAGGGGACGAAAATGGCAGGACCGGACAAATCAGACGCTGAAAGATCGGAGGATGTAAAAACCCTCCATAGCATGGGCTATGCCCAGGAGTTGGCTCGCCGCATGAGCGGCTTCTCGAATTTCGCAATTTCCTTTTCGATCATTTGTATTCTGGCGGGCGGCATCACGTCCTTCCCGCTGGCCATGGCGACCGGCAGCGGCTTCGAGGCGACTGTCGGCTGGGTCATCGGTGGCGTCTTTGCACTTGTCGTTGCCGCGTCCCTTGGCCAGATCGGCTCGGCCTACCCAACGGCCGGCGGTCTCTACCACTGGTCGTCAATTCTCGGCGGGCGCGGCTGGGGCTGGGCCACGGCCTGGATCAACTTGCTCGGCCTGGTCTTCGTCGTCGCCTCGGTCAATGTCGGCGTCTACGCGCTGTTCAAGGACCTTGTCTGGTCCGGCGTGTTCGGCAACGACGTCTCCGCGTGGGGCTATCAGGAGCAGGTGATCGGCGTTGTGATCATCACGGTCGCACAGGCGCTGATCAACCATTTCGGTATCAGGCTCACCACCATGCTGACGGATTTCTCGGGCTACCTCATTCTGGTCGTCGCCGTCGTGTTGACCGCGATGTTCCTGATCTGGGGCGCAAGCTGGGATTTCTCGCGGCTCACCACCTTCGTCAATAACACCGGTGATCCAGGCGCAGGCTACGTTCCGACCGCACGGACGGCACTCGTCGCCTTCCTGATCGGCCTGCTCTACCCACTCTACACCATCACCGGCTTCGACGCTTCGGCCCACACGTCCGAAGAGACCCACAATGCCCGCGTGGCGGTGCCGCGCGGCATGATCCATTCGGTCCTGTGGTCGCTGGTGTTCGGCTTCGTCATGGCCGTTTCGTTCGTACTGGCCAGCCCCGATCTGGCAGCGACGGCCAAGGATGGCGCCAATGCCTGGTTCAATCTCTTCAACAACCTGCCGGCACCATTCCTGCTGAAGAGCATCATTGCCATCGCAATCGTGCTGGCGAACTTCATCTGCGCTCTCGCCGGACTGACGTCGACCTCGCGCATGATCTTTGCCTTCGCGCGTGACGGCGGCCTGCCCGGTTCGTCGGTGTGGAAAACCGTCAGCCCGACATGGCGCACGCCGGTGGCGGCAATCTGGCTCGGAGCGGTGCTCGCGGTCGCAGCGACATTGTACTCGCCGGCTTTTGCCGCACTGGCGGCCGGCTGTGCATTGTTCCTCTACGTGTCCTACGCCATGCCCGTGGCCGCCGGCCTGCTTGCCGAGGGCAAGAGCTGGACCGAATTCGGCCCGTTCCGCCTCGGCATCTGGTCCAAGCCGTTCGCCGTCATCACGGTGCTTGGCGTTCTGGTGCTGATGTATGCCGGCATCCAGCCGCCCTTCGACATCCTGATCAACTATGCCATCGGCCTGATCGTTCTGCTCGTGGTGCTGTGGTTCGGCATCGAATCGCGCCGCTTCAAGGGCCCGCCGATCGGCGCCGACATTGCTCGCCGCGCTTCGGAGATCGCGGCCGCGGAAGCAGCCGTCGGCCAGACGGCAGGCTAACAGCAAAGACGAGATGCTCCGGCCGGCGCAAGCCGACCGGGGCAGGGCCGGCCAGCTAAGAACGCAAAGGGGACTACAATGGCAGCACCGGGTTATTCAGACACAGACAAGGCGGAAGACGTAAAGCACCTCCATTCCATGGGCTACGCCCAGGAACTTGAGCGGCGGCTAAGCCGCTTCTCCAACTTCGCCGTTTCCTTCTCCATCATCTGCATCCTGTCCGGCGGCATCAATTCGCTAGCGCAGGCAACGTCGGGCGCCGGCGGTATCGGTATCGGCATCGGCTGGCTGGTCGGCTGCTTCGTTTCGCTCACCTTCGCGGTCGCCATGTCGCAGATCAGCTCGGCCTATCCGACGGCCGGCGGCCTCTATCACTGGGGTTCGATCCTCGGCAATCGCGGCACCGGCTGGGTGACGGCCTGGCTCAACCTGCTCGGCCTGATCACCGTGCTTGGCGCCATCAATGTCGGCACCTGGACGTTCTTCATCGGCGCCTTCGGGCCGACGCTCGGCATCGAGGGTACGCTGACCAATCAGATGATCTTCCTGGTCATCATCACTGGCGCCCAGGCCCTGATCAACCATCTCGGCATCAAGCTGACGGCGAAGTTGACCGATTTTTCGGGCTACCTGATCTTCTTCGGCTCGATCCTGATTGCGGTCGTCTGCCTGTTCTCCGCCGAGACCTGGGATTTCAGCCGGCTCTTCACCTTCCACAACTACTCGGGTGAGGCCGGCGCCAGCGTCTGGCCGTCCGTCTCGAACGCCTGGGTGTTCGCTCTCGGCCTCTTGCTGCCGATCTACACCATCACCGGCTACGATGCTTCGGCACACACTTCCGAGGAAACCATCAAGGCGGCCTCATCGGTGCCGCGTGCGATGGTGATGTCTGTTATCTGGTCGGCGGTCTTCGGCTATTTGTTCCTGGCCGCCTTCGTGCTGATGATCCCCAACATGGACGACGCCGCCAAGCAGGGTTGGAACGTGTTCTTCTGGGCCTTCGACCAGCGCGTCAGTCCCGGCCTCAAGGAGTTCGTCTACCTCGTCGTGTTCATCGCCCAGCTGTTGTGCGGCCTCGCAACCGTCACCTCGGCTTCGCGCATGATCTTTGCCTTCTCGCGTGACGGCGGCCTGCCGGGCTCGTCGGCACTGGCCAAGGTCAGCCCGACCTATCGCACGCCAGTGGCGGCCATCTGGACGGCGTCGGTCCTGTCGGTGCTGTTCGTTTGGGGTTCGACGCTGGTTTCGGTCGCCGGCACTTCGGCCTACACCATCGTCGTCTCGTGCACCGTCATCTTCCTGTTCCTGTCCTTCACCGTGCCGATCGTGCTCGGCATGGTGGCCTGGGGCACGCCGAAGTGGGACAAGATGGGACCGTGGAACCTGGGCCGTGGCATCTTCATGCTGTTCGGGGTCCTTTCCATAGTGTCGATGATCCTGATCTTCATCATCGGCATCCAGCCGCCGAACGACTGGGCGCTGTACATCACCGTCGGCTTCTTCATCCTGACGGCGATTGTCTGGTTCGCCTTCGAGCGCAATCGCTTCCAGGGCCCGCCGCTGGGCGACATCATCGCGGCGCGTCAGGCAGCGATCAAGGCTGCCGAACAAGCTGTCGGCGAAACCGGCCACTGACGTCACCATCATGGCCATGGCCGGCGTGCAGCCGGCTATGGTTTCGTCCTCAACGACCAAGCACTGGAGTGCCAAAGGAATGGCCGGAAATTTCTCGTTCGATCAGTTGAAGAAAGCGGTCTCCAGTGGCGAGATCGACACGGTGCTGGCCTGCATCGTCGACATGCAGGGGCGGCTCGCGGGAAAGCGTTTCCTGGCGCAGTACTTTGTGGATTCTGCTCATGACGAGACGCATGGCTGCAACTATCTGCTCGCCGCCGACATCGATATGGAGCCGGTGCCGGGCTACAAGGCGGCAAGCTGGTCGAAGGGCTATGGCGACTTCGTCATGAAGCCGGACCTTGCCACGCTGCGGCGGGTTCCGTGGCTGGAAAAGACCGCGCTGGTGATCTGCGACGTGCTCGACCACCACACCCATGACGACCTTCCGCATTCGCCGCGCGCGATGCTGAAAAAGCAGGTCAAGCGGCTCACCGAACGCGGCTATATCGGCTACTTCGCCTCCGAGCTCGAATTCTACCTGTTCAACGAGACCTACGATTCCGCCCGCAAGAAGCACTGGCAGGGGCTCGACACCGCGTCGCCCTATATCGGCGACTACCAGATCGGCATCACCACCAAGGAAGAAGGCGTCATGCGCCGGCTTCGCAACGAGATGGAAGCGGCGGGCATTCCGATCGAAAACTCCAAGGGCGAATGGGGCCCGGGGCAGGAAGAGATCAATGTGCGCTATGCCGAGGCGCTCGACATGGCGGACCGCCACGTCATCCTGAAGAACGGCGCCAAGGAGATTGCCGAGTCCGAAGGCAAGTCGATTTCCTTCATGTCGAAATACAATTACGGGCTCGCCGGTAATTCCAGCCACATCCACAATTCGCTGTGGAGCGCCGATGGCAAGACGCCATTGTTCTTCGACAAGAAGGCGGACTGGACTTTGTCCACGCTTGGCCAGCAATGGGCGGCTGGGCAACTGAAATATGCCAGGGAGTTTACCTGGTTCCTGGCGCCCTACATCAACTCCTACAAGCGCTTCCAGGCCGGCACCTTCGCACCGACCAAGATCATGTGGAGCGAGGACAACCGCACCGCCGGCTTCCGCCTGTGCGGTGAGGGCACCAAGGGCATCCGCATGGAATGCCGCATCGGCGGCGCCGACCTGAACCCCTATCTCGCTTTCGCGGCGCTGATCGCCGCCGGCCTTGCCGGCATCGACGAGAAGCTCGAACTGCAGAAGCCGTTCGTCGGCGATGCCTACCAGGCCTCGCGCCTGCCGGAGATCCCGAAGACGCTGCGCGACGCCACCGAGACGCTGGCCAAGTCGAAGATGCTGAAGCAGGCGCTCGGCGACGATGTGCTCGAACATTATGTCCACACCGCAAAGTGGGAGCAGTTCGAATACGACCGCCGCATTACGGATTGGGAACTGCACAGGGGGTTCGAGCGGTATTAAAACTTTATACAGCTTTAATGTTGACAATGTAGTGAAGTTAGTACCATATGGTACCTGTAAACTGCAGTGCGCTACATTGAGGAGTTTGCAATGTCCAAATATGCGCCGCTCAAGGACTTTCTCATTGCCCAAAATGTCGATCGCATTCCGATGTCATTCGCCGAAATCGAGAGAGTGCTCAATCTGCCGCTGCCCGCATCGAAGCAATACCCTGCATGGTGGAGCAACAATCCGAGCAACAATCCCATGACAAGGGAGTGGCTTGAGGCTGGGTTCGAGACCGAATCCGTCAATATAGGGAGTGGGAAACTGGTATTTCGCCGCGTTCGCAAAGTACCCATTTCGGCGCCGCCCAGTGGTAGCGTGCCTGCCGCGCCAAAGGAGGCGCGCGCGGATCGCCACCCCGGTTTTGGTTTCATGAAGGGCCTGATAACAATCGAAGCCGGATTTGATATCACCAAACCTTTCGATGACGAGCCATGGGACCGGGGCTATCTGGGCGGTGAGGCTGACGCGCGTGACGGCAAACTTGCGGTGCGTAAATGAGCGAAGAGCCAAACCTGCTTCTGGATACATGTGCGATGATCTTTGTCGCCAACGATAGTCTGATCGATCCGCACGCAAGCCGGGAGATTTCGGAAGCGGCCTATGACGGCCGTCTGTATCTTTCGCCGATGTCGGCATGGGAGATCGGAATTGGCGTAGCCAAGGGCCGGCTCAATCTGCCATTGGCGCCACTCGACTTCGTGGAGCGATTCATCGAGCGAATGTCGGCGAAGCTCAGCGCTATCTCACCAGCCATTCTGATTGCGTCATCCAACCTGCCCGGTCCGCCTCATGGTGATCCCATGGATCGGATACTGATGGCAAGTGCGAGAGCGTTGGACATGGTTCTGGTGACGCGTGACGAGCCCATCCTTCGCTATGGCCGCAATGGCCATCTGCGCACCCTAGCCTGCTAACTTGGAGTATCCTTTGGAAACCGTAAAACTCAAATCGCCCATCGATGGTTCGATTTACGCCGAGCGGCCGATCGCGACCGACCAGGCGATCAATGCCGCGGTCGAGCGCGCCAAGGCGGCGCAGGAGAAGTGGGCGCTGACGCCGATCGTCGAGCGCGGCAAATTTATGCTGGCGATGCTCGAAGCGCTGGTCGCGATGACCGACGAGATCGTGCCGGAGATCGCCTGGCAGATGGGGCGACCGGTGCGCTATGGCGGCGAGTTCGGCGGCGTCAGGGAACGCACCAATTACATGGTCGAGATCGCTGAAGCCGCGCTGAAATCCGTGCCGGCATCCAACCCGAAGGACGGCTTCCGACGCTATGTGAAGAAGGATCCGCTCGGCGTCGTCATGGTGATCGCGCCGTGGAACTATCCCTATCTGACCGCCGTCAACACCATCGTGCCGGCACTGATGGCCGGCAATACCGTTATCCTCAAACATGCGGCGCAGACGCTGCTGGTTGGCGAACGGTTCCAGCAGGCGTTCGACAAGGTTGGGCTGCCCAAGGGCGTGTTCCAGAATGTCGTGCTGAACCATGCCCAGACCGAGAAGCTGCTCGGCTCGGGCAAGATCGACCATGTCAATTTCACCGGTTCGGTCGGCGGCGGCCGCGCCATCGAGAAGGCGGCGGCCGGCACCTTCATGACGCTCGGGCTCGAACTCGGCGGCAAGGATCCGGCCTATGTGCTGCCCGACGCCAAGCTCGACCATGCGGTGGCCAATCTGGTCGACGGCGCCTTCTACAATTCCGGCCAGTGCTGCTGCGGCATCGAGCGCGTCTATGTGCATGAGAAGGTCTACGACCAGTTCGTCGAAGGTTTCATCGCCGAGACGAAGAATTATGCCGTCGGCAATCCGCTAGAACAGGCGACGACAATGGGGCCGATGGCGCAGGCGCGCTTTGCCGACCTGATCCGCGAGCAGAAGGCCGAGGCGCTGCGCAAGGGTGCAATCGCACACATCAATATGAAGGTGGCTAACGACAAGGCCGGCTCGCCCTATCTCGCGCCGGAAGTGCTGACCGGCGTCGACCACCAGATGAGCGTCATGCGCGAGGAAAGTTTTGGCCCGATCGTCGGCATCATGAAGGTGCGCAACGACGAGGAGGCGATCGCGCTGATGAACGACAGCCCCTACGGGCTGACCGCTTCGATCTGGACCGACGATATCGAGCATGCGGTGGCGATCGGCGACCGCGTCGAGACCGGCACCGTGTTCATGAACCGCTGCGACTACCTCGATCCGGCGCTGGTCTGGACCGGCGTCAAGGACACCGGCAAAGGCGTCGCCCTTTCGGCGCTCGGCTACGACAATCTGACCCGGCCGAAATCCTTCCATCTGCGCGAAGCCATCTGATTTTTTGAAAGACAAGACATGTCCAAGCTGATCTCCAAATGGAACTACCCGACCACCGTCCGCTTCGGCGCCGGGCGCATCAAGGAACTGCCTGAGGTGCTCGCTGCCACCGGCATTAAGCGGCCGCTTTTCGTCACCGATCCGGGGTTGGCGAAACTGCCGGTCGTCGCTTCGACGCTGAAAATCCTCGACGACGCCAAGGTATCCTATGGCGTGTTCTCCGAGGTGAAGCCGAACCCGGTCGATTCCAACCTCACCGCCGGCATCGCCGTTTTCAAGAAGGGCAAGCATGACGGCGTCATCGCCTTCGGCGGCGGTTCAGCGCTCGATCTCGGCAAGCTGATCGCGTTCCAGGCCGGCCAGACGCGACCGATCTGGGACTTTGAGGATGTCGGCGACTGGTGGACGCGCGCCAATTCGGATGCCATCGCGCCGATCATCGCCGTGCCGACCACTGCCGGCACAGGCTCGGAAGTCGGGCGTGCCGGCGTCATCACCAATGAGGCGACGCACACCAAGAAGGTCATCTTCCATCCGAAGCTTTTGCCGGCAATCGTCATTGCCGATCCGGAACTGTCGGTCGGCATGCCCGGCTTCATCACCGCCGGCACCGGCATGGATGCGCTGGCACATTGCCTCGAAGCCTATTGCGCGCCGGGCTACCATCCGATGGCCGACGGCATTGCGGTGGAAGGTGTGCGCCTGGTGTTCGAGAACCTGCCCAGGGCCTACGCCAAAGGCAAGGACCTTGTCGCGCGCGCCCACATGATGAGTGCGGCCGCCATGGGTGCTGCCGCCTTCCAGAAGGGTCTTGGCGCCATCCACTCGCTGTCGCATCCGATCGGCGCGCTCTACGACACCCATCACGGCATGACGAATGCGGTGTTCATGCCCTATGTCTTGGCCTTCAATCGCGACTCCATCGAGGAGCGGATTGCCCGGCTCGCTGCCTATTGCGGCATCAAGGGTGGCTTCGACGGCTTTGCCAAAGCGATCATCAAGCTGCGCAAGGAATTGAAGGTGCCGCATGCGCTGCCCGATCTGATCAAGGGGCTCGACATGGACAAGAAGCGCAAGGGGCTGATCGCCGACATGGCGGTGGTCGATCCGACAGCCGGCGGCAACCCGGTCAAGCTGACCAAGAAAGCAGCGCTGACGCTGCTCGAGAACACTATCGCCGGCACTGTCTGAGGCGGTTTCTGCGCCGGGCGTGATCTAAAAACGAAGGGAAAGGAAGGGCAAGGGGGCAAAAAGCAAGGCAATAAACCATTAGCCGGGAAATTAAGTCGAGGCTAATTGCTACAGCCGGTTAAAAAGAGTTAACTTTTCGTACCGCCGGGGGCCAGTTTCAAAAAGCTTTCATCTGGCTGTCATATGAAACCGATACCGCATCGCAGGCGTCCAGGACGCCAGTTCAACGGAGAGAACACATGTTCAAGTTCACAGGGAAAGTGCTTTCCCTTTCGGCCGTCGCCCTCATGGCGACCTCTGCTATCTCGTCGGCCCAGTCCATGGATGAACTGGTTGCCGCTGCGAAGAAGGAAGGCCAGCTCACGACCATCGCGCTGCCGCATGACTGGTGCGGCTACGGCGCCGTCATCGACGGCTTCAAGGCAAAGTATCCTGAGATCACCATCAACGAACTCAACCCCGATGCCGGCTCCGGCGACGAGGTCGAGGCGATCAAGGCCAACAAGGACAACAAGGGCCCGCAGGCGCCCGACGTCATCGACGTTGGCCTGTCCTTCGGCCCGACCGCCAAGGCTGACGGCCTGATCCAGCCCTACAAAGTGTCGACCTGGGACTCGATCCCCGACAGCGCCAAGGATGCCGATGGTTACTGGACCGGCGACTACTATGGCGTGCTATCCTTCCTGGTGAACAAGGACCTCGTCAAGGAAGCGCCTGCTGACTGGGCTGACCTGCTGAAGCCGGAATTCGCCAACACCGTGGCGCTTGCCGGCGACCCGCGCGCCTCGAACCAGGCCATCCAGGCCGTCTACGCGGCCGGCATTTCCGGTGGTGCGGCTGCCGGCGAAGCTGCTGGCACTGCTGGTCTCGACTTCTTCAAGAAGCTTAACGCCGCCGGCAATTTCGTGCCGGTCATCGGCAAACCGGCGACCCTGGCACAAGGCCAGACGCCGATCCTGGTGACCTGGGATTACAATGCACTTGCCGGTCGCGACACGCTGAAGGGCAATCCGCCCGTCGACGTCGTCGTGCCCAAGACCGGTGTCGTTGCCGGCGTCTATGTGCAGGCGATCAGTGCTTTCGCACCGCATCCGAACGCTGCCAAGCTCTGGCTGGAGTATCTCTACTCCGACGAAGGCCAGATCGGCTGGCTGAAGGGCTATTGCCACCCGATCCGCTTCAACGATCTTGCCAAGAACGGCAAGCTCCCGGCGGACGTGATGGCCAAGCTGCCGCCGGCCGAGGCTTACGCTGCCGCAGTGTTCCCGACGCTGGACGAGCAGGGCAAGGCAAAGGAAGCCGTCACCAAGAACTGGGATGCCGTCGTCGGCGCCAACGTCAAGTAAGGCTTGAAACCAACCGGGCGGCCTCGCGGCCGCCCGGTGTTCCTCGGAGACGGTAGCCGGCGCATGACAGATATCTCGCTTTCCGATCACGCAGTTGCCGGGAAGACCGCGCCCCCCAGCGAGGCGCGTGCAATGCGACTGCCGACGCAATGGCTCGGCGTTGCGCCATTCTTCATCTTCGCCATCATGTTCCTGATCCTACCCACGCTCTATCTGATGCTGGGTGCATTCCAGAACGATGCCGGCGAATTCACGTTCGAAAACATAGCAGCACTGGCGCAGCCATCGATTGTCGCCGCCTACTGGATCTCGCTCAAGGTCAGCCTTTCCTCGTCGCTGATCGGCGCCTTCGCAGGTCTCGGCATCGCCATCGCCATCGTGCGCGGCGGCCTGCCGGAGTGGATACGTTCGGCGACGTTGACATTCTCCGGCGTGGCTTCCAATTTCGCCGGCGTACCGCTGGCCTTCGCCTTCATCGCCACGCTCGGCCGGCTGGGCCTTGCCACGGTGATGCTGAACACTTTTTTCGGTCTTAATATCTACGCGCACGGCTTCAACATCCTGTCGTTCTGGGGCCTGACGCTGACCTATGTCTATTTCCAGATTCCCCTAATGGTGGTCATCATCACGCCTGCGATCGACGGCTTGAAGAAGGAGTGGGGCGAGGCTGCGGCGACGCTTGGCGCCACCCAGACGCAATACTGGCGCATGGTGGTCATCCCGGTGATCTGGCCGAGTTTCCTCGGCACGGTCATCCTGCTCTTCGCCAATGCCTTCGGCGCCATCGCCACCGCCTATGCGCTGACCGGCTCTTCACTCAACATCGTGCCGATCCTGCTCTATGCGCAGATACGCGGTGACGTGCTGCACAATGCCCATCTCGGCTATGCGATCGCCTTCGGCATGATCGTCATCACCGGGCTGGCCAATGTCTTCTACATCTGGTTCCGGACGCGCTCGGAGAGGTGGCTGAAATGAAGTCCGGAAAATTCTGGGCCTGGGTCGTCTTCGGGCTGGGCGCGGCCTATTTCTTCATTCCGCTGATCGCGACGGTGGAATTTTCCTTGCGCATGCGGCGCGGCGCTTATTCCTTCGACGCCTATCAGATCGTGCTTGGCGACCCTCGTTTTCAGGCGACCTTTGGCTACTCAGTGCTTGCCGCCATCTTCACCATCATTCTGGGCGTGTTGATCGTGGTGCCCGCCGCCTACTGGATTCGACTGCGCCTGCCGCAACTGCGCCCGATCGTAGAGTTCATCACGCTGCTGCCGCTGGTCATTCCCGCCATCGTCATCGTCTTCGGCTATATCAGGATGTACGGTTCGAATTCGCCGCTGCCGTTCCTGGCGACCGACATGGGCACAAATGCCTTGCTGGTCATCGGCTATGCAATGCTGGCGCTGCCCTACATGTATCGCGCGGTCGATACCGGACTGCGCACCATCGACGTCAGGACGCTGACCGAAGCGGCGCAGATCCTTGGCGCCGGTTGGGGCACGATCATTGGTCGTGTGATCCTGCCCAATGTGCTGATCGCCGTGCTGTCGGGCGCCTTCCTTACCTTCGCCATCGTCATTGGCGAATTCACCATGGCCAGCTTGCTCAACCGGCCCGCCTTCGGCCCCTATCTGCAAAACGTTGGCGCCAACCGCGCCTATGAGCCGGCGGCGCTTGCCATCATCGCCTTCGCCATCACCTGGGGCTGTATGTCGCTGATCCAGATCCTGTCCCGTTTCGCGCCGAGATCGGCGAACCGCCCGAACTGATCGACAAAGTACTGATCGAAAGAAAAAGCCATGGCCGAACCATTCCTCTCCATCCAGCATGTGCGAAAATCCTTCGGCGCCACCACCGTGGTCGAAGATTTCAATCTTGATGTCGAGCCGGGCGAGTTCGTTTCCTTCCTTGGGCCATCGGGTTGCGGCAAGACCACCGTGCTGCGCATGGTCGCCGGTTTCGAAGAGCCGTCGGCGGGCAAGATCGTCGTCGCAGGCAAGGACATCACGAGGCTAAAGCCCAACCAGCGCAATGTCGGCATGGTGTTCCAAGCCTATGCGCTGTTCCCCAACCTGACGGTGGCGCAAAACATCGGCTTTGGCCTGAAGGTCGCCGGCATGCCCAAGGCGGACATCGACAGACGCGTGGCCGAGATGCTCGACATCATCAAGCTGCCGCAGATGGCCGACCGCTATCCCTACCAGCTCTCCGGCGGCCAGCAGCAGCGCATCGCGCTGGCCCGCGCCATCGCGCCGAAGCCGAAGCTGCTTTTGCTCGACGAGCCGCTGTCGGCGCTCGATGCCAAGGTACGTGTGTCGTTGCGCGAGGAAATCCGCTCGATCCAGAAGAAGCTCGGCATCACCACCATCTTCGTCACACATGACCAGGAAGAGGCGCTGTCGATCTCCGACCGCATCGCGGTGATGTATGGCGGCAAGGCCGAGCAGGTCGGCACGCCGTTCGAGATCTACAACCGGCCGGCGACCAAGTTCGTCGCCAACTTCGTCGGCACGCTGAACGTGCTCGAAGGCAAGGTCACTGACGCCGCGGCCGGCACGGTGCAGGTCAACACGCAGGAAGTCTCGCTCAAGGGCAAGCTCAACGGCTCGAAGTCCGGTGACACGCTGTCGCTGGCGCTGCGTCCCGAGGCGATTTCGCTAGGCCGCCAGCCCGGTCGCGATTCAAGCCTGTCGGGCGAAATCTCCGAAGTGCACTTCCTCGGCTCGGTCATCCGCGTTCGCGTCGGCATCGGAGGCAACACGGTGTCGCTCGACACCTTCAACAGCCCGGCAACGCCACCGCCCGCAGTCGGCGAGAAGGCCGACATATCGTTCTCATCAAGCGATATGCTGGTGCTGCACTAGCAAGCAGCATTTTGGCGCGACCGAGGCGGTCGATTCGAGCTGGCGCGATGAACGGCCGTATCATTGCCGGACCCCGAGTGCTGGATAATCAACAGCATCTTGCCATCCAGCCACTGCCCATGATGCCGCTTCGCCGCTACGATGGGCCATGGCGCTATTCGAACTTACCCTCATCCTGCTTCTGGCTGCCGTCGCGCTGACGGCGCTGTCGCGGCGGCTGGAAATTCCCTATCCGTCCCTGCTGGCTCTGGCCGGCGTCGCGATTGCCTTCGTACCCGGTGCGCCGACGATCGAGATCGATCCGGAGCTGGCGCTTGCCCTGTTCATCGCGCCGGTGCTTCTCGACGCCGCCTATGACACGTCGCTGCGCGACCTCAAGCGCTACCGGCTGTCGCTCGCGTTGCTGGCGCTGGGCGCCGTGGTCTTCACCACCGTGATGGTTGCCTTGGTCGGCTGGAAGATGGCCGG
Organism: Mesorhizobium sp. M1252; assembly: GCF_040318265.1. Classification (NCBI taxonomy): domain Bacteria; kingdom Pseudomonadati; phylum Pseudomonadota; class Alphaproteobacteria; order Hyphomicrobiales; family Phyllobacteriaceae; genus Mesorhizobium; species Mesorhizobium sp. M1252. The sequence goes on along the minus strand of NZ_JAMYLX010000004.1, from coordinate 488,934 downwards.
CCTGCCGATCGCGGCGGCAATCGCGCTCGGCGCCATCGTCGCGCCACCGGATGCGGTGGCCGCATCCGCCGTGCTCAGCCAGTTCAAGGTGCCGCACCGCATCACCGCCATCCTGCAGGGCGAGAGCCTGCTCAACGATGCCACGGCGCTGCTGATCTACCGGCTGGCGGTTTCGGCGGCGCTTGGCACGATCATGCTCAGCAACGCCGTTCCGGTGATCCTGCTGGCAACGATCGGCAGTGTGATCGCGGGCTATCTGTTTGGCCGCGTCTCGCTGCTGGCGCTCGGCCGCATCGAGGATGCGGCGAGCAGCACGGTGGTGCAGTTTGCCGGAACCTTCGCCGTGTGGATCATCGCCGACAGGCTCGGCCTTTCCGCCATCATCACCATCGTCGTCTATGCCATGACCATTGCGCGCAGGGCGCCGCGCCAGTCGTCGGCGAGACGCCGCGTCAGCACCTATTCGGTCTGGGAGTCGGCGGTGTTCGTGCTCAACGTGCTGGCTTTCGTGCTGATGGGCCTGCAGGCACGCACGATCGTTGGCAGGCTGGCCGGCGACGGGCAAGGCGAAGCATTCCTTTTCGCCGCAACGGTGCTGGTCGTCGTTATCGTCGCGCGCCTTGTCTGGGTGGCGAGTTACGTCGCGATCATCCGGTGGCTTGCCCGCTTCGGCAGCCAAGAGGCAAGGCGGGAATTGCCGACGTTCGGCGGCGCCGTCATTGTCGGCTGGTGCGGCATGCGTGGGTTGGTGACGCTGGTGGTGGCCATTGCGCTGCCGGCCGATTTTCCCGGCCGCGACCCGATCGTGCTTGCCGCCTTCGCGGTGGTGCTGGGCACGCTGGTGCTGCAAGGCATGACGCTGAAGCCGCTGCTGCGCTGGATCAACTTCGACCCCGATAGAACCGTCGACAATGAGGTGGCGCAGGCGCGCGTCGCCATCATGCAGGCAGCACTGGACGTGCTGAGCCGCAAGACATCTGCGGCCGCCGCCGTCGTGCGCGAACAGTATGAAGCGCAGCGCCTGATTGCGGAAAACCCGGAGGACGCTCAGGCCGCGACCGAATACGACCGGCTGCGCCTCTATGCCATCAACCGCCAGCGCGACACGCTCGAGGAGTTGCGCAGCAACGGCACGATCGGCGACGAAGCCTACCACCGGCTGGAGGAAGAGATCGACTGGGCCGAACTGGCGGCATCGCCGGCGGGCCGGTTCCAGCCGCTGACCACATCATAGACGCTGGCCCAGTTCCGCCGTCGTGCCGGTACATTGCAACCCGTCTGCCGAACCGCTACTGCCAAAGCGAAATTCAGCCGGATAAGCAATGAAGCTGGTCAGCTACAACATCCAGTACGGGTTCGGCGGCGATGGCCGGTACGATCTTTCGCGCTGCACCAAGCTGGTCGACGGCGCCGATATCATCGCGCTGCAGGAGGTCGAGCGGCATTGGCAGCGCACCAATGAGGACGACCAGCCGGAGGTCCTGTCCAAGCTGCTGCCTAGCTATTACTGGGTCTATGGCCCGGCCTTCGACATGGACGCCAGTGAGCAGCGCGACGGCCGGGTCGTCAACCGCCGCCGCCAGTTCGGCACCATGCTGCTGTCGAAGCTGCCGATCGCCTGGTCGCGGCTGCACGCGCTGCCCATGCGCCGCACGCTCAAGCCGCTCAACACGCGCAACGCCGCGCTCGAATGCATGATCCGCACGCCGGCCGGACCGGTAAGGGTCCTGTCGCTGCATCTCGCCCATATCGCGGCGGAGGAGCGTCTGGAGCAGATCGACTATCTCTTGGCCGAGCATCGCCGCGCGCCGTCCGAGGGCGGCCCGTGGAGCGGCGCGGACGATGAGCCTTCGCGCAACTGGACCAGCGGCGAGGCCGAGCCGGAGAACCCGACGGCGGCGATCTGGATGGGCGATTTCAACATGGAGCCTGGCAGCGCCGAATACAGCCGCATCGTCGGCAGCACGCCCTATCATCGCGGGGCGGCCTATCTCGACGGCTTTGTTGATGCCGCTGCCGTCGCTAGCGAGCCGGCTGCCGATTACCACACCCATGTGAAAACGATCGACGGGAAAGTGGCAAAACGCCGGCTCGACCATTGCTTCGTCGGCGGTATGTTCGCCGACAGTGTGCGCTCGGTCAGTGCCGATATAGGCGAGATCGCTTCAGACCATTTTCCGGTCCGGATCGATATCGATCTCGAAACGCCTTTGAGCTCGGGAGATCGGTGAGCCCTCGATGACGCTTTTCGTCTTCTTCGCGGTGCTTGCCGCCGCCGCCATGCACGCGATCTGGAACGCGCTGGTCAAGGTCCATCTCGATCGCTTCCTGTCGATCACGCTGATGACACTGGGCATGGGGTTTGCCGCGCTTTTCGTGCTGCCCTTCGTCGAGTTTCCGAAGGCCGAAGTGTGGCCTTTCATCATCGCCTCGGTGATTTTCCACATGGGCTACCGGACTTTCCTGATCGGCGCCTACAAGGCCGGCGATTTCGCCCAAACCTATCCGCTGGCGCGCGGCACGGCGCCGCTTTTGACCGCCCTCGGCGGCGTTGTCGTGCTGCAGGAGATGCCGGCGCCTTTCGCCATCCTCGGCATCCTGCTGCTGTCGGCCGGCACGTTGGTGATGTCGTTTCGCGGCGGCGCGCATCTGGAGCGGATCAATGTGCGGGCGGTCGGCTTTGCGCTCGGCACTTCGATCTTCATATCCAGCTACACGCTCTCCGACGGCAGCGGCGCGCGGCTGGCCGCAACGGCAACGAGCTATGCCGCATGGCTGTTCATCTGCGATGCCACGTGGGCGCTGGTGCTGTGCCTCATCTTTCGCGGGCCCAAGGCCCTGCCCGTGCTGGCGCGCGACTGGAAGGCAGGCCTGTTCACCGGCGTGCTTAGCGGCGCGGCCTACTGGATCGTCATGTGGGCGATGACCAAGGCGCCGATCGCCTCGGTGGCGTCGTTGCGCGAGACGTCGATCCTGTTTGCCATGATGATCTCGGTTTTCGCGCTCGGCGAGAAGATGACAGGCTGGCGCGGCGCCGCCGCGCTCAGCATCGTCGCCGGTGTCGTGGCCCTCAGACTGGGCTGAGAGCCTGACTACTTCAGCCGAGCACCGTCATCACCTGTCCGCGCCGTTCCGGACTGAAGCGGATGACGACGATGATGCAGACGGCGACCACGCCGGCAAACAGCGCCAGCGCGTAGCCATAGCTGCCTCCAGACGCCTCGGCGATGCCGGCCTGGTAGGGACCGCCATAGGACGCCGCGAGATTGCCGGCCTGGTAGATGAAGCCGGGCAAGGTTGCCCGCACGGCGCCGGGCGACAGCTCGTTAAGATGCACCGGGATGACGCCCCAGGCGCCCTGCACCGCGACCTGCATGACGAAGGCGCCGATGGCCAGCATGAACGGTGTCGAGCTGAAGGCCCAGAGCGGAATCGAGGGCAAGGCAATCAGGCAGGGGAGCGTTATCGCGCTGACGCGGCCGATCTTCTCCGACAGTGCGCCGAACGCCAACCCGCCGACGATGGCGCCGATATTGGCGACGATGGTGATCCAACTCACCGTGTGCGGGTCGAAGCCATGCTGCTTCTTGAGGAAGGTCGGGTAGAGGTCCTGCGTGCCGTGGCTGAAGAAATTGAAGAACATCATCAGCACGACCGCATAGACGGCGACGCCCCAGTGCTTCCGCAGCGTTTCAAGAAGGCCAGGTCTGACGGACTTCTGCGCCTCGACGAAGGCCGGCGATTCCGGCACATGCGAGCGGATGAAGAGCACGATCAGTGCCGGCAGGAAGGAGAGCAGGAACATGGCGCGCCAGCCGATCGTGTAACCACCGATCGTCTGCTCGTAAAGCACGCCGTAAACCACGGCCGCCAGAAGGTAGCCGGTGGGATAGCCGCATTGCAGGATGCCCGAGACCATGCCGCGGGCACTGGGCGGAATGGACTCCATGGCGAGCGAACTGCCCAGCCCCCATTCGCCGCCCATGGCGATGCCGAACAGAGCGCGCAGCGCCAGGAAAATGCCGAGATTGGGCGAGAAGGCAGCCAGCGCGCCGACCACCGAATAGCTGACGATGTTGAGCATCAGAATGGGCTTGCGGCCATATTTGTCGGCCAGCCTGCCGAAGAAGAAGGCGCCGATGAAGCGTGTCGCCAGCGTCAGGAACAACGCTTTGGAGACTGCGGGACGTCAGTGTTGAATTCGGTTGCGATATCGGTGAGCAGGAACGTCAGAAGGAAGAAATCAAAAGCGTCGAGCGTCCAGCCGAGGAAGGAGGCAAGGACGGTTTTCTTCTGCTGCGCGGTGAGAGCCACGACGTTCCTCCTAAACGCCCCCGGGGAACGATATGTTCCTTGGGGCGCAAAAGAGAACAGGCGTCAGCCGGCTTTCGAAAGAAGCGCGGTCACTTTTTCGTAATGTCGAGATCGAACACCATCAGCCCGTCGGTGCCGCCTTCGAGCGCTGCGACCAATCGGGCGCCGGCGCGCTGATGCGCTTCATGCACGAGATAGGCGTCGCGGGCGGCGGCATCGCGGAAGTCGATGGTGAAGGCATGGCTGAAGCCGCGCACGAACGGCTCCGGGCTGACATTGGTGCTGAAATGGACCGCGTCCATGCCGTCGACAACGGAGCGCAGTGCTTCGAGATCGGCGTGGATTGCCGTGCGCTCCGTGGCGGGCACATCGCTGCGGAGGCGTACGAAGACGCAGTGTCTGATCATTGGTTCGTTCTCCTAAGTGGCTATGCGGCCCGATTGCCGGAGAACACCGCCGGCGGCAGCGGCTCGCGGCCGAGGATGATGTCGGCGCCTTTTTCGCCGACCATGATGGTCGGCGCGTTGGTGTTGGAGGAGGGCACGCGCGGCATGACCGAGGCGTCGCAGACACGCAGGCCCTCGATGCCGCGCAGGCGCAGGTCCGGTGTGACCACCGCCATATCGTCATGGCCCATGCGGCAGGTACCCACCGGATGATGGTCGGTCTTGGCGGTGCGGCAGGCATAGTCGATCAGCTCGTCATCGCTGGCGAGCGATGGTCCGGGCAGCACCTCGCGCAACACGTAAGGTGCAAGCGCCTTCTGCCGCATGATCTCGCGCGCAAGCCTGAGGCCCTTGATCGACATGGCGCGGTCATAAGGGTCCGACCAATAGTTGGGATCGATCAGCGGGTGGTCGGCCGGGTCGGCGCTGCTCAGCCGCACCGTGCCGCGCGAGCGCGGGCGCAGGAAGGCCGAGTTCAAGGTCACGCCGGGGTTCTTCAACCTCTCGACGCCGGCCTCGATGCCGGAGCCGAGTCCCAGATGGAACTGGATGTCGGGCGAGGCGGCGGTCGGATCGGCGTACCAGAAGCCGCCGGTCTCGAACAGGCTGGAGGCGACCGGCCCTTTCTTCAGCAGCAGATACTGCAAGCCGGCCCACGCGGTGCGGTGCAGCTTGGCGTAGTTGTCATAGGTGTGGTCGCCGGTGCATTCGGCGATGACGAACAAATCGAGATGGTCCTGCATGTTGGAGCCGACACCGGGCAGATCATGCACCGGCGTCACGCCGACCGATTTCAGGTGATCAGCCGGGCCGATGCCCGACTGCATCAACAGCTTCGGCGAACCGATGGCGCCCGACGAGACGATCACTTCGCGCTCGGCGCGCATGATGGTCTTCTCGCCGCCGGGTTTGTCGACGGTCTCGACGCCGATGGCGCGGCCTTTCTCGACGACGATGCGGGTGACCAGCACATCGGTTCGGACTGTCAGGTTCTTGCGGGCGCGGATGGGCTTCAAATAGGCGACCGAAGCGGATGAGCGCCGGGCGTCCTTCTGGGTCAGCTGGTAGTAGCCGACGCCTTCCTGGCTAGCGCCGTTGAAATCCGGGTTGAAGGGGATGCCCATCTCTTGGCCGGCGCGGAAATAGGCCTCGCAAATCGGCAGCGGCGAAATCGGGTTCGACACGCCGAGCGGCCCCTGGTCGCCGTGAAAATCGTTGGCGAAGCGCTGGTTGTTCTCGGCGCGCTTGAAATAGGGCAGCACGTCGCGATAGCCCCAGCCCGCGAGGCCCTCTTCCTTCTCCCATGCGTCGTAGTCGCGAGCGTTGCCGCGCGTGTATATCTGGGCATTGATGGACGAGCCGCCGCCGACCACCTTCGCCTGCGTATACCAGAAGACGCGGTCTTGCATGTGCCTCTGCGGCACAGTCGACCAGCCCCAGGAAGCGATGCCCTTGGTCATCTTGGCAAAGCCCGCCGGCATGTGGATGTAGGGGTGCCAGTCCTTGCCGCCGGCCTCGAGCAGCAGCACGGAGTTCGCTGGATCCTCGCTCAGCCGGTTGGCCAGAACGCAGCCGGCCGGGCCGGCACCTACGATGATGTAGTCGGTCATAACCCTATCCACCTACAGTCGAGGCACGGAGAGCGCGCCGTCGACATTGATAATCGAGCCTGTGGAAAAGCCGAGCTTGCCGGCGGCAAGCGTCGCCACCACGGCGCCGATGTCCGATGCTTCGCCCCAGCGTTTTGCCGGCACCAGGCCGCTGTCGATAAGCGCGTCGTATTTGGCTGATACGCTCGCGGTCATGTCGGTGCGAATGATGCCCGGCCGCAGTTCGAACACGCCGATGTTTTCCGGCGCAAGCCGTAGCGCCAGGTTCTTCACCCACATCGAAAGGCCGGCTTTCGAGATGCAGTAGTCGGCGCGTTCCGGCGAGGCCATATCGGCGCTGACCGAGGTGATGGTGATGATCGAGCGCGGATGATTGCTGGGAGCCGCCAGCATCGCCTTGGCGACGGCCTGGCTAAGGAAGACTGTGCCGCGCAAATTGACGTCCAGCGCACGGTCGAAATTCTCGGGCTTCAGCTCCAGCAGATCGCCGCGCACCACGGCGCCGATGCCGGCATTGTTGACGAGGCAGTCGATGCGGCTGAAGGCACGTATGGCGGCGTCGACGAGGGCCGTGTGATCCTCGAGGTTGGCGATATCACAACGGACATAGGCGAACTCCGCACCCCGTGCGGTGATGTTGGCGGCCAGTTCGTCCGGCGCTTGTTCGGCAAGGTCGGCGATCAAAATGTCGAAGCCGTCCCCGGCCAGCGCCTCGGCGCAGGCGAGCCCAATGCCGCGCGCACCGCCGGTGACGATTGCTGCGGGGTGGGTCATGCCGCGAGGTCCGTTCGGCGAATATGCTCGGCCACGCGCAGCGCCTGTGCCGCAATCGACAGCGCCGGATTCACGGCGGCCGAGTTCGGCAAAAAACTGGCGTCGACAACGAACAGGTTCGGGTGGTCGAAGGCGCGGCAGAAAGGGTCGAGCGGCGACGTCGCCGGATGGTCGCCCATTTTCACCGTGCCGCACTGGTGCGAGGGCGTGCGCTTGTCGAAGGGACGCGACAGCACGATGGGATAACCGCAGGCGCGGAAGTTCTCACGCATCACCCTGGTCAGCCCGTCCAGCGACTGCATGTTGGAGCGCCGCCATTGCATGACGATGTCCTTGCCGTCGACCATGATGCGGCTTTCCGGATCGGGTAGATCCTCGCACATCAGATACCAGTCGACGGCGTGACCGGCCATGTAATCGAGCGCGAATTTCGGCACGCGTTTGACGTTGGCCTTCAACATGTTGCCGTCGATCTTGCCGAGCAGCTGGACGTTGCCGAGCGGCTTGCCGCCTTTGCCGTCGGAGAGATAGTAGTCATTCAGCATCAGCGTCTTCTGGTAGACGCTGTCGTTCCTGCGGCGCGGATCGATCGCCAGCATGGCGCTCGAATTATGGTTCATGAAATTGCGGCCGACCTGGTCGGAGCGGTTGGCGAGGCCTTTGCCATCTGGTGAAGGCGAGCGCAGCAGGATGACGGCGGAATTGACCGCGCCGGCGGACAGGATGACAAGCTTCGGCGCGACTTTCTTCATCTCGCCATTCTGACGGTAGTGAACGGCAGCGATGCTTTTGCCGTCGGACGACGCTTCGAGATATTCGACATGGCAGCCGGTTTCGAGTCGGATATTGCTGTCCTTGAGTGCAGCCGTCAGCGGTCCGGTCTGCGCATCAACCTTGCCCTGGGCGGTGTTGGGGAATGCGTCCCAGCCGGTCTTGCCCCCTTTCAGCCAGGTGTCGATGTCGACGCCGAGCGGCAGCGAGGCGGGGTGCAGGCCCAGTCCCTTCAGCTCGGCGCGGGCGCGCGCAATCGGCGCCTCGTCGGGCACCGGCTTGAAGGCATAGGGGATGGAGTGGAACGGTTCGGTCGGGTCCTCGCCGAGTGAACCGCGGACGCGAAACAGCTGCTCGGCTTTCGAATACCAAGGCTCGAATTCATCGTAGGAAAACGGCCATGCCGGCGAGACGCCACCGAAGTGCTCCATGGCGGCGAAATCCTCTTTGCGGTAGCGGATCAGCACCGCGCCATAGAATTTCGAATTGCCGCCGACATAGTAGTAATTGCCGGGGTTGAAGGCCGCACCGCCGGCCTCGCGCCACATCTCCTTCGGACGGTAGTGGCCGTCGACGAAAATGGAGCGCGTGTCGCGGGCATGCGGCGTTGCCGTCAAGGGCTCACCGCGCTCCAGCATCAGGATCGAGGCACCGCTGCCCGCCAGACCGGAGGCGATCGTAGCGCCGCCGATACCGGAGCCGATCATGACGATATCGGGGCTGACCATCTCGATCAGCGGATGCGGTGTTCGGTCGCCGGATCGAAGAACACGGCCTTGGTCAGGTTGAAGGCGAGCGGCGTGCTGGTGCCCGGCTGGATGTTGGCGTCGGCCCGCAACCGCGCCACCACGCCCTTGCCGCCGAGGTTGGTCACCGCGAAAGTGTCGGACCCTGCCGGCTCGACCACTTCGATGTGCAGGTCGGCAGTGGCAATGTTGGAGGCGTTGCGTTCCGCACCTTCCGGATCGGTCAGCGCTTCCGGGCGCACGCCGAAGATGATCGGCTTGCCCTGGAACGCCGACAGGCCCGCCGGCGCATTGGCCATCGGCAGCGTAATGGGCTCGCGCGCCTCGCGCTCCAACACGACGGACAGCGCATTGCCCGACGTGGCAATGGTCGCCGGGATCAGGTTCATCGCCGGCGAACCCATGAAGTCGGCGACGAACAAATTGGTCGGGTTGTTGTAGATCTCGGCCGGGGTGCCGAACTGCTGCACCTCGCCGTCGCGCATGACGGCGATCTTGGTAGCCAGCGTCATCGCCTCGATCTGGTCGTGGGTGACGTAGACGATGGTTGTGCCGGTGGTGGCATGCAGGCGCTTGATCTCGATGCGCATGTCAACGCGCAATTTGGCGTCGAGGTTGGACAAAGGCTCGTCGAACAGGAACAGCTTAGGGTCGCGCACCAGCGCCCGGCCCATGGCGACGCGCTGGCGCTGGCCGCCGGAAAGCTGGCTCGGCTTGCGCTGCAGGAGGTGGCCGATCTGCAGGACCTTGGCCACCTTGTCGATCGCCTTTTGGCGTTCGTCGGCCGGCACGCCGCGCATCTCCATGCCGAAGGAGATGTTTCCGGCCACCGTCATGTTCGGATAGAGCGCATAGCTCTGGAACACCATGGCGATGTCGCGCTTGGATGGGTGCAGATCGTTGATGGCGCGGCCGTCGACGCGGATTTCGCCCTCGGTGATCTGCTCCAGGCCGGCAATCGTGTTGAGCAAGGTGGACTTGCCGCAGCCGGACGGGCCGACCAGCACCAGGAAGCCGCCCTTTTCGAGCTCGACATCGATGCCCTTCAGGATCTCGACATTCCCGAAGCGCTTCTTCAGCCCATCAATTTCCAGAAAAGCCATCAGATTATCCTTTGACCGCGCCCGCCATCAGGCCACGCACGAAGTAGCGGCCGGCGACCACATAGACGAGAAGGGTGGGCAGGGCTGCGATCATCGCCGCAGCCATGTTGACGTTGTATTCGACGACGCCTGTCGAGGTGTTGACGACGTTGTTGAGCGCCACCGTCATCGGCATCACGTCGCCGGAGCCGGCATAGGCGGAGGCGAACAGGAAGTCGTTCCAGATGTTGGTGAACTGGTAGATCACCGTCACCACGATGATCGGCAGCGAGTTGGGCAGCATGATGCGCCGGAAGATCTGGAAGAAGCTTGCCCCGTCGATCTGCGCCGCCTTCACCAGCTCGTTCGGAAACGCTTCGTAGTAATTGCGGAAGAAGAGGGTGGTGAAACCGATGCCGTAGACGACGTGAACGAACACCAGGTTCACGGTCGGATTGCCAAAGCCGAAGGTGAAACCGGTCGCGTTCTGCAGCTTGACGCCGAACCGGCCCAAGCTGCCGAGGATCGTTGCCATCGGCAGCAGTACCGACTGGAACGGGATGAAACAGGCAAACAGCATCAGCCCGAACACCAGCGTCGCCCCGCGAAAGCGCCATTTGGTCAGCACATAGCCGTTGAGCGCGCCGAGCAGGGTCGAGATGATGACTGCCGGAACCACCATCTTGATCGAGTTCCAGAAATAGCCCTTCATGCCGACGCAGGTCAGGCCCGAGCAAACTTCGCTCCACGCCTTTATCCATGGGTCGAAGGTCGGCGCCTGGGGCAGCGCCAGCATGTTGCCGTTCTGGATCTCCTCCATGGTCTTGAACGAGGTCACCAGCATGACGAACAGCGGCATCAGGTAGAACAACGCAAACAGCGCCAGCAGTCCGTAGATGACGATGCGGTTGAGGGTCTTGGTGCTCATGCCGCTACAGGCCTGGCGGGCAGGGGTGGCAACGGCGCTCATTGCGGCTTCTCCCGCAGTTCCGAATAGAGATAAGGCACGATGATGGCAACGATGGTCATCAGCATGATCACGGCACTGGCCGAGCCGACGGCCATTTCGTTGCGCTTGAAGGTGTACTCATACATGAAGTTGGACGGCAGCCAGGCCGAGCCACCGGGGCCGCCGCTGGTCAGCGCCACCACGAGATCGTAGGACTTGATGGCAAGGTGCGCGAGCACGATGAAGGCCGACAGGAAGATTGGCCGCAGCAGCGGAATGACGATGCGGCGGTAGAGCTGGAAGGTGGTGGCACCGTCGATCTGCGCCGCCTTCATGATCTCGCCGTCAATGCCACGCAGGCCGGCCAGGAACATCGCCATGATGAAGCCGGAGGCCTGCCAGACGCCGGCAATGACCACCGTGTAGATGACGAAATCCTTGTTCTTGATCCAGTCGAAATGGAAGCTCGTCCAGCCCCACTGATGCAAGGTCTGCTCAAGACCGAGGCCGGGGTCGAGGAACCATTTCCAGGCGACGCCGGTGACGATGAAGGACAGCGCCATCGGGTAGAGATAGATCGGCCGCAACACGCCTTCGCCGCGAATCTTCTGGTCGAGCAGGATGGCCAGGAACAGGCCGAGCGCCAGGCAGATGGCGATGTAGAGAAAGCCAAAAATGCCCATATTGACGATCGACGTGTACCAGCTCGATGGCGGGTCGGAGTCGAACGTCCAGCCCCACAGCCGTAGATACGCGCGTGGTCCGGTAATGACATAGGACGGGAAGGTCTTGGAATTGGTGAAGGACAGATAGACTGTCCACAGGATGAAGCCATAGACGAAGACGATGGTGATGGCGAAGCTCGGCGCCAGCACGATCTTCGGCAGCGCGTCCTGCAGTCGCGCGCGCACGGAGGGGCGAGACCGCTCGGGTGTCAGCTTGATCTGGGTCGTCGCTACACTGCTCATGAGGCTCCTCCCGTTCGGGTCGTCCGTGCTCTGCCGTCAGGCGGCAAGGCGGCCCCGTGCATACGGGTCTCTGGTCGGCATGGTGTTCAAGAGTGCTCTCACCGTTTCACGGAAACGGCGAACCTCTCTAACTCTTTCTTTTACGCAATTCCGGCCGGAAAACCGCTCACACTTTTCCTGGAATTGCGCCAGCTGGCCAATCCTTAGGTGACACCTTCCCCGCCGAAGCGGGGAAGGTGTGTTTCTGGCCAGCGCTTACTTGGCGTCGTCGATTGCCTTGACCAGTTCGGTCACGGCTTCGTCCGAGGTCTTGATCTGACCGTGGACGAACTTCGAAACGACGTCCTTGTAGGCATTGGCGACCGCCGGAGGCGCGCCATAGCCCTGGGCAAGCGAGCCGAACAGTGTGCCGCCTTCGTTGGCAGCCTTCAGGTCGGCGATGCCCTTCTTGCCGCACGCGTCGAAGTCGGTGTCCGGAACGTCGGTACGGGCGGGAACCGAACCCTTGACGACGTTGAAGGCCGACTGGAAGCTCTTCGACAGGGTGGCGGTGGCCAACGCGACCTGGGCGGCCTTGCGGTCGTCCGGAACGTTGAACATGCCGAACATGTCGGAGTTGTAGACCACCGAGCCTTCCGTGCCCGGGAAGCGATAGCACAGGAAGTCGGTGCCCGGCGTTTTCTTGGCGGCGTTGAACTCGCCCTTGGCCCAGTCACCCATCACCTGCACCAGGGCATCGCCCTTGATGACCATGGCGGTGGCAAGGTTCCAGTCGCGGCCCGAGAAGTTCGGGTCGACATAGGTGACGAGCTTGGCGAGGTTGTCGAACGACTTCTTCATCGTGTCCGACTTGAGGGACTCGTCGTCGAGGTCGTTGAAGGCCTTCTTGTAGAACTCAGGTCCGCCGGTCGACAGCACAACCGAGTCGAACATGGTGGCTTCCTGCCAGTTCTGGCCGCCAAGGGCGAGCGGAATGACGCCAGCCGCCTTGGCTTTGTCGAGCAGGGCGACGAAGTCGTCGAAGGTCTTTGGCTCGGTGCCGCCGATCTTGTCCATCACCGCCTTGTTGATCCACAGCCAGTTGACGGAGTGGACGTTGACTGGAGCAGCGACCCACTTGCCGTCATAGACAGAGAACTTTTGCAGGGCTGCCGGAACCGACTTGTCCCAGCCTTCCTTCTTCGCCGTCTCGGTCAGGTCGCCCATGACGCCGGCCGCCGCATAGTCGAGCACGGTGTAGCCGAGCATCTGCGACGCGGTCGGGTAATTGCCGGCCGCGACCATCGCCTTCAGCGCAGTCATGGCGGCGTCGCCGCCACCACCGGCCACCGGCACGTCCTTCCAGGCATAGCCTTCCTTGGCAAGGTCGCCCTTGAGGACGTTGAGAGCAGCCGCTTCGCCGCCCGACGTCCACCAATGCAGCATCTGCACTTCCTTGACGTCCTCGGCATGGGCCGAGAAAGCAAAGGCCGTCGCCAGAGCCGTTCCGATAAGCAGTTTGCGCAACATGTTCTACCTCCCTTGTTGCATTACACGACCGGTGGAAGCCCCACCGGGTTCTTCCAAACTCAGCCGACCCACCAACCGGTGCGCTGGCCGCGATGAAACTGGATTGTCTTTTCCTCGGTATAATCCTCGACAGCGCGTTTGCCGAGTTCGCGTCCGATGCCGGACTGCTTGTAGCCCCCGAATGGCAACTCGGGAAAGCCTTCCATGAATGTGTTCACCCAAACGGTCCCCGAACGCACACCACGCGCCACCGACATACAAGTGTCGATGCTGGCGCTCCACACCCCTGCAGACAGACCATAGGGCGTGTTGTTGGCGATGTGCAACGCCTTTTCAATCGATCCAAAAGTCAGCACGGAGAGCACCGGGCCAAACACTTCCTCGCGCGCAATAGCCATGTCTTCGGTAACGCCGCGGATGATGGTCGGATCGAGGTACTGGCCGGCATTGGACGCCAATTGGCCGCCACCGGTATAGACATTGCTGCCGTCTTTTGCTGCTGCCACGACGTAATCCGCCACCTTGGTCAGATGGTCGGCTGATATCATCGCGCCAACCTTGGTTCGGTCATCGAGTGGGTCGCCGACCGTTACCATGGCGGTGAGGGCCTTGACGGTGGCGAGGAAATCGTCGGCGATGGCTTCATGCACGATCAGCCGGCTACCAGCATTGCAGCATTCGCCGGCGTTGAAGAAGCCGCCGAACACTGCTGCGTCAGCGGCCGCCTCAAGATCGGCATCGGGGAAGACGATCTGGCCGTTCTTGCCGCCGAGCTCCATCGAGACTTTCTTCAGCGACTGCGCGGCGGAAGCCATGGTCATCTTGCCGACGCGGGTCGAGCCTGTGAACGACACCATTTCGACCAGCGGATGGCTGACCATCGGCCCCCCGACATCGGCGCCGAGGCCGGCCAGGATGTTGACGACGCCGGCGGGCAGGCCGGCCTGCATCAGGATGTCGCCGAGCACGAAGGTCGACGCCGAGGTCATTTCGCTCGGCTTGACCACCGCGGTGCAGCCGGCGGCGAGCGCGAAGGGCAGTTTCTGGCTGACGATCAGGAACGGGAAGTTCCACGGGGTGATGATCGAGACGACGCCGATCGGCTCGCGCAGGACGACGCCCAGCATGGCGTCGCCGAGATTGGCGTAGCTCTCGCCGTGCAGCGTGCGGGCGAGCGAGGCGGCATAACGCCAGATGTCGACGGCGCCGCCGATCTCGCCACGCGCCTGGGCGATCGGCTTGCCGGACTCCAGCGCATCGAGGCGGGCGATGTCTTCGAGCTGGGCCTCGATCAGGTCGGCCGTCTTGAGCAGGATGGCGGCACGCTCGGCCGCCTTCATGCGCGGCCAAGGGCCGGTCTCGAATGCCTTGTGCGCGGCCTGCATGGCCGCCTCCACCTCGGCCTCGCCGGCCTGCGCATAGCGCGAAACGGTGAAGCCATGGCCGGGGCTGTTGCGCGCAATCGTGCGGCCGTCACGGGCATCGACATGCTTGCCGTCGATCAGGAGCTTGTAAGCCTTCGGCGCCTTGGACGCCTCGGCCGGCATGGAAATGTTGAGCGGTGCGTTCATCATGCTTTCTCTAGGATCTTGAAAAGGCCGGCTTCTGCTTGGCCTTGAAGGCGCTCACGCCGGCTTTGAGGTCGCCGGTCAGCGCAACGAAGCCGCTGGCGAGCGCCTCGGTGGCGGCCGCACTTTCCTCGCCTTCGGCGACTGCGATCATCAGCTTGGCGGCTTCGGTTGCGAGCGGCCCGCGCCCGGCGATTTTTTCGGCCCAAGTCCTGGCCTCTGCCAGCGCCTGGCCGGTCTCGACCACGCGGTCAACGACGCCGAGGGCAAGCGCGTCGGAGGCGGCAAAGAGCTCGCCGCCGAGTGCCATGCGGCGCACGATCTGGGCCCCAAAGCGGCGCACGGCGCGCTGCGTGCCGGACCAACCGGGGACGACGCCGATCGATGTCTCGGGAAAGCCGAGCTTCACCTGCGTTTCGGCGACACGGAAGTCGCAGGCGACCGCCAGCTCCAGCCCGCCACCCAGCGCATGGCCGGAAAGCACCGCGATGGTCGGCTGCCGCAGCCGCGCCAGTCGGTCGAAGACACGGTGGCCGTAGCGCACCCATTGCACCTGAAAGTCGGCAGCGCTCATTTGTGCCCAGGCCTCGACATCGCCGCCGGCGCAAAAGCCTTTGCCTTCGCCGCGGATCAGCACGACGCGCACGCCTTCAGCCATTTCGGCTTCGTCGAGCGCTGTCTCGAGCGCGCGCAGCATCGGAATGTCCAGCGCGTTGAACTTCTCCGGCCGGCGCAGCGTGACGATGCCGATGGCGCCGTCCTGCTCGAAGGTGACGAGGCGCTCAGCCATGCGCGCCTCCGAGCGAAGCGCCACCATTCAGCGACAGGCCGATCGGCCGGTCCTGATAGAGAGCCGCCGGCGTGACCTTGAGATCGTTGGCGATGCCGAGCGGAATCTCTGACTGCGCCAGCACATCGCGTTCGAGGTCGATGCCGGGCGCCAGTTCCGTCACCATCAGACCGTCCGGCGTCAGCTTCATCACGCAGCGCTCGGTGACGTAGGTGATGTCCTGCCCTTGCGCGACGGCGCGCTTGCCGGAGAAGGAGATGTGTTCGACCTCGTTGACCACCTTCTTGACCTTGCCTTCTGCATCGATGCGGATGCCGCCATCGGCGAGCGACAGTTTTGCGCCGGCATTGAAGAAGCCGGAGAAGACGATCTTTTTCGCCCGTGCCGTGATGTCGACAAAGCCGCCGGCCCCGGCGGTGACATGTGGCCGGGCCGAGAGTTTCGACACGTTGACGGAGCCATGGCGGTCGATCTGCAAGAAGGAGAGCAGCGAGGCATCGAAGCCGCCGGCCTGGAAATAGATGAACTGGTGCGGCGAGGGCATGATCGCCTCGGCGTTGGAAGCGCAGCCGAACTTGAAGTCGAGCAGCGGCACGCCGCCGACCGCGCCCTGCTCGATCACCCAGGTGACCTTGCCGTGCTGGCCTTCCTCGAGAAGGATACGCGGCACATTGGCCGAGATGCCGAAGCCGATATTGACGGCCATGCCATCGCGCAACTCCATGGCGACGCGGCGCG
This sequence comes from Mesorhizobium sp. M1252, assembly GCF_040318265.1. Classification (NCBI taxonomy): domain Bacteria; kingdom Pseudomonadati; phylum Pseudomonadota; class Alphaproteobacteria; order Hyphomicrobiales; family Phyllobacteriaceae; genus Mesorhizobium; species Mesorhizobium sp. M1252. The sequence continues at coordinate 472,669 of NZ_JAMYLX010000004.1, read as the reverse complement.
CGATTACTTTCTGGATGTTCATTTCGGCGTTGCGAAAGCTTGACAGCGGGCGGAAGATCTCGCCCGAAATCGCCGGGTCGTAAGGCGTCAGCGTCGTCTGCAACTGGTCCGGCGCCACCACGATGTGGTCTACCAGCACGCCGGGCACGCGCACGTCATGCGGCTTCAGCGTGCCGTTCTCGACGACGCGCTTGACCTGCGCAATGACGATGCCGCCATTGTTGCGCGCGGCAAGCGCCTGTTCGAGGCCGCCGAGATAGGCGCCCTCATGTTCATAGGTCAGGTTGCCGCGCTCGTCGGCGGTGGTAGCGCGGATGATCGAAATGTTGGGCACGATCGAGCGGAAATAGAGCCATTCCTCGCCGTCGAACTGCTGCACCGAGACGATCGGCTCGCTTGCAGCCGCGTTCATGGCGCAGCCCTGGTGGCGCGGGTCGGCAAAAGTGTCAAGGCCGACCTTGGTCAGCACACCCGGCCGCTTGGCGGCGGCCTCGCGGTGCATGTCGAACAGGATGCCCGACGGCACATTGTAGGCGGCGACCGAATTGTCGCCGATCATCTTCCAGATCTGCGGCGGCTCGGACGAGGAGGGGCCCGAGGGATAGGAGCCGCAGAGCGTGCGCTTCAACAAACCGGGCTTGGCCAGATGGTCGATGCCCTTGATGCCATACATGTCGCCGGCGGCGATAGGGTGCAGCGTGGTGATATTTTTCGGATGGCCTTCCGCGTCGAAGCGCCCGCCGATGGCGGCGAGCACGGCGTCCGGGCAGCCGAGCCCGCTCGACGACGAGACCGACACGGTCATGCCGTCCTTGATGAGGTTGGCGGCCTGCTGAGCGGAGACGAGCTTGCTCACTTGGCGCTCCCGAGTTTCGGCTCGATGGCAACCGCCTTGCCGGATTTCCCGGACAGCAACGCTGCTTCGGCCGACGCCAGCGACCAGACGCCGTCCTCGCCGGTGGCGGAGGGCTGGCCTTCTCCACGCATGGCGGCATGGAACTGGCGCAGCGACCTGGCGTAGAGGTCTTCTCGGTCGAAGCTCAGTTCTTCCTCGCCTTTGGCGGTGCGTAGCAGCACCGAGCCGACTGGCTTCTGCGTCATCACATTTTTTGCGATCAGCGAACCTTCGGAACCATGCACCTCAAAGCCGGTATCGGCGAACTTGGTTGTGAAGCCTTCATGCGACTGGGCAATCAAACCGGACCTGAAGCGCCAGATGCACATGGCACCGTCTTCCAGCCCGCTGCCGGCCATGCCGGCCAACTGGGTGAAGGCCGAAATCTCGACCGGGTCGTCGCCGAGCACGAAGCGCAGCGTGTCGGCATCATGCACGGTGATGTCGAGCACCACGCCGCCGCCGGCCTCAGGCTTGGTAATGCGCCAGCCCTGCAGGTTTTCCGGCAAATAGACGGAATGGAAGACGCGCGCGGCAATCGGCTTGCCGATATGGCCGGCTGATATGGCGTCGCGCATGGCGCGGTGGGCGCCGGCATTGCGCAGATGATGATTGGTGCCAAGCACGACACCGGCTTCCTTGGCGGCGGCGACCATTGTGCGCGCGTCGGCGCTGTTCAGCGCCAGCGGCTTTTCGCACAGAACATGCTTTCCCGCGTCGATCGCGGCCAGCGCCTGTTCGAGATGCAGTTCATTGGTGGTCGAGATGTAGACGGCGTCGATGTCGGCGCTGAGCAGGTCATCGAGCGTCGAGACGGCAAGCGGGACGTTGTGTTCATCGGCATAGGTCTTGGCGCGCTCCGGGCTGGAGCTCATCACCGCTGATATTTCGCCACCCTCTTGCGCGCGAATGGCGTTGATCATGAACTGTTTGGCGATCGTGCTGGCGCCGATCAGTCCCCATTTGACGCTCATGCCGCGTCTCCCATTCCTGCTGATGTGTCCTGGGTGCCGCGATCGGGACCGCAGCTGTCCCTGACGACCAGATTGACGGCGCCGATATGGTCCTCGGCATGCGTGATGCGCGACTGGATCATCTTCAGCATGACGTGGGCGGCGCGTTCGCCGAGGCCGGGTGTGTCCACCGAGACGCTGGTCAGCGCCGGCATATAATGCTCGGCCTCGACCACGTCGTCGAAGCCGACGACGGCAAAGTCCGCGCCGGGCTCCAGCCCGCGCTTGCGCAGCGCCAGCATGACGCCGAAGGCGACGGCATCGTTGAAGCACAGTGCCGCCGTCGGCGGCTCGGCCATGGCAAGGGCGGTTTCCAGGCACGCGATGCCGCCCCTGCGGCTGGTCTCGCCTTCGACGACAAGCACGTCGCGCCTGGCAATGCCCAATGTTTCGCAAGCTTCACGAAAACCGCCCAGGCGCTCCTGATAGACGACCAGGTCGGAGGTGCCGCCGAAGAAGGCCAGCCAGCGATGGCCCTTGCCGATCAGATGGGCGGCGGCGAGATACGCGCCGCGATGGTTGTCAGGAGCGATCACCGGGATGCGGCTGTCCGGCAGGCGGCGCATGGCGAAGACGACCGGCACGCCCGCCATCTCGAGGCGACGGAAGGCGCCCGGCGTGGTGCCGCGTGCCGGTGACACGATCAGGCCTGCGACGCCCTGTTCCATCAGCGACTTCAGCACTTCTTCCTGGCGCACCGGGTTCTCCGCCGTGTTGGCGATGAAGGGCACGATGCCGGCCGACTGGAAGACGCGCTCCATGCCGACCGCCAGCTCGGCGAAAAAGGGGTTGGTGAGATCGTTGATGACCATGCCGATGACGTTGGAATGGGCTTTGCGCAGATTGGCGGCGCCGCGGTTGTAGACATAGCCGACATCCTCGATCGCCTTGCGAACCTTGACCGCGGTTTCAGGCCGGATCAGCCCTGAGCCTTGCAGCACAAGCGACACCGTCGATTTGGACACACCAGCCTCGCGGGCGATGTCCAGGATCGTTGCCTTGGCCCGGCTGGCCATGTCGGTGGTTTCCTCCGCTTAGATGGGCAAATCTATTGGAACGTTCTAATCACTCTGCCAACCGAGAGTCAATCGGGATTCTTGCGGAGGTCGAAAAGGTGATGAATGTGGTTCCTAGCAAGGACTCTTAGCCTTCTTGGCATTTGGACCGGTTCAATCGCCGCAATCATAAAGGTTCTTGATTTATTGGAACGTTCCATTTATAGGATGCCGAAAACGGAGGTTGCCATGGATATCACCCTGCCTACGCAGAATGGCGGCCGCGTCAGCTACAAGCTCGCGGGCAGTCCGGTCGAGCCCGTAATCGGTGCGGTTTTCCCGCGCATCGCCTATGCCGCGGCCCACGTCGTCGCCGATCCTTTCGCGATGACCGACCCCTGGTCGAAGCCTGCGGTCGATTGGGACAAGACGATGGCGTTTCGGCATCATTTGTGGCGGCTTGGCTTCCGCATCGCCGAGGCGATGGACACCTCCCAGCGCGGCATGGGTTTCGACTGGGCGAATGCGCAGGAATTGATCCGCCGCTCGATCGCCGAGGCGCGCAGCGTCGAAGGCGCAGACCTCTCCTCGGGCGCCGGCACCGATCATCTGGCGCCGGCCAATTCGAGATCACTCGAAGATGTGATCGCCGCCTATGAGGAGCAGTTCGCTTTCATTGAAGGCGAGGGCGGCAAGGCGATCATGATGGCCAGCCGGGCGCTGGCAGCGGTCGCAAAGGGTCCGGACGACTATATCAGGGTCTACGATCGCATCCTCAGCCAGGCATCCGGCAAGGTCATCCTGCACTGGCTGGGCGACATGTTCGATCCTGCACTGAAAGGTTATTGGGGCAGCGGCAATTTCGAGGCCGCGCTCGACACCGTCGTCGCCATCATCGAGCGCCATGCCGGCAAGGTCGAGGGGATAAAGATTTCCCTGCTCGATGCCGGCAAGGAAGTTGCCTTGCGCAACCGGTTGCCGGAAGGCGTCGTCATGTTCACCGGCGACGATTTCAACTATCCCGAACTGATTGCCGGCGACGGGAAGCGGCACTCGCACGCCTTGCTCGGCATATTCGACGCCATCGCGCCAGTCGCCAGTGCGGCGCTCGCGAAACTGGCTGACGGCGACCGCGCCGGATTTGACGCGCTGATGGCGCCGACAGTGCCGTTGTCGCGCAAGATCTTCGAGGCGCCGACGGAGTATTACAAGGCCGGCATCGTCTTCATGGCCTGGCTCAACGGCCATCAGGACCATTTCGCCATGGTCGGCGGCATGCAGTCGGCGCGCGGCATCCTGCACTATGCCGACATCTTCCGCCTTGCCGACCAGGCAGGGTTGCTCGCCGATCCCGAGCTTGCGCTGGCCAGGATGAAGCATTTCTGCGCGGTTGCAGGTGCCTGAGAACGACACAATCGCTGGCTGAAACCTGTCCCCCGTATGGGGGATTTGCGTTCTCGCGCCAAATCTGTATTCGGTTGCCGGGATTGGATGCGGACGGAGCGGCAATGACGGAAAAAGTGGCGCTCATCACCGGGGTTACCGGGCAGGACGGGGCCTATCTCGCAGAATTGCTTCTGCAGAAGGGCTATATTGTCCATGGCGTCAAACGCCGCTCGTCCTCGTTCAACACCGAGCGCGTTGACGACATCTATGTCGATCCGCACGAGCGCGGTGCGCGTTTCTTCCTGCATTATGGCGACCTGACCGACGCGACCAACCTTATTCGCCTGGTGCAGGAGACACAGCCCGGCGAGATCTACAATCTCGGCGCCCAGAGTCATGTCCAGGTGAGTTTCGAGACGCCGGAATACACCGGCAATGCCGATGCGCTGGGAACACTCAGGCTGCTCGAGGCGATCCGCATCCTGCGCCTGGAGAAGTCGGTGCGCTTCTATCAGGCATCGACGTCGGAGCTTTACGGCAAGGCGCGCGAGGTCCCGCAAAGCGAGGCGACGCCCTTCCATCCGCGCTCGCCCTATGCCGCGGCCAAGCTTTACGCCTACTGGATCACGGTCAACTACCGCGAGGCTTACGGCATGTTCGCCGCCAACGGCATCCTGTTCAACCACGAAAGCCCGACACGCGGCGAGACCTTCGTCACCCGCAAGATTACGCGGGCCGTCGCCTCGATCCATCATGGCCTGCAGGACACGCTCTATCTCGGCAATCTCGACGCCAAGCGTGATTGGGGCCATGCGCGCGACTATGTGGAGGGCATGTGGCGCATTCTGCAGCACAGCGAAGCCGACGATTTCGTGCTGGCGACCGGCGAGGCGCATTCGGTGCGCGAATTCGTCGAGCTGGCGTTTGCCGAGACCGGCCGCACCATCCGCTGGCAAGGCGAGGGTGTCGATGAAGTCGGTGTCGATGCCGGTTCGGGCACTGTCCTGGTGCGCATCGATCCGCGCTATTTCCGGCCGACCGAGGTCGACCTGCTGCTCGGCGACCCCGCCAAGGCCAAAGCCAGGCTGGGGTGGTCGCACACGACCGGCTTCAGGGATCTGGTGGCGGAAATGGTGCAGGCCGATCTGGCGCGCACCGCCGGCGGCACGCGGCAGAACAGCCGTTCTGCGTGAGGCAGGTTCATGGACGCGACATTTGATCTGAAAGGCAAGCGTGTCTTCGTCGCCGGGCATCGCGGTATGGTCGGTTCGGCCGTCGTGCGCCGGCTGGCGAGCGAGGACTGCGAGATACTCACCGTATCGCGCGACAGGCTCGACCTGCTCGACCAGGCAGGGGTGCGGCGCTGGATGGCCGAGCACAGGCCGGATGCGGTGGTGATGGCGGCCGCCAAAGTCGGCGGTATCCTGGCCAATGACCGGTTCCCTGTCGATTTCCTGCAGCAAAACCTGGTTATGCAGGGCAATGTCATTGACGGCGCCTTTCGCAGCGAGGTCGGCAAGCTTTTGTTTCTCGGCTCGTCCTGCATCTATCCAAAGCTCGCGCCGCAGCCGATCAGGGAAGACGCGCTGCTGACCGGTCCGCTCGAACCCACCAATGAATGGTATGCGATCGCCAAGATCGCCGGGCTCAAACTGTGCCAGGCCTATCGGCGCCAGCATGGCGTCGACTACATCTCGGCGATGCCGGCCAACCTTTACGGTCCTGGCGACAATTTCGATCTCCAGTCCAGCCATGTCGTGCCGGCCCTGATGCGAAAGGCGCATGCACTGGCGCTGAGCGGCGGCAACAGCCTCGAGGTCTGGGGCTCGGGCACGCCACGGCGTGAATTCCTGCATGTCGACGACGCCGCCGGTGCCTTGGTCTGGCTGTTGAAGAATTATGCCGGCGACAGCCACGTCAATGTCGGTTCGGGCGAGGATGTCACCATTGCCGAGCTTGCCCAGACCGTCGCATCGGTCGCCGGCGTCGAGGCTGATATCGCCTTCGATACGACCAAGGCAGATGGCACGCCGCGCAAGTTGATGGATGTTTCGCGGCTGTTTGCGACGGGATGGCGCCCGCGCTACGCGCTTCGCGATGGATTGGAACAGACATATGCGTGGTTTCTCAACCATATTGAGAAGGGTGATGTCCGCCTCGGCGCGGCCTGATTCCAATTTTCCTTGAACCATTTCGCTGCCGCCCGCGACCAGGCGGTGTGTAGCAAACACGGTCCATCAAGGAGAACGTCAATGTTTATCACTTCAAGAAACGCATTTCTCGCCGCCATCGCGGTTTCGGTGCTGGCAGGGTGTCAGACGGCACCGCCGAGGGAATGCGAGAAGACCAAGCCCGGTATCACCTACAACGGCAAATGCTGCGGCATCGGCACCCCGTGCCGTGAAGGCAGCAACGCCCCTCATGACAAGCCCGACAGGCCCGATCCGCGGCCGCAATGATCCGCGAGCCTGAAACGTCCCGGCACGTGCCGGGACGTTTCGCCCTCCGACAGGGTGGATTTACGGATCGGAAGGCCGCTACCCGGTTCCTTGCTGGCCGGCATTTGAGTACGAAACGGGACGGCGGGGCAGTAGACGATGCGGTCGCGCAGATCGCGCGAAAACTTCCCGCCGGATCTGTACTTCAAGGGGCTGTTCGACTGTTCGAAGGGAAGGTCCTGGAGAAACTCAGATTTCGCTTTCCGTCGATGGGAGGATGCTACTAAAAAAAATTCGAGATGCTCTTGAACTCATTTGGGGCGCCTCCTAATTCGATTTCCGCCAAGGCCATAAGGCTCGGCAAAAAATGGCGGCGCCGCACGGGGCGGCGTCCTTGTACCCATGTTGCTTCAAGGAGGATGTGGCTATGAGAACCTTTGATACCCTCTATCGGACCACCGTCGGTTTCGACCGGCTTTTCGACATGCTCGACAGCGGCACGCGTCCAGACTGGCCGCCCTATAACATCGAGAAGGTCGACGAGAACGATTACCGTATCTCGATGGCCATCGCAGGCTTCAGCCAGGATGAGGTTGAGCTGACCCAGCATGGACCCGAACTGGTCGTGGTAGGCCAGAAGGCTGATGATCAGAGCGGACGCCAGCTGCTGCACCAGGGCATCGCCTATCGCAGTTTCAGGCAGACGTTCAAGCTTGCCGACCACATGAAGATCAAGGCAGCCAAACTGGAGAATGGCCTCCTCTCGATCGACATCGTCCGTGAGATTCCCGAAGAGCTGAAACCGCGCCGCATTAGCATCGGCGTCGGCGACACGCCAACGGCCGCCACTCAGATCACGCAAGACACGGACCGCGCGCGTAAAGCCGCGTAATCCTGTCGATCTGTCACACTTTGAACTGCGGGTCCGCCTCCCGGTTCCGGCCGGGAGGCTGTGATTGCGGAGAAACGAAGATGATCACTGCAGGACGTACTGGCGCGCCTCTGTCGCGCGCCTGCAGTTGGCCTGGACCGCGCAAACCATGAAACTCAATGGTTCGTTCAATTTGGAGGATCATATGAACGATCGGATGTTTGACAGCGCCGTTTTCGTGAAAAGCGGCGACAACCTTGTTCAGGAAATCACGTGTCTCGAGGACGCTCTGGAGTTCCTCTATGAATGGCCGAAGGACAGGCGCGGCCCCATTCACCAAACCGCATTGCGGGCCTGCCAGCGAGCTTTCGATAGCGATTATCCGCTTTCCGCAGCCAGAGAAGCGTTCAGCGGTTTTGCGAAAGCAGCCAGAATCCTTGAGGAAGTATCCACGACAATGCCGTGGATGATGGGCAGAGGTGGCGAAGGCGGAGGAGTGACTGCCTAAAGCGCGTCGCGCTGAAACCGATTCATGCGACACGCTTTAAGTCTTTGTTTTGATGCATGTCGTTGTCCCAGAACCGCGGCATACTTCTGGGTGACATGCATTAGGAAAGGAGGTCATGATGCTATCGAAACCTTTTGAAAAGCCAGTCCGGGTGTGGGTGGGATTGGGCTTTCCCCGCCAACTCAACACGGTCGCGGATGCTTATCAATTCGCAGCCGAATGGTGTGGCAACAGCCCGGAGCAGAGAGCTGCTATTCGCGCTTGCAAAGCCGCTCTGATTGGTGATGTGGAACCCGAGACAGCACGAGGCGTCTTCGTCGCGTTCGCTCGCAAGAAGGATATTCTTATGGAGGACGGCATCGAGCCTGCGCCTTCAAGGACGCTAAGTCCGCACCACGTCTAAAGCGCGTCGCGTTTGAACGGACTCAGGCGACGCGCTTTAGGCCTTTGTTTTTATGCATGTCGTCGTCTCAAAACCGGGGCCACTTTTGAGCGCCATGCATTAGAATGTCCACAAACACGAGGCGGCTGCCACAAGCGGTGGCCGCCTTACCGGCTAAGTCGTCGAAGGGGTGCGCCAAAAACGGGCTTGGCTAAGTTATTGAAAGGATGGTGGGCGTGACAGGGATTGAACCTGTGACCCCTGCAATGTCAATGCAGTGCTCTCCCGCTGAGCTACACGCCCATCCGAAGCCGCGCATACACCATTTTTGGTCCAGCGCGTCAATAGCCGGAAAAGGGAAAGAAAGGCTCGTTTTGCCGCGCCGCCGACGAAGCGGCGAGATCACACTGTGCGCGCTTCAGGCGGCCTGAAGCATTTTTTCGACCTCATTGACGAGATCGCGCAGGTGGAAGGGCTTGGACAGCACCTTGGCGTCTTTCGGCGCCTTGGAATCGGGGTTGAGCGCGACGGCCGCGAAACCGGTGATGAACATCACCTTGAGGTCGGGATCGATCTCGGTGGCGCGGCGGGCGAGTTCGATGCCGTCCATCTCCGGCATGACGATATCGGTCAGCAGCAGGGAGAAAGGTTCTTCGCGCAGCCGCTCGTAGGCGCTGGCGCCATTGTCGAAATCGCTGACGTGATAGCCGGCCCGCTCCAGTGCCTTGACCAGGAACCGGCGCATGTCGTCGTCGTCTTCCGCCAGCAGAATGCGTGCCATCTTGTCCCGTCCGAATCACCCCAGCCGAGCCTGCCGTCCGGCAAGCCCGTTAACCATCCTGTATATGAGGAGCTGACGGTAAACATCAAGTGAACGTTGGCTGCATTAATCCTGATTTGACGGGGTTCCTGACATGCCGAAATGCTGGACATGCGGCCGATGAGGTGGCAGTTTCCCATCATGATGCATTGCTGTTTCCGGGTTCGTTCAAATTGACGACGGCAGCCGAAGATTTTTCGGTCGTTCCACCCTTCGAAATCCGATCGGGCGCCGAGCAGCGCGTTCCCTTCGTCTTCAACTCACCGCATAGCGGCCGCTATTATCCAGACCGCTTCCTGGCCATGGCGCGGCTCGACCGGAGCGCCATCCGCCGCTCCGAGGATTGCTATGTCGACGAGCTGTTCGGCAGCGCGGTGGTGCTGGGCGCGCCGATGCTGGCGGCGAATTTTCCGCGCGCTTACCTCGACGTCAACCGCGAACCCTGGGAACTCGACCCGCGCATGTTCGCCGAGCCGGTGCCGTCCTTCTGCAACATCCGCTCGGCGCGTGTCGCCGGCGGGCTCGGCACCGTGCCCAAGCTGGTGGGCGAGGGGCTCGACATCTATTCCGGCCGTCTGCCGCTGGCGGAGGCCGTCCAGCGCATAGAGGCGGTCTACAAACCCTATCACGAGACGCTGAAGCGGCTATTGACCAGAACCCATGCCAGGTTCGGCTATGCCGTGCTGATCGACTGCCATTCGATGCCGGCGAGCATCAGGGTGGGCGACAGCGGCCTGCGGCCGGATTTCATCGTCGGCGACCGTTTCGGCATCTCGGCCACGGCGGCCCTGACCGAGACGGCGATCGGCCTGCTCATCGGCATGGGCTACACCGTCGCCCACAACAAACCCTATGCAGGCGGTTTCATCACCGAGCATTACGGCCGGCCGGCGCGCCATCTGCATGCGCTGCAGATCGAGGTCAATCGCGGCCTCTACATGAATGAGCGGACGTTCCAGAAATCGGCCGGCTTCGATGCGCTGGCCGACGATATGGCGCGCTTTTCGGCCGACCTGATGGCGATGCCCGACCACCACTTCATCGACCTGCCGCTGGCCGCCGAATGACGCCGGAGCGGCGGCTGTTCATGCAATCCCGCGCTGGCCATCCCGCAGCGTAAAAAAAGACCGCATCGTTTGCACGACACGGTCGAAGTCTAGGGAGGAAACGCCCAAGGAGGGCATGGACAGGAAAACCTGTCCGAGAACAAATTTATTGTGCGATGCACAAATGTCAATCGATCCCACGCTTTTTTAATTCACTCTGGTGTGGAAATGCGTTTCGATGGTCCCGATGTGTGACATTTCGGCAACGCTGATGTCTCTGATAAATCGATAAACCGGCTTGTTTTGGCGGGAAAGTGCCGGCAGACGGGGTTGGCACTCTGTAATGCGGGAGAATCACGTGGACATCAGCATCGATTTCATGCGCCGGATCGCGCAAGCGGCGGCGGCTGAAACCTTGCCGCGTTTCCGCGCACAGGGCGCGGTGGCCAACAAGGAAAACGGCAGTTTCGACCCGGTCACCGAGGCCGACCGCGAGGCCGAGCGCGCCATTCGGGCGCTGATCTCGGCTGAGTATCCCGATCACGGTATCCTTGGCGAAGAACATGGCAGCGAAAACATCTCCTCAAGGCATGTCTGGGTGATCGATCCGATCGATGGTACCCGCGCCTTCATCTCAGGCTTGCCGGTGTGGGGAACGCTGGTCGGATTGACGGTCGACGGTGACGCCGTCGCCGGCATGATGGCGCAGCCGTTCACCGGCGAGCTGTTCTACGCCAACGCTTCCGGCTCCCACTACGAAGGCCCCGGTGGGCCGCGGAAGCTGTCGACCCGCAAGAGGACGAAGCTTGACGAGGCGACCTTGTTCACCACCACGCCGGCGCTTTTCAAGGGCGAGGCGCGCACCCGCTACGACGCGTTCGAGAAACAGATCCAGCTCGCCCGCTACGGAGCCGATTGCTACGCCTTTGCCATGATCGCGTCCGGCAGCGTCGACATCGTCGCCGATCCCGGATTGAAACCCTACGACATCGTGGCGCTGATCCCGATCATCGAAAAGGCCGGCGGCGTCGTCACCACATTCGAGGGCGGTCCGGCGGAAAAGGGCGGCGACATCCTGGCCGCCGCAACGCCGGAGCTTCATGCGGCTGCAATGGCAGCCCTGCGGGGCTGATAGTCGACCCGATCAGCGCGGCTTGATCGAGCGCTGGAATTCCGCCGGCGTTCGCCCGTAGACCTGCCTGAACGCTGAGCTGAAATGGCTGTGGCTGGAGAAGCCGAGGTCCAGGCCGAGCGTGGTCAGATTGTCGTAGCGGCCAAGCAGGTCGAGCGCGCGCGCCAGCCGCAGGCGCAGATGGTAGCGATAGAGCGGCATCGCCTCGACCTGCTGGAAAACCTGCGTGAGATAAACCGGTGATACCCCGACTTCAGCGGCGATCTCGGCCAGCGTCCAGCGCCGCGAAAGATCCGAGGACAGGACGAGCTTGGCGCGATCGACCAGCTTCTGCCGGCCAGCGCTGGCGCCGGCGGCATGCGAGGTGCGCTCGCCGAGGGAGCGCCGCACCAGCGTCAGCGCCAGGGTTTCGGCCTCCAGCGTTTCGGCAATGTTGCGGCTCAGGCTGTGGCGCAGCACCGCCACCAGCGCCTGAGCCCGCGGGTCGATGCGGCGGCGCTGACGACGAAACGCCACGGCGCTGCCCGAGCGCAACTGCTCCTTCGGCGTCAACTCCTGCAGTTGCGCCTCCTCGACAACGAGATCGAGGCAGGAATCGCCACCCTCGACGGGATGGCTGATCCGGTAGCCTTCGGCGTTGTTGAAGAACAACAACTGGTTGGCTTCGGCGACCGCATCGTTGCGGCCGACATGGCGCACGAAGACGCCGCGATAGGGAAACACAAGATGCGTGGCAGCGGTGCACTCTTCTTCGCTCTTGTGCCGGCATTCGCCGCTGCAGAGGACATCCCTCACCCTGACGGTGCCGGTGTCCAGAAGCGTCTGTACCGTGAACTGCGACATGGTGAGCTGAGACATGGCCGTTGCATTCTACCCTTGCGCCGAAAGCTGCTCCGGCACATTAGGCGATTGGCTTGTCCAAACCTGTCAGGAGACTTCACCTGTCGGGCCCTTCGTACGGCCATGGCTCAGTCCCACAAACGGCGCATGTATTCGCAGTGAGCGTCGCTGCGCGACAGTCCGATGTCCTTGAGCTGTTCGTCGGTCATTTCGAGCAAGGCAAGGCGGCTTCGGCGCCTTTCCAGTTGACGGCCGATCCAGTTGGCCGCCGCGATGCCTTGTGTCCGCAAGGACCGCCGGAACGTCGCGGTTTGAGTTGTCGGCTGATGTGCGAGGCATTGCGCTGCATGATCGGGGCGCATCGCTCAGGCTTCCCCGTTGCCGGCGCCGGCCACTGAGGCGCCGGCTTCGTTCAGCGCAATCGCGCATTCCTCGCAGCAGACCTCGACGGTCTTGCCGCCGACCTTGACGCGGATCGGGTTGGCGTCCAGCTGGCAATCGCAGGCAGCGCAGGTTTTCTCGGTCATGACGTCATCCCCTTGGCGTTCAGTATGCGGAGAGATGAGCATTCCGGGGCGGCACCGGCTGTCAGAATCTTTAGCTCTTTGGGTGCTGCCGGCGCTGCTCCTGACAGAAGGCTGTCAGCAGGCGCAAGCTCAAGGCGCCGCAACATGCAGCGCCGGCGGCATCAGGCTGTTGGGTCGTCGTTGCCGGGTATGAAGGCGTCGAAGGCGGCGAGCAACTGCTCGCGATAGACATCGGCCTCCTGCAGGATCTCGTGTTTCGAGCCATCGATCATCAGCAGCGAGCCCAGACGCAGACGCCTGGCATAGGCTTCCACGGCCTTGGTCGAGACGACCTGATCGGCGCCGGCGGCGATCATCAGCAGCGGCACCTGGATCCTGGCCATGAAGTCGGGCTCACTGATGGCTTCGCCTGCCTTGATTGCCGCCTGCAGCCAGCGGATCGTCGGCCCGCCGAGCGCCAGTTGCGGATAGTGCTCGTAGATTTTCGTGTTGCGCTGATAGCGCCCGGGGTCCGATGTCACCTTGTTGAGGGCGAAGGGCAGGGTTTCCCTGGGACGCGGACCCCAGGCGGCGTAGAGCCGGCCGAGGCCGAGAAAGCACAATACCGAGCAGACGCGGCGCGCGGTTTTTGCCGACACGGGCGAGTCGGGCACCGTCAGGAAAGGCGCAATCAGCACCATGCGACGCACCCGGTTGACCATCGACGGCGCCGCGAGCAGCGCGATTACGGCGCCCATCGAATGGGCGAGGATGTAATACGGGCCGCGGCAGTCGGGCAGCACGATATCCTCGAAGAACTGTTCGAGGTCGCCGGTGTAATCGTAGAAAGAGCGGACATAGCCGCGTTGCGGATCGGCGATCAGCCGGTCGGAATCGCCCTGGCCGCGCCAGTCGAGCGTGGCGACGCCGAGGCCGCGGTCGGTCAGGTTGCGGATGGTTTCGAAATACTTCTCGATGCACTCGTTGCGGCCGGGCAGCAGCACGACAGTGCCTTTCAGCGGCCGGGTGACCGCGGCAAACAGGCCGTAGCGGATCTTCTTGCCGTCGCGCGTGGTGAAAAAGCCGCCGGCGACATTTTGCGGCGGCGGATTGCCTGGCGTGGGATGGAAGAGATCCGTCATTAGGCGCTTGCGTCTTCGTGGTGTCTCACCCGGCAGGGCGTCGGCATGGTGATAGACGCCAATGGATGAAAAGCAAAGGGAGGACGCCAAGGGGGCGGACGAACGACAAGCAAGGCCGGAAGCAGCCTGCGGCGGCGTGCTTCCGGCCTCTGTCGATCCGGGAGGAAGGGACGTTACACCCGGTCGGCCTCGTCGCGGCGCTTTCATCCGGCGCCGCCTGGTTCTTTATCCTGGGGGCACTCTAGCGCCGGCCGGCTGAACGGGCGCCGAAGCAGCGGTTCATCTGCCGTTCATCGACGCCTCGATTGGCGCTCTTCAAAAATCCTTGAAATGCGCTTTTGCGCTCCCCAAATGTCGGATGCAGCCGCCGATGTCGGGGCTGCTGGTCCACCCGAAACGCCTTTCCAGGGTTTCGCACCGGCCACACGCAAACATGTTGCTCAACAGGAGAACACCTCATGCGTCACGTTGATTTTTCCCCGCTCTATCGCTCGACCGTCGGCTTCGACCGCCTGTTCACCATGCTCGACTCGCTGGCCCAGCCCGATGGCGCGCAGACCTATCCGCCCTACAACATCGAGCGCACCGGCGAGGACGCCTATCGCATCTCGATGGCGGTTGCCGGCTTCTCGGACGAAGAGATTTCGATCGAAGCCCACCGCAACGTGCTGACCGTCAAGGGTGAGCGCAAGGAAGAGGGCAATGGCGAAGGCTCCGAGCTGCTCTACCGCGGCATTGCCTCGCGTTCGTTCGAGCGCCGCTTCCAGCTTGCCGACCATGTCGAGGTCGTCGGCGCCACGCTGAAGAACGGCCTGCTTTTCGTCGACCTTAAGCGCAACATCCCCGAGGAGCTGAAGCCGCGCAAGATCGCGATTACCGCCTCTTCGGCCAACGCCAAGCAGATCGAGGCCAAGAACGCCGCGTGATCAAGACGGCGGCGTCACAACGCCCAAGGTTGAAAGCGTCTCCTCCCGAGACGAAAGCGGCGCCGCGAGGCGCCGCTTTTTTTCGCCGCAGCCTCTGTCACCCCAACCGAAGAGTTCTGGCTCTTTTGCGGCGGGCGCCGTCTTCCCATGAAGGGCGATGTCTGATCTTTCGGCTGATTTTTCCCTGGCCCTAACGGCAACCATTGCGGTGACCTTCCTGCTGGCCGGCATCGTCAAGGGCGTTACCGGTATGGGACTGCCGACGTTGGCGATGGGGCTGCTGGGCACAATCATGCCGCCGGTCGCCGCGGCTTCGCTGCTGATCGTGCCGTCCTTCGTCACCAATATCTGGCAGCTGTTTGCCGGCCCGAGCTTCGGATGGATCCTCAGGCGGCTGTGGCTGATGATGGTCGGCATCGTCGCCGGCACGCTGGCCGGCTCATGGCTGCTGGCCAGCGACAATGTCAAATGGACGACGGCCGGCCTCGGGGCGGCGCTGATCGTCTATGCCGTCTATACGCTGCTGGCGCGGCAGTTGACGGTTCCCGCGTCAGCCGAGCGATGTTCGTCGCCCATCGTCGGTTTCCTTACCGGCCTCGTCACCGGCGGCACCGGCGTGTTCGTCGTGCCCGCTGTACCTTACATTCAGGCGCTGGGCTTGAGCCGTGACGATCTGATCCAGGCGCTCGGCCTGTCCTTCACCGTGTCGACGATCGCGCTCGCTGCCGGCCTTGCCTCGCACGGCGCGTTCCAGGTCGGGCATGTCGCCATGTCGTCGCTGGCGGTTGCGCCGGCCTTGCTCGGCATGTGGCTCGGACAGTTGCTCCGGCAGCGGATCAGCCCGGCGACCTTCCGGCGCTGGTTTCTTGTTTTCCTGATCTTGCTTGGCCTCGAGCTTTTGGCGCGGCCTTTCCTTGCTTAGCGACCGGTGCCGGTTGCGAGAACGGCCTCGACGTTTTGCCGGTGGACGGGCTCGTACAGCGCGAAGTACTCGACCTCGCCCGTGGCGAACATGTCGGCGCCGAAGGTTTTCAGATCCTGCTTCGCAAGATCAGGCTCATGCCGGCAGCGAAGCAGTTTTTGAACGTAGGCTTGCGTGGCGGCGATGAGGCCTTTGTCGTAGCCGCCTCGTTCAATCGCTTCGAGCGAGCCGTGATTGGGCAAGATGCGGTCTATCGGCCACCCGCTCATGCGTTCGAGATCGACCAGATGTTGCGCCAGCCGATCCGCCTCGCTGACATAGGTGATCGGATCCTCCAGCGTGTCGCCCGCCAGCAGCAGGCCGTTCCCAGGCATGAACAGCACGGTGCCGTCGTGGCTGTGGATTTCGACCTGACGCAGCTCGACGGCGATCGATCCAACGGTGAGGTCAAGACTGCCTTCGAAGGTCCTGTTCGGCAGCACGAGAGGCTTGATCGGTGGAACACCGCTTTCGATCTCGGCCCGGTTGTTCGCGAGCGCCGAGGCGGTGAGCGTGTTGGCGATAATCTCGCAATCCTGAAACACCTCATTGCCGGCAATATGATCGTCATGCCAGTGGCTGAGCACCACCCGGATCGAGCTGACCCCCATGTCTTCGAGCGTCTGCCTGATGAAGCGCGCGTGAGGCAGCGAAATATCCGGGTCGTTGACAAGCGCCTGCGACCCATCGACTACCGGATAGGGGCAGATGCCGAGGGCATAGGCGCCGTCGTCCAGCCAGTTCGGTTCGTCCGACCAGGCGCGAACGCCGTCGATGCGGCCATCGTAGAAGCCGAGCACGTTTGGCGCCGGGCGAACCAGCCGCATGGTTGAGCCGACAGGTGGCTTTGTCATTGGCGCGGTCTCGCGGGTCAGGCGATCATCTGGCCGAAGCGATCGACCTCATCTGAAGTCGTGGCAAAGCTGGTGACGAAGCGATAGAGCAACTCGTCCTCGCCGACATGGCCGTCGAAGCCGTGCGGCCGGTGCCAGTCGTAAAAGGCGGCGCCGACGGATTGCAGCCTTTCGGCTTCCGCCTTTTTCATCACCGCGAACACCTCGTTGGCCTGCGGCAACCAGGCGAGCTTAGCCGTTGCCGAATCCTCGATCGCAGCCGCCAGGCGCGCGGCCATGGCATTGGCATGACGGGCCGTGTCCAGCCACAGGCCGTCCGTGAAGTAGGCGTCGAACTGCGCTGCGATGAAGCGCGACTTGGAGAACAGCTGTGCGGCGCGCTTGCGCAGGAAGGACAGCTCCTTGGCGCGGTCTAGATCGAACAGCACCACCGCTTCGGCGCACCAGCAGCCGTTCTTGGTGCCGCCGAACGAGACGATATCGACGCCGCGCTTCCAGGTCATTTCGGCCGGCGTCGTCTCAAGCGCGACCAATGCGTTGGCAAAACGGGCGCCGTCCATATGCAGCGGCAGGGAAAAGCGTTTGGCGATCTCCGAAATGGTGGAAATGTCGTCGAGCCCGTACACTGTGCCGACTTCGGTCGATTGGGTGATCGAGACGGCCGTCGGGCGTCCCCAATGGACGATTTCGGGTGCGAAACGGGCGACGGCCCGTTCAAGATTGTGCGGGTCGATCTTGCCCAGGGCGCCGTCGACAGCATGGAGACGCGAGCCGCCGCTGAAATATTCCGGCGCGCCGCATTCGTCCTCGATGATGTGCGATTCGCGGTGCGCAAAGGAAATGCCGCCGGGCTTGTTGTAAGCGGCCAGGGACAGCGAGTTGGCCGCCGTGCCGGTAGCGACGAAGAACACCGCGACCTCGCGTTCGAAGATCTCGCTGAAACGCTGGTAGACGGCGCGGTCGAGATCGCCATCGCCATAGGCGGTCGAAAAGCCGCCGGCGTTGGCTGACAGCCCGGCGGCAATGTTGGAATGGACGCCCGCCCAGTTGTCGGATGCAAAGAACATCAGGAAAGTCCCTGTCTGGTTGAGAAAGTCTGGTTGCGACAAGAGCGCGACCATGGCCGTTTCGGGGTTTGACGCGCAAGGGCCAAGGGCTGAAAAAGCGGTAAAGCCAAAGGCGATCACGAAGGAGTGCCGGGATCGAAATTTCGTTTCGACAGCGCCCGACGTAATTTTCTGTCGCCAAACGTCCAAGAATTTGGTGAATCGGTCTTGTGTACGCCCAGGATTTCTGACATAAAAATTTAGGACAGTAGTGCTGTCTTATTTTGTCGCACAAGTCAGGCTGGATTGGCGTATCATTTGGGCCACTCCGGCCGTTGCCGCGAGCGACGGGTAGACGGCTCGGCTGTGGCCTGTACGATACCGGATACGAACCGGCGGTGCACCGCACGGTCCGCCAAGGATTTCGAAAAGACGTGCCGCAAGATGAGAGCGGAAGCCAGTCGCTTCCCAAGGTAGACCAGCGCCCCAAATGCTAGACGTGCAAGGGGCCGGAACGGAGGACAGGACGATGACGGAACTGACGCCATCTGCGATTATCGGCCAGGCCGCGCAGACGAAAGCGGCAGCCGTTAAAAATACCGTTCTGACCAAAGAAGGCCAGACCACCAACGGCCTGACCACCAATGGCATGGCCGCGCAGGGTCTCTATGATCCGCGCAACGAGCATGACGCGTGCGGCGTCGGCTTCATCGTCAACATGAAGAACGTGAAGTCGCACCAGATCGTCAAGGACGGGCTCTTCGTGCTCGAAAACCTGACGCATCGCGGCGCTGTCGGCGCCGATCCGCTGATGGGCGACGGCGCCGGCGTGCTGGTGCAGATTCCCGATCATTTCTTCCGCGAAGAGATGGCGGCCCAGGGCGTCGAACTGCCGGCGGCAGGCCAATACGGCGTCGGCCACTGGTTCATGCCGCAGGATGCGGCACTGCGCGCCCATATCGAAGAGATCATCGCCGAATCGGCGCTGTCAGAAGGGCTGCCGCTGCTCGGCTTTCGCGACGTGCCGGTCGACAATTCATCGCTGTCGAAGGCGCCCGATATTGCGGCCTCCGAACCGTTCCATCGCCAGGTCTTCATCGGCCGCACATCGGACATTCCAGATGACGAGGAATACGAGGCCAGGCTGTACCTGCTGCGCAAGGTGATTTCCGGCCGCATCTACGCCGAGAACAACAACAAGGATATCGGCGCCTACTGTGTGTCGCTATCGGCGCGTACCATCGTCTACAAGGGCATGTTCCTGGCCTACCAGGTCGGCGCCTATTACAAGGATTTGTCGGATCCGCGTTTCGAGACCGCGCTGATCCTCGTCCACCAGCGCTTCTCGACCAACACCTTCCCGTCATGGAAGCTCGCGCACCCCTACCGCATGGTCGCGCATAATGGCGAGATCAACACGGTGCGCGGCAACAACAACTGGATGGCGGCGCGCCAGGCCTCGGTCGATTCCGAACTGTTCGGCAACAACATCTCCAAGCTGTGGCCGATCTCCTATGACGGCCAGTCCGACACGGCGTGCTTCGACAATGCGCTCGAATTCCTGTTCCAGGGCGGCTACAGCCTCAGCCATGCCATGATGATGCTGATCCCCGAAGCGTGGGCCGGCAACAAGCTGATGGATGCCGACCGCAAGGCTTTCTACGAATACCATGCAGCGCTTATGGAGCCGTGGGACGGGCCGGCCGCGGTCGCCTTCACCGACGGCCGCCAGATCGGCGCCACGCTCGACCGCAACGGGCTGCGCCCGGCGCGCTACATCGTCACCGACGACGACCGCGTCATCATGGCGTCCGAAGCCGGCGTGCTGCCGGTGCCGGAGGAGAGGATCGTCAAGAAGTGGCGGCTGCAGCCCGGCCGCATGCTTCTGATCGACCTCGCCAAGGGCCGCATCATTTCCGACGAGGAGATCAAGTCGGAGATCGCCACCAGGCATCCCTACAAGACCTGGCTCAACAACACGCAGCTGATCCTCGAGGATCTGAAGCCGGTCGAGCCGCGCGCGCTGCGCAAGGATGTCAGCCTGCTCGATCGCCAGCAGGCTTTCGGCTACACGCAGGAAGACACCAAGCTGTTGATGTCGCCGATGGCGACCACCGGCCAGGAAGCCGTGGGTTCGATGGGCACCGACACGCCGATCTCGGCGATGTCGGACAAGTCGAAGCTGCTCTACACCTATTTCAAACAGAATTTCGCCCAGGTCACCAACCCACCGATCGACCCGATCCGCGAGGAGCTGGTGATGAGCCTGGTGTCGTTCATCGGGCCGCGGCCGAACATCTTCGACCTGGTCGGCAATTCGCGCCGCAAGCGGCTCGAAGTGCGCCAGCCGATCCTGACCAATGGCGATCTGGAAAAGATCCGCTCGATCGGCCACACCGAGGACCGTTTCGACACCAAGACCATCGACATCACCTACGGGTCGAGCGAGGGCGCGGCCGGCATGCAGGGCGCCCTCGAGCGTCTGTGCGAGCGGGCGGAAGCCGCTGTCGCCGGCGGCTACAACATCATCATCCTGTCCGACCGCCAGGTGGGTCCCGACCGTATCGCCATCCCGGCACTGCTGGCGACGGCTGCCGTGCACCACCACCTGATCCGCAAGGGTCTGCGCACCGCGGTCGGCCTGGTCGTGGAATCCGGCGAGCCGCGCGAAGTGCATCATTTCTGCTGTCTCGCCGGCTACGGCGCCGAGGCGATCAACCCCTACCTTGCCTTCGATACGCTGCTCGACATGCACAAGCGTGGCGAACTGCCGGCTGAGGTCGACGCCTACGAGGTGGTCTCGCGCTACATCAAGTCGATCGGCAAGGGCATCCTCAAGGTGATGTCGAAGATGGGCATCTCCACCTACCAGTCCTATTGCGGCGCGCAGATATTCGACGCCATCGGGCTGAAGTCGGATTTCGTCGAGAAGTACTTCACCGGCACAGCGACGCTGATCGAAGGTGTCGGCCTGGACGAGGTCGCGGCCGAGACGCTCAGCCGCCACACCGACGGTTTCGGCAACGATCCGGTGCTGCGCAACAGCCTCGAGGTCGGCGGCGAGTACATGTACCGCATGCGCGGCGAAGCCCATATGTGGTCGCCCGACGCCGTCGCCACCTTGCAGCACGCCGTGCGCCAGGGCTCGTGGGAGACGTTCAAGGAGTATTCCGCGCAGATCGACAGCGAGACGGCCCGTGCCCAGACCATACGCGGCCTGTTCAGGATCAAGCTTGCGGAAGAGACCGGCCGCAAGAAGGTCGCGATAGAGGACGTGATGTCGGCGGCCGATATCGTCAAGCGCTTCTCGACCGGGGCGATGTCGTTCGGCTCGATCTCGCGCGAGGCACACACGACGCTGGCGCGCGCCATGAACCAGATCGGCGGCAAGTCGAACACCGGCGAGGGCGGCGAAGAGGCAGACCGCTATCTGCCGCTGCCCGGCGGCGGCAAGAACCCCGAACGTTCGGCGATCAAGCAGGTCGCCTCGGGGCGGTTTGGCGTCACCGCCGAGTATCTCGTCAATTCCGATGTCATGCAGATCAAGGTCGCGCAGGGCGCCAAGCCCGGTGAGGGCGGCCAGCTGCCCGGCCACAAGGTCGACGCCACCATCGCCAAGGTCCGGCACTCGACGCCCGGCGTCGGCCTGATCTCGCCGCCGCCGCATCACGACATCTATTCGATCGAGGATCTGGCGCAGCTGATCTACGACCTGAAGAACGTCAACCCGGCGGCCGACGTATCGGTCAAGCTGGTGTCGGAAGTCGGTGTCGGTACGGTTGCGGCCGGCGTCACCAAGGCACGCGCCGACCACATCACCATCTCCGGCTATGATGGCGGCACCGGCGCGTCGCCGCTGACCTCGCTCAAGCATGCCGGCAGTCCATGGGAAATGGGCCTTGCCGAGACGCACCAGACGCTGGTGCTGAACGGGCTGCGCTCGCGCGTTGCACTGCAGGTCGATGGTGGCTTGCGCACGGGGCGCGACGTCATCATCGGTGCGCTGCTCGGTGCCGACGAGTTCGGCTTCTCGACCGCGCCGCTGATCGCGGCCGGCTGCATCATGATGCGCAAGTGCCACTTGAACACCTGCCCGGTCGGCGTCGCGACGCAGGACCCGGTTCTGCGCAAGCGTTTCAAGGGCACGCCCGAGCATGTCGTCAACTTCTTCTTCTATGTTGCGGAAGAGGTGAGGGGGCTGCTGGCCGAGATGGGCTACACCCATATCGACCAGATCATCGGCGACAGCGACCTGCTGGAGAAGCGCGAGATGATCCAGCATTGGAAGGCGCGTGGGCTCGATTTCGGCAAGATGTTCTTCAAGCCGGACGCGCCGCATGAGGCGGTGCACTGGACCGAACGGCAGAAACACCCGATCGACGATGTACTCGATCGCAAGCTGATCGAACTGGCGAAGCCCGCGCTCGAAAGCAAGCAGCCGGTCAAGATCGAGGTCGACATCCGCAATGTCGATCGCTCCACGGGCGCCATGCTGTCGGGCGAAGTCGCCAAGCGCTTCAGGCACAAGGGCCTGCGCGAGGACACGATCCAGGTGAAGCTGACCGGCACCGCCGGCCAGTCGTTCGGCGCCTTCCTGGCGCGCGGCATCTCGTTCGATCTCGTCGGTGCGGCCAACGACTATGTCGGCAAGGGCCTGTCGGGCGGACGCATCGTCATCCGGCCGCCGGAGGAGTCCAGGATCGTCGCGGCGGAATCGATCATCGTCGGCAACACCGTCCTCTATGGCGCGACCGAGGGCGAGGCCTATTTCGCAGGTGTCGCCGGCGAGCGCTTCGCGGTGCGCAATTCGGGCGTCGCCGCCGTCGTTGAAGGCGTCGGCGATCATGGCTGCGAATACATGACCGGCGGCATCGTCGTCGTCATCGGCCAGACCGGTCGCAACTTCGCTGCCGGCATGTCGGGCGGCGTGGCCTATGTTCTGGATGAGGCCGGCGATTTCGCCGCGCGCTGCAACATGGCGATGGTCGAGCTGGAGCCGGTTCCGGAAGAAGACGATCTGATGGAAAGGCTGCTGCATCATGGCGGTGACCTCGACCACAAGGGTCGCGTCGACGTCTCGGGCGACATGACCACCCATGACGAGGAACGGCTTTACCAGCTTATCTCGAACCACGTCCATTTCACCGGTTCGGTACGCGGCCGCGAGATACTCGACGACTGGACGACCTTCCGGCCGAAATTCCGCAAGATCATGCCGGTCGAATACCGCCGCGCGCTGATCGAGATGGAACGCATGCGCATGGGCGTGGCGGCGGAATAGGTTTTTCGACTTGCCGGGAGGCGCAGGCTTCCCGGCGGAACTTTCAGCGACAGTTTGACCTCGGATGCAAGGTTGCCACGGCTGCCTCAAGGGGTTAACGGGTGCGAAAACCGCACCATCTGGACAGCAGGAACTGGACTATGGGCAAGGTAACAGGCTTTCTCGAAATCGACCGGCAGGTGCACAAGTACCAGCCGGCCTCCGACCGCATCCGGCATTTTCGTGAATTCACGCTGCCGATGTCGGACAAGGAGGTCGAGAAACAGGCCGCGCGCTGCATGGATTGCGGCATCCCGTTCTGCCACGGGCCGACCGGTTGCCCGATCCACAACCAGATCCCGGACTGGAACGACCTCGTCTACAATGGCGACTGGGACAATGCGATCCGCAACCTGCATTCGACCAACAATTTCCCCGAGTTCACCGGCCGCATCTGCCCCGCGCCCTGCGAGGAAGCCTGCACGCTGAACCTCGAGGACATTCCGGTTGCCATCAAGACTGTCGAACAGGCAATCGCCGACAAGGCTTATGAAACCGGCCATATCCGGCCTTATCCGCCAGAGAAGAAGACGGGCAAGCGGGTCGCTGTCATCGGCTCCGGCCCGGCAGGGATGGCGGCGGCGCAGCAGCTTGGCCGCGCCGGCCACGAGGTCAGCGTCTATGAGCGTGAGAGCCGTCCCGGCGGGCTGATGCGCTACGGCATTCCCGACTTCAAGATCGAGAAGCACTATATCGACCGCCGCATCGAGCAGATGCAGGGCGAGGGCGTGACCTTCCATTGCGGCGTCAATGTCGGCGTCGACAAGCCGGTGGCAGAGTTGCTCGCCGGATACGATGCGGTGCTCTATTGCGGCGGTTCGGAATCGCCGCGTCCGGCCAACATTCCGGGCGACGATCTCGGCGGCGTCTATGACGCCATGCCCTATCTGGTGCAGCAGAACCGTCGCGTCGGCGGCGAGCCGATCCAGTCGGTGGCCTGGCCGTCGCATCCGATCATCGCCGGCGGCCAGCATGTCGTCGTCGTCGGCGGCGGCGATACCGCGTCCGACTGCGTCGGCACCGCCTTCCGCCAGGGCGCGGTGCGCGTCACCCAGCTCGACATCCGCCCGCAGCCGCCGGAGAAGGAAGACAAGCTTTCGGTCTGGCCTTACTGGGCGACCAAGATGCGCACCTCGTCCTCACAGGCCGAAGGTGCGGAGCGCGAATTCCAGGTGGCGACGCTCGAATTCATCGGCGAGGACGGCCAACTGACCGGCGTCAAGTGCTGCGAGGTCGACGAGAAGCGCAAGCCTATCCCCGGCACCGAATTCGTCATCCGTGCAGACCTCGCCTTCATCGCCATCGGCTTTGCCGGCCCGGCCGCCGTGGGCGTCGCGAAAGAGCTGGACGGTGAGATGAAAATCACCACCGACAGCCGCCGTTCCCGCAATGTCGAAGCCAACGATCGCGACTACAAGACCAGCGTCGACAAGCTTTACGCCGCAGGCGATGTGCGCCGCGGCCAGTCGCTGGTGGTGTGGGCGATCCGCGAAGGCCGCCAGGCCGCGCGCTCGATCGATGAAGCGCTGATGGGGTCGACGGTACTCCCCCGTTAACGGTTGATCGCCGTCGTCGTATCCGTCGCGGCAGCGGCCTTGGGCGGCCACGAGAAGTCGTCGGCGCGGCCGGGCGAGGCCTCGGGCGCCTTGCCTTCGAGGATTAGTTTTTCGCCGGGCAGATCCGGATTGGCTTTCGGCGCCGCCGCCGCACCGAGAAGCTCGGTCCCGCCGTCGAGCGCCGGATCGTTGAGCAGCATTGGAACGGTGCGGTCGACCACGATCGGGGCGGCGGGCAGCGACGGCGCCTCGACCGGGGCGCCGGCCGGCGCGGCAGCCGTCACCACGCTTCCCGGCGCTGCCAGGCCGAGGATCTTGGCCAGCGGCTTTTCGGTGTAGAAGGCGAGCTTTCGCTTGCCGGCTTTCGAGACGTTGATGCCGTCGTCGGAGCGCAGCCGCACGGCCTGGCCGTTAATGTCGGGGCCGGTCGAGACAAAGGCGCCGTTCTCGTCGACGAACCCGTCCCAGACATCGACGAATTCGCCGCCGTTCTTCTCGGCTGCCGAGTGGTAGATGTCGTTGAATGCCAGCATGTCGGAGGTCATCTTCGGCGTCTTGAAGGCTGGCATGCCGACCCACAGATAAGGCACCTTGGTCGCCGCCAGTGCCTTTCCCAAGGCTTCGGTCCGGCGTTCGTATTCCTTGGTCCAGTTCTCGGAGCGCGGCTGCTCGCGCACATCGTTGACGCGCATCTGCTGGCGGTCGTTGGAGCCGAGCATGACGACGACCACGGAGGGTTTTTCGGTCTCGACCAGCGATTTGACCTGTTCGGGCCAATTGTAGACATCATCGCGCACGAAACCCGAAGAACCGTTGGCGCGCTCGACGATCCTGACGTTGGCATTGTCGGCAAAGGCTGTTTCGAGGCCTTCGGCCAGGCCGTTGGCCATGAAATCGCCGATCACCAGAACGACGCGGGCATCCGGTGTCTTCTCGACAATCGGAGCGGAAGGTTCAACGGGTGCACGGGGCTTCTTCTTGACCTTCGGCTTTGCCTTGCGGACGTCGAGCGGCGGCTCGATGCGTTCGCTGCGGCGCGGGAACAGAAGGTCGCGCAGCGACCAGCCGCGGTTCTGCGGTTGTTCCTGCGCCAAAGCCGGTGTGTGGAAACTGCCGGCGAGTCCCGTCGCCAGGACAACGATGGCCAGAACGAGGATCGGCAAGCGGAAAACGATCACACGGATACGCGCTGCCGAAACCAAGCACCCTCTCCATCCCTTGGTGCATGGCCCTCGCAGCGGATCATGCACACATCAATGCTACGGCATCGCTTGTGCGCCGCAATGCGCGGCGCTGCCGATGGCTCTATTTCTTTCTGAGCCATTTGAGCACTTCCATGCTCGGATACCCGTCCTGGGTCAAGCCGACCGTTGCCTGATAGGTCATGATGGCGGTTTTCGTGCCGTCACCGATCTTGCCGTCGAACTTGCCGTCGTAAAGTCCGTGCTGCGAAAGCCGCTTCTGCAACTCCTGCCTTTCCTCGAAGGACAGTTTGGTGAAAGGCCGCTTCCAGTCCTGCACCAGACCATTAGAGCCGGCGATTTCGTCGGCAAGAAGGCCGACGGCCAGGGCATATTTGTCGGCGTTGTTGTAGGCCTTGATGACGGAGAAGTTCTTGATCATCAGGAAGGCCGGTCCGCCGCGGCCGTCCGGCACTTTCAGCGTCGCCTTGTCGGTTGCGTTCTTGAACGGCTTGCCATTGGCCCTGGCGACGCCGAGCGCCTGCCACTGCGCCAATGTCTTCGAGCCGGCCGGCAGTTTGCCCGCCGGAATGGTGACCTCGTAGCCCCAGGTCTTGCCGCCCTGCCAGCCATTCTTCTTCAGCAGATTGGCTGATGTCGCCAACGCATCGGGGATCGAATTCCAGATGTCGCGCTTGCCGTTGCCGTCCATGTCGACGGCATAATGCTGGTAGCTGGTCGGGATGAACTGGGTCTGGCCCATGGCGCCGGCCCAGGAGCCCATCAGGTGGCTTTCGTCGATGTCGCCGGTCTGCAGGATTTTCAGCGCGGCGACCAATTGGGTGCGGGCGAATTTCGAACGCTTCGGGTCGCCATAGGCGAGGGTTGCCAGCGAGCGGATGACATTGCGCATGATGTCGTCGCGCTTGAGGATCTCGCCATAATTCGATTCCATCGACCAGATGGCGAGCAGGATGTAGCGGTCGACGCCGAACCTCGCCTCGATCCGTTCCAGCCACGGCTTCCATTTTTTGGCCATCTGCTGGCCGACGGCAACGGACTGGTCGTGGACGCGGTTGTCGAAATAGTCCCAGGCAGGTGCGGTGAATTCGGGCTGGGTGCGTGCCTTTTCCAGCACCACCGGGTCGGGTTCATTGATGCCCCGGAACGCCCGGTCGTAGACCCCGCCGGAAACGCCGCCCGCCACGGCCGTGGCGCGGAAGCCGGCGACCCATTGCCGAAAACCGGCATCGGCGAAGGCCGGTCCGGCCGGCATCAGCAAGGCGAGCGAGAGGCTGGCCGCCGTCAGCACGCTGGTAAAGAGTTTTGCGGCACTGCGAACGGACATATTTTCCCCTTTCTCTATCTCAGGAAAGACCATTCATCGCCGAACCGGGTTAGCAATTGGTTTACCATAGGCGGCGCCTGGAACGAAAAGACACCTGGATGCTTTACCGGTTGATGTTTCCCTCAATGGCCCGATAATCCACAATTCCGGCGCGAAAATGTCGCGAGGCGGGATTGCCGGGCACGCCCTCAAACGGATAATTGACGCATGAAGCGAGTTCGCAAGGCAGTTTTCCCGGTCGCCGGTCTCGGCACACGGTTTCTCCCGGCCACCAAGGCCATTCCCAAGGAGATGCTGACCGTCGTCGACCGGCCGGTCATCCAGTATGTCGTCGATGAGGCGCGCGAGGCCGGCATCGAACATTTCATCTTCGTCACCGGCCGCAACAAGGCGGTCATAGAAGACCATTTCGATATCCAGTTCGAGCTCTATGATACGCTGGCACAGCGCGGCAAGGACGACCAGCTGGCCCGCTTGCAGCGGCTGCAGCCGGCGCCGGGGCAGACCTCGTTCACCCGCCAGCAGGTGCCGATGGGGCTCGGCCACGCCGTCTGGTGCGCCCGCGACCTGGTCGGCGACGAAC
The DNA here is from genome assembly GCF_040318265.1 of Mesorhizobium sp. M1252. Lineage (NCBI taxonomy): Bacteria > Pseudomonadati > Pseudomonadota > Alphaproteobacteria > Hyphomicrobiales > Phyllobacteriaceae > Mesorhizobium > Mesorhizobium sp. M1252. Next base: position 444,920 of record NZ_JAMYLX010000004.1, on the reverse strand, counting down.
CCTTCGCGCTGTTGCTGCCCGACATGATCATGCAGTCGGAGAAGAGCTGCACGAAGGCCATGGTCGAGCTCTACGAGGAGACGGGCAACAACATCATCGCCGTGCAGGAATGCGATCCGGCCGAGACCCACAAATATGGCATTGTCGGCCGCGGCGAGGACACGCATCACGGCTTCCGCATCACCGAGATGGTCGAAAAGCCGAAGACCGGCACCGCGCCGTCCAATCTCTACATCAACGGCCGCTACATCCTGCAGCCCGAGATTTTCAAGATCCTCGAAAGCCAGGAAAAGGGCGCCGGCAACGAGATCCAGCTCACCGACGCGATGCTGAAGCTGGAAAAGCAGCAGCCCTTCTTTGGCTACCACTTTCAGGGCCGCACCTTCGATTGCGGCTCGCCGGAAGGCTTCGTCGAGGCCAATGTCGCCTTCGCGCTGTGGCGCAGCGACATGAACGAGAACATGGCCGGCGTCATCCGCACGCTGCTCGATGAGATGAAGCCGTCCGAGCGTCGCGGCGCTGCTTTTTAGCTATCGCTGCAGCTTCAGCCCCAAATAGATGCTGTTGGCGGTGTAGTTGCGCCCGGGCAGATTGCTGGTCAGCTTTTCGGTGCGGGCGCGGCTGGTGAGGCCGACATAGCGGTTCAGCCACCAGGTCAGCCCGGCCTCTGCACTTAGCGTCATGTCATGGCCGTCGGAGCCGGTGTAATTGCGCCAGTCGAGCCCAAGGGCTGCGTTGCCGATCAGGTCGGCGCGGATCTGCCGCTCGCCGGTGAGGCGGCCGGAATAGAGGATGTCGCCGCTCTCACCGGCATTCGTTGTGCCTTCGACCGTGGTTCGCCCGGTGACGCCGATGATGGTGCCGCGCTCGGGCGACCATTTGAGGTCGGCATTGATGGTGGCTCCCGAAATCGCCTCCAGGTTCTTGTCGTCGATCGCTTCCCGCAGCCAGCCGGCCGAGAACTCACCTTTGAGCTTCTCGCCCATGTCGACTTCGATACCGGCGCGTGCGCCAAGCCGGGTCGAAGAGCGCTCGAAGCCCTTGTTGTCGATCCGTTGGTCATATACCCGGCGGCCGAGCTCAATCTCGGCAAAGGGCGTCAGAGCCGGGGAAATTTCATAGCCGGTCCGCAACGTTGCGGTATAGAGCGTGTTGTCCTGGTCCTTCTGCGACAGCGAGGTGCCATCGGTAAGTTCGGCATCGCCATAGATGTCGTGGGAGACTGCGCCGGTCAGCGCAAAGCGCATCTTGCCAACGTCCTTCTCGACGCCGAGGCTGCCGTCGACCGTCTGGCGGATCGGCTGCGATTTGACGCCGGCAATGGCGTCGGGCGCGGAGGCCGATTCCGGCGCAATCTCGTAGCCGAGCTTGGCGATGGCGCGCAGTTCATTGTCGAGGTCGACATTGTACGTGCCTTGGATACGGCCGCGTGCCTCATTGATCTTCTGGCCCGAAATGGTGTTGCGGAAATTGCCGTAGCCGTCGATGACCGCCGAATTCTCGCGCCAATCGGAGGCGGCGGAGAAACGCAGCGCCGTTTCGGACAGCACCGCCGACTTGCCGCCAGCGCTGGAATCGGCGTTCGACGTGACGGCAACGCCCTGCTCGAGCGTCGGCCGCAGCAGGAACGAGCCGACCTTGATGCCGGTTGCCGCGTACGGGTCGTCCTCGAGCTTCTTCTTCTGGCCCTCGATGGCGTCGGTGCGCTCGGCGCCGGGGTCGAGCTTTCGTCGGTCGACGCCGTCGACGGTGAGGACACGGCGGTTGGCTGTGTCCTGATCGGCGTCGCCTGCCGCAGTGCCGTCCGGGGTCGCGGCGGTGGTGGTCTGGTCCGTGGCTTTGCCAGGCTTCTTCTTGTCGGCAGCCTTGGTTTTGTCCTTGGCCTTGTCTGCATCCGCGGCGGCGCGTTGCTTTGCCGTCGACGGACGGCGTGGCTGGACGGTTGGCGGCTTGTCGGCGAACGAATCGTCGATGGTCGCCGGCGGGTCGAAAATGCTGTTTGCGCCGGCCTGTGACGGGTCGGTGTCGTCAGGCAAGGCGCCATCGCTGGCCGGCACATAGGCGGTTGGCGTGTTTCCCGTGGGGGCGGTGTCGGCAGGGGCGGGCTTGACCTGCGTGTTGGCCTTGCTCAATTGCCTGGCCCGGCGCTGCTGGTCGGACAGGATCGCCGATTCCGAAACTTCACCGCGCAGCTCGGTCTCCTGGGCATGAAGCCCAGTTGGCCGCAGCAAAGCGAGCACGCTGGTCGCCAGAAGCAGAGCGCAAAAGGCTCTGCCCGTTCGACCTTTTTTCTCCTGAGGCTGGGCCCGCGACATCGTCACCACTGCTTGCGCGGCGCAAGCGCGCCATACTTACCGAACCGTAAACGGGGATGGTTAACGGAGGGTTGAAGGTGTGCCTGTACGACATGGCTGGACGGCAATTCTGTTGGACAGGCGAACGGCAAAGCGCTAATCGCATCAGCCATGCATGCGGGATCCCCAGAAAAGAAGCCTTTGGAGGCTTCGGTCGCCTCGGCGCTGAGAACGGTAGCCACGGAACAGGCCGGCGTGGCGGCATTGGCCGCCGCGCTGGAGAACGAATTGGCCGAACCTTTCGCCAGCGCCGTCGACATCGTGTCGCGCATTGATGGCCGGGTCATCGTCACCGGCGTCGGCAAGAGTGGTCATATAGGCTCCAAGATCGCGGCCACGCTGGCCTCGACCGGTACGCCCGCCTTCTTCGTCCATCCGGCGGAAGCAAACCATGGCGACCTCGGCATGATCGCCAGAGACGATGCCATCATCGCCATGTCATGGTCCGGCGAGAGCAAAGAATTGATGGGCATCGTCGCCTATTCCAGGCGCTTCTCGATCCCGCTGATTGCGATTACCGCGGGCGCGGCCTCGGCGCTGGCGCGCGCGGCCGACGTGGTGCTGCTCCTGCCGTCCGTGCCGGAAGCCTGTCCGCACGGTCTGGCGCCGACGACATCGACCCTGCTGCAACTGGTGGTCGGCGATGCGCTGGCCATCGCGCTGCTCGAAGCGCGCGGCTTCACACCCGACCATTTCCGCACGTTCCACCCCGGCGGCCAGCTCGGCGCCAATCTGACTCTCGTCTCCGAGATCATGCGGGTCGGCGATCAGATTCCGCTAGCGGCGCTCGGTACCAAGATGCCGGAAGCGGTCATGACGTTGTCGAACAAGAAAGTCGGTTGTGTCTGTGTCGTCGACGGGAAGGGCGAGCTGGTCGGGATCATCACTGACGGTGATGTCGCGCGCAATCTGCATCGAAACCTGGCCGATATCGCCGTGGACGACATCATGACCCGCACGCCGAAGACGGTCGATCCGCAGACGCTGGCTGGTACGGCGATCGCGCTTCTCAACGAATACAATATCGGTGCCCTGGTGGTGACCGAAAACAGGATGCCCGTTGGGGTGATTCACTTCCACGATTTGCTGCGTATCGGCGCGGCCTGAGGAAACTAAAACCGCGTCGCGTTGGGGTGATCTACGCGACGCGCTTCGATTTCTGCCAAAATGCGCTGCGGGCTTTCGGGCGCTCAGACCGCTTCGACGGTCAGTTCCAGATCGGTCTCGGCTGAACTGACGACGCGCACCTGCGTGCCGGCCGGCAGGTCGGGACCGGAGACGCGCCACAGTGTGTCGCCGAGCTTGATGCGGCCGCGACCGTCCTTGATCGGCTCGGCCAGCGTTGCCATCCTGCCGACCAACTGCGCGCCGCGCCGGTTGAGCAGCGGCTGGTCGCTAGGGGTATTACGCCCACCAGCCAGCTTCTTTCCGGCAAGGGCCGAGACCAGCGACAGGGCCAGGAAGGCGAGGACCTGGACTTCCCAGGCCCAGAAGCTTGCGTCCCAGATGAGCAGGGAAATCACACCGATCACCAATGCGGCGATGCCGATCCACAGCATGAATATTCCTGGCGCGATGACCTCCATCACCAGGAGGACGAAGCCCAGAACCATCCAGTTCCACGGACCAAGTTCGGAAATGATGCGGTCGAACATGGGAGTGCGCTCCTATGATCTCAGTTCTCAGCTAGCCTCAATTCTCGCCTGGGCGAACCACCGGAGGGCGGGCGGCCTGCCTGGCGGCGCCGGCGGTGCCTTCGCTGCGGAACACCTCCCTGGCGATCTCGCTTATGCCGCCGAGCGTGCCGATCAGCGCCGAGGCTTCCATCGGCATCAGCACAACCTTGCTGTTGTTGGCGGTGCCGATCTTGCCCATCGCTTCGGTGTATTTGAGCGCCACGAAGTAGTTGAGTGCCTGCACGTCGCCCTTGGAGATGGCTTCCGATACAACCTGGGTGGCTCGCGCTTCGGCTTCGGCCGAGCGTTCGCGCGCCTCGGCGTCGCGGAAGGCGGCTTCCTTGCGGCCCTCGGCCTCGAGGATCTGCGACTGCTTGAGGCCTTCGGCGGCGAGGATCTGCGCACGCTTGTTGCGTTCGGCGGTCATCTGACGGCCCATCGATTCGATGAGGTTGGCCGGCGGATTGATGTCCTTGATCTCGACGCGGGTGATCTTGATGCCCCACGGATGCGCCGCTTCGTCCACAACGCGCAGCAGGCGCTCGTTGATGGCGTCGCGGTTCGACAGCAATTCGTCGAGGTCCATCGAGCCCATGACGGTACGGATGTTGGTCATCGTCAAATTGAGAATGGCGTTCTCCAGGCCGGCGACCTGGTAGGCGGCCTGCGCCGCATTGAGGATCTGGTAGAAGGCGATGCCGTCGACGCCGACAATGGCGTTGTCGCGCGTGATGATTTCCTGGCTCGGAACGTCGAGCACCTGCTCCATCATGTTCATCTTGGCGCCGATTCGGTCGACGAACGGCACGATGAGGTTGAGGCCGGGGCTTAGTGTTTTGGTGTAACGACCAAAGCGCTCCACCGTATAATTATAGCCTTGCGGGATTGTCCGGATGCCTTTGATAAGAAGCACCAATACCAGAAAGGCAAGCGCACCAATCGCAATACCGAAACCACTGAAGTCCATTTGAATCTCCCTCAGATGCCGGCCATGGCGTTGATTCCATGCAACCGACTTCACCAAACACTTAGGTGTGTTTCAATAATGTTACAATCAGGTGATCGTTGATTATTAGTGCATGGAATAGCGCAACTGCGGCGATCGATCGCCGCAACGTGGCGGCCTCAGACCCAGCCCGACAGCTCGCGCCGCACCATCGCCTCGATCACCGCCATGCCTTCTGCACTGTCGTTGAGGCACGGGATGTGGGCGAATTTCTCGCCGCCGGCGTGATGGAAGGTCTCGGCCGCCTCGCGGCCGATTTCGTCCAGCGTCTCGATGCAGTCGACGGAAAAGCCTGGGTTGACGATGGCGATCGATTTCACGCCGTCCTTCGCCAGTTTCTCGACCGTCTTGTCGGTGTAGGGCTGCAGCCATTCCTGGGCGCCGAAGCGCGACTGGAAGGTGATGATCAGCTTCTTTTCATCCCACCCCAGTCGTTCACGCAACAGCCGTGTCGTCTTCTGGCAGTGGCAGTGATAGGGATCGCCCTTCTCGAAATAGGGCTTCGGGATGCCGTGATAGGAGGTGATGACCACCTCGGGCTCGAAGTCTAGCGTTGCCAGATGCCGTTCGATCGAACGGGCGAGCGCCTCAATGTAGACCGGCTCGTCATAGTAGGGCGGAACACTGCGCACGGCAGGCGCGCGGCGCATCTTCATCAGCGCGCGAAAAAGCTGGTCGTTGGCGGTCGCGGTGGTGGTCGCGGAGTATTGCGGGTAGAGTGGGAACGACAGGATGCGGTCGCAGCCTTGTTCGACCAGCCTTTGAGCGACGCTCGCGGTCGAGGGGTTGCCGTAGCGCATCGCCCAGTCGACCACGACATCGGGTAGGTCGATGAGCGCTGCGGCCAGCTTTTCGCCCTGCGCGCGCGTGTAGGTGCGCAGCGGCGACTCGTTCCTCTCGCGGTTCCATATCCTGGCGTAATTGGCGCCGGACTTCTTCGGTCTGGTGGTCAGCACCAAGCCGTAGAGGATCGGATACCAGATCGCCTTGTTGAGCTCGATGACCCGCGGATCGGACAGGAATTCGCGGAGATAGCGCCACATCGGCTTGAAATCGGTGCCGTCCGGCGTGCCGAGATTGACCAACATGACGCCGATCTTGCCTGCCTTTACCGGCGGATGTCGGGCCGGTAGCGGGTCGAGCGCTTTCGCGGCTTTGGGGTCGACAGGCGTGGAAAGCGTCATGAAGGTCTCCCGACACCGCGAAAACCGACGATGTCGGGCGAACCTAGCGATGCGGAGCAAGTTTTCAATGCTGCGTCTGGCCGCACCTTACCTTGAAAGCCAAAAACCCGTCCGGTTACCCGGACGGGTTTTGCTGGTCGCAAGTGCGAAGCGAGGTTACTTCGCCGGAATGGTCAAGGTCGCGCCGACAGGAAGCCGGCGTGGTTCGTAGCCTTTGTTGGCCTCGGAGATCACCTTCCACTTGGCGCCGTCGCCGTAGGCCTTTTTGGCGAGATCCCAATAGGTATCGCCGGCGACGATGACATGGCTGGCTTCGGCCGGGGCGGCGTCAGCCGGCTTTGCCGGAGCAGGTGCGGCTTCGGCCGGTTTTGCCGGTTCGGCCGGAGCCGGCGTTGCCGGGGCGGTTTCCGCCGGGACAGTCGGCGGCGTGGTGGTGATGTCGCCGGAGCCTGCCGGCAATGCGGGCATCGCCGGCTCCGCCGGTGCAGCCTCGGCCGGTTTTGCCGGTTCCGCTGGAGCAGGTGCCGGTTCGGCTGGTTTTGCCGGCTCGGCGGCCGGGGCAGCCGCTACGGTTGCGGCAACCTCGGTGATGCGGCCGTCGAGCTTGGGCGTATAGGGCCGGTGCGCGGCGAGATAGTCGGCGACCACCTGTTCGAGGCCCGGGCCGTAATCATAGGCGTTCTTGGCCTTCTCGGCGAAGACCTTGTAGCCGTCGCCGCCCTGGCGGACGTAATTGTTGGTGGCGACCAGATAGTCCTTGTCCGGATTGATCGGCGCCCAGGTACCGTTCTGCATCACCTCGACCGACTTGACTCGGCCTGCATTGGGCGCGACCGACTTGTCGAAGGAGTATTTGAGACCTGCCACCTGCGGGAAGCGGCCGCCGCCGTCCTCGACCTGGCTGACGCCGTTTTCCAGCCCGGCAACCAGATCCTTGCCGGAAATCTGGAAGGTCGCCAGCGTGTTCTGGAACGGCAGCACGGTCAGCACCTCGCCCATGGTCACGGTGCCCTTGTCGATCGAAGCACGCAGGCCGCCGCCATTCGAGACGACGATCTCGACGCCCTGTCCCTTGACGCGGTCGAGGATGGCGTCGGAGACGAGGTTGCCCATCGCGCATTCCTTGGTGCGGCAGCTTTCGCGGCTGCCGTCGATGGCCTCGGTGGTCTCGGCCACTTCCTTGTTCTTCAGCGCCTCGATCGGCGCACCGAGTTCCTTGATGCGGGCAAGAACGGCCCGATCGGGAGTGATCGACTTGTCGAGGAAGATCGGGTCGCCGCTGGCTTCCTTGACGTTGCCATTGTCGTCGAACACGACCTTGAATTCGCCGAGATATTTCGAATAGGACGCGGCCTGCACGACAGGCACCTTGGAGCCGTCGGGGTTGTCGACCATCGTCGGATAGGGGCCTTCCGCCTTCGGGTCGGTGTTGGACAGAAGCGAATGGCTGTGGCCGCCGACCACCACATCGATGCCCGGGATCTTGGCGATGACATCGCGCTCGCGCCTGTAGCCGATATGGGTGACGGCAATGATCTTGTTGACGCCTTGCGCCTTCAGCTTCTCGACCTCGGCGGTGATCGACTTCACGTCGTCCTCTATGGTAATGTTGGGGCCGGGAGAGGCGAGTTCCGGCGTGTCGTTGGTTACGGCGCCGACAATGCCGATCTTCTGGCCGCCGACCTCAAGCACAATCGACGGCTTGATCTTGCCTGCGGCGCCGGACTTGTCGTTGGGCACGACATTGGCGCTGACGATCGGGAACTTCGCCTTGTCGAGATAAGGCACCAGCGCGCTCTCGCCATCGTCGAATTCGTGGTTGCCGAGCGTCACCGCGTCGGGCTTGATCTGATTGAGGAATTCCTCCTCCGCCGTGCCCTTGTAGGTGATGTAGAACAGCGATCCCTGAAAGCTGTCGCCGGCATTGAGCAGCAGCACGTTCTGGCCTTCGAGCTTCTTGCGCTCCTGTGCGATCGCGGTGACCAGCCGGCCGGCGCCGCCGATGCACTCACCCTTGGTCTCTTCCTCGGCCGAGCAGGTCGACTCGTATTTGTTGTTGCCTTCGATGCGGCTGTGCCAATCGTTGAAATGCAGGATGTTCAACGTGTAGTCGGCAAAGGATGGTGCGGCCGACAGGCCGAGTGTCGAGGCAGAGAGGGCGGCAATGGCGGCGAGCTTCTTCATCTTCGTCTCCCGGATATGATCAAAGGCGTTTAACGCTCTTGCCCGACTGCAGGATAACAGCCAGCATTTCGGGTATGTTCACATCGCGGTTGTGGCGATGCAAGAAGAATCAGGGCGGATAACCGGCATCGGTTTGCCGGCATAAAAAAGGCGGCGGCATCGCGCCGCCGCCATCCGCAAAGCCGCATGGGAAAGGTTCAGCCACGCCTGGTCAGCACGAAGTTCTGCCCGGCGGAGCTGGTGCAATTCAGCTGGTTTATGGACACCAGCAGGCAGTTGAAAGCGATTGGCTGCTGCCGGATCAGCGAGGTTCCGTTGATCTCGACCGAGGTGGCGCCGGTCTTGGTGTAGCTGCCGTCAGCGAATTTCTCACCGGTCTCCGCCGAAACGGTGGTGAAGACGCCGCCGTTCAATGTCGAGACCGCCTTGCCTTCGGCGTTCAGCCATGAGCCTTCGACGCCTCGCGCCTGCGCTGAGATCGGTGGCCCGTCGGAGCCGCCGGTGGTGCAGGCGGCAAGCATCGTCGCAAGAACGCCCGCCGCGCCCGCAGAAAGAATTTTGCGCGCAATCGTCATATCAAATCCTCTCCTGACGCATCGGCCCAATCGTCAAACGACGTTTTGGGGAACACGATGTGCGTGGCCTCAAGTTTCCAGAGCCGTCCCTCGTGCGTCCAAATGGATGCACACTGCTCTCGTCCGCATCCCTTCAATCGCCCGATTTCCGGGCGATTGCAAGGCAGTGAGGCAGGGGTATGGAACCGCTATCGAACGAGGATGTTGCGGAATTGCCACGGGTCGCTTTTGTCGAGGTCTTCGGGAAACAGGCCCGGACGGTTATCGAGCGGCGTCCAGTCGGTGTAGTAGCCCTTGACCGGTCCGAGATACTGGGACTGCACTTCCAGGCAGCGCTTGTAGTCCATCTCGTCGGCCTCGACGATGCCGGCTTCCGGGTTTTCCAGCGCCCAGACCATGCCGGCGAGCACGGCCGAGGTGACCTGCATGCCGGTAGCGTTCTGGTAGGGCGCCAGCTTGCGGGCTTCGGCCAGCGACAGCTGCGAACCGTACCAGTAGGCGTTCTTGGCATGGCCGTAGAGCAGCACGCCAAGCTCGTCGACGCCGTCGACCAGCTCGTTTTCGTCGAGCACATGGTGGACCGGCTGCGGCTTGCCGGCAGCGCCGAACATTTCGTGGAGTGACAACACGGCGTCGTTGCAGGGGTGATAGGCATAGTGGCAGGTCGGGCGGTATTGGACCTTGCCCTTCTTACCGCGCACGGTGAAGAAGTCGGCGATCGAGATCGCCTCATTATGCGTCACCAGGAAACCGTATTGCGCGCCCGGCGTCGGGCACCAGGAGCGCACGCGGGTGTTGGCGCCGGGCTGTTCGAGATAGATCGCAGCCTTGGAGCCATGCTTGTGCTCCTTGCCGTTCTTCGGCATCCATCTCTCATGCGTGCCCCAGCCGAGCTCGGCCGGCTGCAGCCCTTCCGAGATGAAACCTTCGACCGACCAGGTGTTCCAGAACACGTTCATCGGCTTCGGCTTCTTGGTGCGCTGGGTGTCGCGCTCGGCGATGTGGATGCCCTTGACGCCGGCCTTCTTCATCAGCTTCGCCCAGCCGTCACGGTCGTCCTGCGCGGGTTCGGAAAACTCGAGGCCGAGGTCGCCGGCAAGGTTCAGCAGCGCCTGCTTGACGAACCACGAGACCATGCCCGGATTGGCGCCACAGGTCGAAACCGCGGTAGCGCCGCCGGGCTTGTCGTGCTTCTCCTTGATCAAGGCTTCGCGCAGCGCGTAGTTGGTGCGGCTGGCATTGTCGGCCTTGGCGTCGAAATAGAAGCCGAGCCACGGCTCGACGACGGTGTCGATGTAGAGCACGCCGAGCTTGCGGCAGAGCCGCATCAGGTCGACCGAGCCGGTATCGACCGACAGATTGATGCAAAAGCCCTGGCCGCCGCCATTGGTCAAAAGCGGCGTCAACAGTTTCTTGTAGTTTTTCTCGGTCACGTGCTCCTGGACGAAGGCGATGCCGCGCTCGTCGAGCAGCTTGCGGTCGGTGTCGAGCGGGTCGATGACCGTCATGCGCGACTTGTCGAATTTGAAATGGCGCTCGATCAGAGGCAGCGTTCCCCGTCCGATCGAACCAAAGCCGATCATCACGACAGGGCCGGTGATTTCACCGTAAACGGGCCAGTTTTCATTCGCCATTTTATCGAGCACTCCTTCAAGCAACGCGCCAAACGGCCGTTCGACCGCCGCGCGACAAACCATAGATCATTGTCACAATAAAGCGAAAAGCAGGGATAAGGTTAGTTCCCGGCCGCGCAGATACGCCTACGGTTCGAGCAGTTTCGCGAATTCCGGTGTGAACAGCGCTTGTGCTTCGGAGACCGGCATTTCAACGAGATCGCCGCCGCAAGCCTGGACGACGTTGGGCAAACCTTGCAGCCCGAAGACCAGAACCTGCCTGTCGCCATCGCGCTTCAGGCTGGCGCCGAGATAGTCGCTGATCAAATCGTCGATGCCGCATTCGGCCTCGTAATCCACCTCGGTCTGGTCGCTGGGCTTCTTGCGCTTCTCTTTGACGAAGGTGGCCAGCGAGGGGCCTGGCTTGCCGTCGACCGTATCGGAAAACATGTCCTGAAGGGTAAGCAAGGCGCCACGGCGCACGTCCATGACATAGGCGTCGGAATAGTTGTTCGGATGCGCACCGCCGCAATAGAGGCTGCCGGATTCCGACCAGCTCATCAGCTTCGGCGTCAATGACGTCACTTTGGACGTCGTGTCTTCGTAGCCGCCAAGCGAATCGTCATCCATGCCCTCCATCGGTGGTCCATCGTGGAAGCCGGCATATTGCAGCGCCGCGCAGGTCAAGGCGCTGAGGCTGTCATGCCAATGGCGGTTCTGCAGCAAGGCATTGGCGGCTTCGATCGGCGCGCCGCCGGCGAGATCGACGATGCGCGGCCTGGCGAATTTGGTGCGTGGATCGGTGACATAGTTGTAGGCTGCATCCGGCCAACCTTCCTTGGCGTCTGCCTCGGGCGCGAAATCCAGCTTGAGATAGTCGTAGGGCGATGCCGCCATGGTGATCGGCGCATCGTCACCCGAGAATGTCATGTCGGTGAAATCATAAAGATCGCGTGGCGTCGTCGCCGGCGTCTCCGTCTGGGCACGGCTGGCGATCCTTGTCAGCTTCAGCGGCAGGGTCTTTTTGGCCGTCCAGGTGCCTTCCAGCGTCTTGCCATTGTCGGCGGAACTCAATCGCCAGACGGCGCCGATGGGTGGAGCCTGGCCGTCGCCGCACTTCTTGGCATCGCAGGCTTCTTCCTCGGCCAATTGAAAGGTGGCGCCCTTGCTCGACTTCGCCTGCAGAGGAATATCGACGCCCTTGGAGCGGTAGAAATAGCGGCCCGCCAGTGCCTCTCCAGCCGTCGCCGGATCACCGGTAAACTCGACGACGATGTCGATGTTGCCGAGCTTCCCCGCATAGGTCACCGGTTCCGCATGCGCTGTTGCCGGCAACGCCATCAATGCACCGAGCAGGACGGCTAGCTTCAGAACATGTCGGATCATCGTCACTCCTGAGCCATGGTTTGCAGGCGTTGCACCAGCCGGTCACGGTCTGATGTCATCCCCTTATAGTCGAGTTGAGCCTCATCCAGCGCCTGCAATTGCGCCGCGAAAGAGGCGGCAAGCGTTGCCCGGTCGGGATGCCGCGCCAGCACTTTCAGCGGGTCGAGATGGATGCGGATGGTGAACAGGATGTCGCGCGACAGAGGCAGTTTGCGCAGCGTCTGGCGCTCGACGCGGATGAAGGCGTGGGCGTTGACGTCGCCGTCGGGAAATCGCGAGGGGCGGTTGGTGGCACGGTCGATGCGCTCGACATTGGAGAGCGGATGATAGAGCGCGTCGCCGGCCTGGATCGACCAGTTGAAGCGTTCGACGGCCTGACCCTGCAGGCCGTCGAACATGCGGTTGATGAGCTCGGCCGGCCTGGTGCCCGGACCGAAGCCCGGCACCGGTGCGTGGATCTGCTGCAGCGGCCGGCCGAATTTTTCGACCAGCGACCAGGATGACGGGAAACACAGCGAGCCGGCGGCGAGCCGCCAGCCGGTGTCGTCACGGCGCATCAGGATCAGGTCTTCCTGAACGAGCAGCGACGCTGCGACCAGCGCGGCATCGGGGAAGGTGGCGTCAGAGTCGGCTTTGGCGCCAATGACCTCAACCCCGGCATTGGTGCGCCGGTACATCCCGGGAAATGTCGACAGCAGATGTGCTTCGATGAGGCCGCCCACTTCGCGCTGGGCGTCGCGCGTGCCGCCTTCCTCGACAAACACCTTGTCGGGAATTTCGGCATACAGCCGGCGCTTTTCGGCGAGATGGTCGAAGAGATACCGGTCGACCTCGATCCACTTGTCGAGTTCGAGCGGCTTCAGCCCGATGGTGAAGAGCTTTGAGGAGCCATCATAGGGCGTGTGCGTGGGCTGACGAGAATTCATGCTTCGCTAGAAAGTGTCCAATGCCGGCGGTTATTCTCGCAGCCGCTTCGTATCAGGCCAATGTTGCCGGGATCAAGCCGCGCAGAGAATTGCCGACGAACAGTGTTTTGGCGGATTTCAACTCGTCATAGCTGTAGATCGCCTCCTGGGCGCGGCCTTCGTCCAGCAACTCGGCGCGCAATACGCCAGGCAGCAGGCCGCAGTCGAGCCTGGGTGTCATCAGCATGCCATCACCGAAATCGGCGAAGACGTTGGTGATGGTGCCTTCGCAGATTTCACTGCGCTCATTTGCGAGCAACACTTCGTCGGCCTGGGTGATCAGATATTCGGAGCGGGCGTGAGTGTAGACTTGCCGCCGGCCGGTCTTGTGGCGCAGCAGCGTGTCGGTGGAGGAGAGCCGGACCCGCGCCAGTCGCAGCCGCCAGACCTTGTCGGCGGCGAGTGGCTCGTAATGCTGAACAGAAGCCGTCACCTCGCCATTGCGCTGCAGGACGAGCCGGGTGCGCAGCGCCGTCTGCTGCGCCCCGATAGTATTCGCCAGCACCTCGCCGATCCGCTGCGGATCGCAGGCAAAGCCGAGTTCTTCCGCCGAGCCGTAAAGGCGTGCGAGATGGCGTTCGAAGCGCAGAAAGCCCTGGCCGGGCTCCCAGCGCATCGTCTCGATCAGCTCGAAATCGGCGGTGTCCCCGTCGCGAAGCGCGCCTTCAGCAGACACTCCTGATACTCCCCTTGCGCCGTCGAATCGAAGACGACGCCGCCGCCGACATTGTAAACGGCCTCGCCACTGGAAAAGAGCGATATAGTGCGGATCGCCACCGAAAAGCGCATCATGCCGCCAGGCGCGATCCAGCCGCTGGCGCCGCAATAGACGTCGCGCGGTGTGTCTTCCAGCTCGTGCAGGATTTCCATCGCGCGGATTTTCGGCGCGCCGGTGATCGAGCCGCAGGGAAACAGCGCGCCAAAGATTTGGCGGATGCCGAGATCAGGCAGAAGCTTCGCCCGCACACGGCTCACCATCTGATGGACGGTCGGGTAGCTCTCGATGCGGAACAGTTCCGGCACTTCCAGCGTGCCGATCTCGCTGATCAGGGAGATGTCGTTGCGCAGGAGATCGACGATCATCCGGTTCTCGGCCTGGTTCTTTTCATCGCTGCGCAAGAAGGACTTCAACCGCGCGTCCTCGGCCTTGGTCGCGCCGCGCGGTGCGGTACCCTTCATCGGATGGGTTTCGATCATGCCTTCGGCATTGATCTCGAAGAACAGCTCGGGCGAACGCGACAAGACGATGGGATCGCCGAGCGAAATCAGCGCACCATACTTGACCGGTTGGCGCCCTGTCAGTGCATCGAAGGCAGCAAGCGGATCGCCCGACCATTGGGCACGGACCGGAAAGGTCAGGTTGCCTTGGTAGCAATCGCCCTTGCGGATGTGGTCGTGGAGGCGCGCGAAGCGTCTGGCGTAATCCTGAGCGGACCAACTGGCCCTGGCGTCGAAGATGGGGCCATTGGTGGCCGGCGCATCGTTGCGCGGCACCGCCTCTTCGACCGGAGCATCGAAGACACCCAGACAAACCAGTGGCGCGCGCCGGCCTTCAGGCAGCAGCGGCACGAGTTTCGGTTCGAGCAGATAGCCCGCTTCGTAGGAGAAATAGCCGGCCAGCCATTTGCCGGCATCGCTCGCCGCCTGCGCGGCCGCCAGCGCCGGCAGAAAATCCTTGGCATCATACGCAATGATGATGTCGGCCGGGTGGTCGAAGACCAACTGACGGCCGCTTTCATCGTTGCGGAAAATGGCAGAGGGCAGGGGCATGGGGCTCGGGTACTGCGGTCGATGACGCCAGAACCGCTCTATATGGGGGCCGGGCGGCGTGCAATCGAGGGAGCGGCGTCGCAGGGCGCAAAGACAGTGGCGAATGCAAAAACAAAGACGGCGCCCGAGAGCGCCGCCTTCTGGTTATGTTGCCGATGACAGATCAGCTGTTGTTGGCGGTCCCGGCGCTCGGGAATTGGCGTGCGAACTCCTTTTCGTCGCCGGCGGCAAGCAGCTTGGCCTGCTCGACCCACTTTTCGCGAGCGATGCGGCCGTCGAAATTCAGCGTGTTCTCGATGCGCTTGACGTCGGCCGCGGTCCAGCCGGCGATCTGCGCGTAGGTCGTGACGCCAAGGCCCTTGAGCAGTTTGTCGTTGACCGGGCCGATACCGATCAGGCGACGCAGATTGTCGGCCTTTCCAGCTGCCGGGGCGGCCTTCTTCGGGACGGCGGGCTTTGAAGCCGCGGCTTTGGGCGCGGCCTTGGCGGCGGCAGGTTTGCTGGCCGCTGGTTTTGCGGCCGCGGATTTGGCCGCAGCTGGTTTGGCCGCAGCTGGTTTGGCCGCGGCGGGTTTGGCGGGGGTCGGTTTCGCGGCCGGGGCGGACTTGGCCTTTGCCGCTGTCGATACCAGCGCGGCCGGCGCCGAACTTGAAGGCTTGGCGGATGGAGCTGATGTTTCACGCAGCCGGCGTTCGAGATCGGCGCGGGTCTTGCCGCAGGCGTCGAGTTCGCCAGTCAGGCGATCGGCGTCGGCGCGCAGTCTGTCACGCTCGCTGCGGGTGCGGTCGAGATCGCCGCGCAGGCTGTCGAGTTCGCCGCGCAGCCGGCCCCAGATAAACCAGCCAACCAACACACCTACAAGGAACGCCAGGACAATGTAAAAGAAGGTCATCGTCTCTCTCCAGTCGGATCCGTCCGCCGCCGTCCCAAGTCATGACCTTGGCAGATCGGATCATCCAATGTGGTTCGGCGGCTCAGGGAACAGCCGGTCTGTCGTCGAGTGTCGGCGTTCGGCTTTCCGCCCATTGCCAACCGTCGCTGTCGCATTCGTCAGACCGCTGCCATGGGCCGGGATACTGTCCGGCCTTAAGCCGCGCGCCCGGCTGAGCTTCAGTCGGAAAGCTATCATACGGCTTCGGGAAAGCTAACGGAATTTTCGCCGGAGAGTTATTCAAGAACAGATATTTAGAACAAGAACAGAGCTGCCGTCACATGCATTCCGGCTAAACTGTTCTGCGATTCTGGCAAAGTCGAGGCCGCTGCTGAACCTGCCACTCTGCGCCATCGGTCCAATGGGTGCGCGCATTAACTGTCGAGCGCTTCCAACTCGTCGATCAGGCCGCCGATCACGCCAAGCCCGATCTGCCAGAAGGCGGGGTCGGTGGCGTCGAGGCCGAAGGGCGCGAGAAGCTCCGAGTGATGCTTGGTGCCGCCGGCGCGCAACATCTCGAAATACTTGTCCTGGAAGCCATGCTCAGCGTTCTGGTAGACCGCGTAGAGCGAGTTCACCAGGCAGTCGCCAAAGGCATAGGCGTAGACGTAGAAGGGGGAGTGGACGAAGTGCGGGATGTAGGTCCAGAAGACCTCATAGCCCTCGCGCAGCTTGATCGCCGGCCCCAGGCTTTCTGCCTGCACCTCGAGCCAGAACTGGCCGAGCTTGTCGGAGGTCAGTTCGCCGTTCTTGCGCTCTGCATGCACTTTGCGCTCGAACTCGTAGAAGGCGATCTGGCGCACGACCGTGTTGATCATGTCCTCGACCTTCTGGGCGAGCATCGCCTTGCGCTCGCGCTTGTCGGTGGTCTGGTCGAGCAGCGAACGGAAGGTCAGCATCTCGCCGAACACCGAGGCCGTCTCGGCCAAAGTCAGCGGCGTCGAAGCCATCAGCGCGCCCTGGCCGCCGGCCAGCACCTGATGCACGCCGTGGCCGAGTTCATGCGCCAGTGTCATCACATCGCGCGGCTTGCCCATGTAGTTGAGCAGCACATAAGGGTGCGCCGAAGGCACGGTCGGATGGGCGAAGGCGCCGGGCGATTTGCCGGGCCTGACCGGCGCGTCGATCCAGTTGCGGTCGAAGAAGGTGCGGGCGATCTGCGCCATGTCGGGGGAAAAGCGCTGATAGGCCGATAGCACAGTGTTCCTGGCATCATCCCAAGGAATCACCGCTTGCGGCGTTTCGGGCAAGGGCGCGTTGCGGTCCCAGTGGTTCATCACCTCCATGCCCAGCCAGCGCGCCTTCATCGCGTAGTAGCGATGAGACAGGCGCGGATAGGCCTCGCGCACGGCCGATGCCAGCGCGTCGACCACGCTGCGCTCGACACGGTTGGCGAGATGGCGTGAGTCGGCGATGTCCTCGAAGCCGCGCCAGCGGTCGGAAATCTCCTTGTCCTTGGCCAGCGTGTTGGTGATCAGCGTGAAGGTGCGCAGGCTCTTGCGGAAGGTTGTGGCCAGCGCTTCGGAGGCGCGGCGGCGGACCTCCCCATCGGCGTCCTGCAGGCGGTTCAGCGCCGGCTCCAGCGTCAGTTCCTCGCCGTCTATGTCGAAGCGCAGATCGGTCATCGTCTCGTCGAACAGCCGGTTCCAGGCACCGCGTCCGGTGATCGATTTCTCATGGAACAGCTGCTCGACCCGGTCCTCGAGCTGGTAGGGCTTGTCCATTCTGAGGTCGAGCACCCAGGGGCGGTAATGGGCAAAGCCGGCGTCGGCGGCGAGGGCTGCTTCGAGCGCCTTGTCGTCGATCAGGTTCAGCTCCAGCGCGAAGAACAAAAGATGCGCGCTGGCGTCGGTCATCTTCTCCTGGATGTCGCCATAGAGCTTTGCGCGCTGCGGATCGGCGGTGTTGCCGGCATAGATCAGGCCGGCATAGGAGACGATGCGGCCGATCAGTTCCTCCAGCGCCTCATAGGCTGTCAGCGCCTCGCCAAGCCTGCCGGCGCTGCCGCGCCCGGCCTCCGCAGCCAGCGTGCCCTTCCAGCGGTTCTCGAAGGCGACGGCATCGGCCGCCGCCTTGGCAAGGTCGCGCTTCAGTTCGGGTGCTTCCATGCCGGAATAGAGGTCGGCGAGATTCCATTCTGGCAGGTCGCCGAGTTCCGCCGCGCCCTGACCGGACGCTACCGCCGCAAGCTGCCGACCGAGAATCCTGCGCATCAACAATTACCTTCTGGAATCAAGGGGAAAGGACAAGCCGGTCAAATCCTAAGGAATTCATTCACCGGGTTTTTTGAAACCTTGTTTAGAACCCTGTGCCAAGATGATCCATGGGAATTTCCCAGGCGGGCAACTCAAATCAGTCATGACAGGTTCCATTCTTATAGTCGATGACGATCCCGTGCAGCGCCGGCTGCTCGAGGCGGCGGTGACGAAATTCGGCCACAGCGCCATCGTTGCCGATGGTGGCGAGGCCGGTCTGAGCGCACTTGACGGACCCAATGCGAGGGATATTTCGGCAGTCATCCTCGACCTTGTCATGCCGGGCCTCGACGGCATCGGCGTGCTGAAGGCGATGCGCGAGCGCGGCATCACTGTTCCCGTCATCGTGCAGACTGCGCAGGGCGGCATCGAAACGGTGGTTTCGGCGATGCGCCACGGCGCTTTCGATTTTGTCGTCAAGCCGGCGTCTCCCGACCGGCTGCAGACCGCGGTCGGCAACGCGCTCAAGGTCGAGGCGGTCGAGGACGAGGTCAAGCGCACGTCGCGGCGTCGCGGCGGCCACCTGACCTTCAAGGACATGATCACGCACAGCCCGGCGATGGACCGGGTGATCCGCCTCGGCCAGAAGGCTGCGGCCTCCAACATCCCGATCCTGATCGAGGGCGAATCGGGCGTCGGCAAGGAATTGGTGGCGCGCGCCATCCAGGGCAGCGGCGAACGCCGCACAAAACCGTTCGTCACCGTCAATTGCGGCGCCATCCCCGACAATCTGGTCGAATCGATCCTGTTCGGTCACGAAAAAGGTTCGTTCACCGGCGCCACCGAAAAGCATACCGGCAAGTTCGTCGAGGCGCATTCGGGCACGCTGTTCCTGGACGAGATCGGCGACCTGCCGCTCGACGTGCAGGTCAAGCTGTTGCGCGCCGTGCAGGATGGCGAGGTCGATCCGGTCGGCGGCCGTTCCACCGTCAGGGTCGACATCAGGCTGATCTCGGCCACGCACCGCAACCTTCTGCAGCAGGTCAAGGACGGCAAGTTTCGCGAGGACCTGTTCTACCGGCTCAACGTTTACCCGATCGTCGTGCCGCCGCTGCGCGACCGCCGCGACGACATCCCCTATCTGGTCAAGCATTTCATGGACAAGGTGGCGCCGGCGGGCAATCGCCTGCACGGCATCTCGGATGCCGCACTGGCCATGCTGCAGGCCTATGATTGGCCGGGAAACATCAGGCAGCTGGAAAACGCCGTGTTCAGGGCCTCGGTGCTTGCCGAAGGCGATGTGCTCACGACTGACGAATTTCCGCAGATCCGGGCGCAGGTCGACGGCACCGTCAATCTCGACGCCGATGCGTCCTTGTCGGACCCCGGCATGGCCTTGAGCACCGGATCGCAAGGCGATGGCGCGCAGACTGACGACGCCGGTACTGCAGCTGCCGAGCCCGCCCCTCCGGCGAGGCTGCTTCAGCGTTTCGGCACGCTGCGGGCGCTGGACGAGCGTGGCAATGTGCGTGCGCTGGCCGATGTCGAACTCGAAATGATCAAGCTCGCCATCGACCATTATAACGGCCAGATGAGCGAGGTCGCGCGGCGTCTCGGCATCGGCCGCTCGACGCTCTACCGCAAGCTCAAGGAATACGGCATCGACCCGGAAACCGGCCGCCTCGACCGCCTTGCCTCCTGAACGCCGAATTCCACAGCTTGCCAACGCAAGGCCGGGACCAGCTTGCCATGCCACATCCGGCGCTGCATAAGGGTTGGGGCGGGAATATGACTGATGCGGACAGCGTTGTTCACGCATTAAGGCCAGCGGTAACAGATCGTGTAGCGGGAAAAGGCTGAATCTTGATCTAAACCAGCAGTTTACCAAGAAATCCTGTGTATTATTTTTGACGGGATATCGCCACGGTGTTACCGCATTTCGGCTTCAATAAGCGATGATTAACCATTAGGATCGATATTCGGATGTAAGAACCACGCATCCGTTTGGACAA
The DNA here is from genome assembly GCF_040318265.1 of Mesorhizobium sp. M1252. Classification (NCBI taxonomy): domain Bacteria; kingdom Pseudomonadati; phylum Pseudomonadota; class Alphaproteobacteria; order Hyphomicrobiales; family Phyllobacteriaceae; genus Mesorhizobium; species Mesorhizobium sp. M1252. The sequence goes on along the minus strand of NZ_JAMYLX010000004.1, from coordinate 425,069 downwards.
ATCCGGGGACAAACGGCAGCCTGCAAGGCCTTTTGATTTGAACAAAGTCGAACGACACAGAAACGGGCGGCGCGATCACATGGGCGTCTGGCCGAGATGGCTGGCAGCGGTGATCGTTGCGTTCGCTTTCCTTGCCGCTACTGCTGCCGGCGCCAGCGCTGAAACGCGCTCGCTCAAGCTCTATCACCTCCACACGCACGAAAAGGCCGAGATCGTCTACAAGCGCAATGGCCGCTACGATCCGGCAGGCCTCAGGAAGATCAACATCATCCTGCGCGACTGGCGTCGCAACGAACCGACCAAGATGGATCCGCGCCTGCTCGATCTGGTGTGGGAAGCTTATCGGCAGGCCGGCGCCACCGACTATATCCAGGTCGTTTGCGGCTATCGCTCGCCGTCGACCAATTCGATGCTGCGCAGCCGCAGCCGCGGTGTCGCCAAGGAAAGCCAGCATATGCTGGGCAAGGCGATGGACTTCTACATTCCGGGTGTGCCGCTGAAGAAGCTGCGCAACATCGGCCTGAAGATGCAGGGCGGCGGCGTCGGCTACTATCCGTCGTCGGGTTCGCCCTTCGTCCACATGGACGTCGGCAATGTGCGGCACTGGCCAGGCATCAGCCGCCAGGAACTGGTCAGCCTGTTTCCCAATGGCAAGACGCTGCATGTGCCGAGCGACGGCAGGCCGTTGCCGGGTTATGACCAGGCGCTCGCCTCCTACAAGGCGCGCAAGGGCGCCGGTTCTCCTGCCATCATGATGGCCAGCGCAGGCGGCAGCACCAAGAAATCCGGTGGCTTCCTGTCCGCTTTCTTTGGCGGTGGCGGTGAAGACGAAGCCGACGACAGCGCCGATGTCGCTACCGCCGCGCCGCCGCCGAGAAGCGTGAAGCCGGTGCTGGCTGCCACGAGCAACAACAACAGCAATCTGCCTGGCATCGCGATCGTGTCGCCGCAGAACGCCAAGCGCGCCAACATTCCGCAGCTTGCCGACGACAGCGCTGACGATGCGGAGCCGCAGGACACGCCGGAGACGATCATCGCCGCGCTGCCCGCCAAGGAAGTGCCGCTGCCCGCTTTCGCACCGCGGCCGAAGGCCGATGTCGGCGCGCAACAACCTGAGACCGTGCCGTTCGGCGTGGCCGATGCCACCACCGAACAGACGGTGGCGACGGCGCAGGCGCCGGCCAATGTGCCGTTCGGCACGGCCGATGCGAGCAATGCCGACCAGGGGGCCGATCAAGCTGCCGCTCCGGCGCAGGTCGCGGTCAACGTCCCGTTGCCGACCTGGCGTCCCGACCGCTCTTCGCCGCCGGCTGAGCTTGCGCCGCAGGACAAGGGCGTTCTGCTGGCGCTGGCCGATACGGCTGCCCACAAGCAGACCGCAACCGACGCGTTCTCGGCGTCGCAGCGTCCGGACGAGGTCAAGGCGGTTCTCGAACAGGCCAGCGCCGCCGATACAGCCGGTGCTACCGACGACTATCAGGTTGCGTCGCTTGAGCCGCGCTCGGCGTTCAACGATCCGTCAGGTGTCGATGCCGCATCGCCGCGCGGCGCTATTGCTGCCCGTCCCGCCGGTACCGATCCAGCCTCGGTGATCGGCGCCGGCGTCAAGACGACACGCAAGGAAGCCAGGGCTTCGGCCCGCGACCTGAAGCCAGGACCGAAGGCAGTGGTGATGGCGGCCGAACCGCAGGCGGCCCGCTGGGCGCTGAGCAGCGGCGACAACATCGCCACCGTTTCCAGCCCGACGACAGCGCCGCGCTATGCCTACAACATCGTGCATACGCCGCCGAGCGAGGTCTACACCGCAGGCTTTCAGGCGGACAACCAGATGGCCGATGCCAACCGCTTCACCGGCAATGCCGTAAAATTCCTTTCGGTCGCCCGCTTCCAGACGAAGTAAGGGCGTGACCGGGGCGTTATCGACTCGAAGCCGCGCTGGGCAACCTGTGCGGCTTTTGTTTTTAGCGAGATCTCGAGCACTGGCTTCCATCGCCACAGAATGCTAACCACCAAGCTGCATTCCCGCTTCGTCTAATGGTAGGACAGCGCCCTTTGAAGGCGTGAATCGTGGTTCGAGCCCATGAGCGGGAACCAAAATCTCAACGCGTAGCAAACCCGGTCGGCGCAGCTGGCGGGTTTTTGTGCCGAGTGCAATTCCGGGAACACTGTGATTTTCCCGGAAAAGCGCGGAGCGCTTCCCTTGGGAATTGCGCAAAGACAAAGTAGCGGAGGTTATTTTCCGAGCTTGCTCGCGGTCTGTGCGAGCGCCTCGATCTCATCCCACTTGCCGGCCTTGACCAACTCGTCCGGCGCCACCCACGAGCCGCCGACGCAGATAACGTTGGACAGGCTGAGATAGTCGGCGGCGTTCTTGGCCGAGATGCCGCCGGTCGGGCAGAATTTCACGTCGGCCAGCGGCGAGGCAAAGGCCTTCAGCGAGGCGATGCCGCCGGATTGTTCGGCCGGGAAGAATTTCAGGAACCGCAGGCCGGCCTCGCGGGCAGCCATGATCTCGCCGGGCGTGATGGCGCCGGGCAGCAAGGGAACGTCGCTGTCCTTGGTCGCCGCCAGCAACTCTCGCGTGATGCCGGGGCTGACGATGAATTTCGATCCGGCGGCCGCTGCCTCGTCGAACTGCTTGGCATCGAGAATTGTGCCGGCGCCGACAATGGCGCCCTCGACCTCACCGGCGACGCGGCGGATCGCTTCCAGCGCATCGGCGGTTCTCAGCGTGATCTCGATCGCCGGCAGGCCGCCGGCGGCGAGCGCCCGGGCGAGCGGGACGGCGTCCGCGACATTGGCGATCTTCAGCACCGGAATGACCGGCTGGCCATTGAGCAGCGACAGGAGCGTTTCGGTCTTGCTGAGCATTGGCTTGTCTCTCCCTAGGTGATTTCAACCGATTAGCAGAAGGCCGATTCCGAGTCCACGAAACCCGGCCTGCCGCGATGTCACATGTCGGCCAACGAGCCTGCTGGCGAATACCGACAAGGTGTCTTTAGCTCTGCCTTGAATCCGCTTTGACCACGGTTTAGTGGCTTGGCGATGACCAACCGTGAACCCGTGCGCGTCGCTGCGCTCTACAAATTTGCGAGGCTGGGCGACTTCGACGCGCTGCGAGAATTGCGCACGCCGCTTGCCGCCTTCTGCTGCGGGCGCGGCATCAAGGGCACATTGCTTCTGGCGCAGGAAGGTATCAACGGCACGGTCGCCGGCAGCGAAACCGACATAGCCGACCTGATCGCTTATCTCGAGGCCATCGAGGGTCTTGCCGATCTCGAGGTCAAATACAGCACTGCCGCCGAAATGCCGTTCCATCGCATGAAGGTGCGGCTGAAGCGCGAGATCGTCACCATGGGCGTCGAAGACCTCGACCCGGCGACGGGTGCGGGGACCTATGTCGCGCCGGCCGACTGGAACGCGCTGATCTCGGACCCCGGCACCATCGTCATCGACACACGCAACGCGTACGAAGTGTCGATAGGCACGTTCGAGGGTGCGGTGGATCCACGCACGTCGAGCTTTCGCGAATTCCCGGCCTGGGTGGAAAAACACCGCGACCAACTCGACGGCCGCAAGGTCGCGATGTTCTGCACCGGCGGCATCCGCTGCGAAAAGGCGACGGCCTATGTGAAGTCGCTCGGCTTCGAGGATGTGTTCCATCTCAAGGGCGGCATCCTCAGATATCTTGAAGAGGTCCCGGCCGAAGACAGCCTGTGGCAGGGCGAGTGTTTCGTCTTCGACGAGCGGGTCTCGGTGTCGCATGGGTTGACCGAAGGCGAGGCCGAACTCTGCCGCGCCTGCCGGCATCCGCTGACGCCGGAGGACCGGCTGTCGCCGCATTTTTCCACCGGCGTGTCATGCCCGCATTGTTACGAGGCACGCTCGGATGAGGATCGCACCCGCTATGCCGAGCGCCAGCGCCAGGTCGAACTTGCGCAGGCGCGGGGCAGGGGACATATCGGCAGTTAAGTGCCGCCGACGCCCTGACTGGATCACCACACGACAGAATAGCGGTCGATCACCCACAGCCATGTGCCGTCGGCCTGCCGGCGCGCGACCTCTGAGGTTATCGAGCCGTCGGCAAGCCTGGTCGACGTCAACGCGAGGTCGCCGTTAATGGCCGCCGGGCGCTGCTCGCCGCGCTGGAACTTTCGTCCGCTCGCGGCAAAGGCTTCGAGCAAAGCGCGGATCGCCTCGTGGCCACGCGTCAATTCGGCTGCTCCGGTGTCGATGGCGGCATCGGGTTGGAACAGCGCCACCATGCCGTCAATGTCTCCGGCCCACTGCCGGTCGATCAACAAACGTTCCAGATCCTGCGGATCGCGCGCCGGTTCCCGGCCAGGTTGATCGGTCACGGCAAGGTTCCTCCCTCGGCAATGCGGCGGCGACATTAGCGCAAGCCGAGGCCGGTATCGACACACCGATCACCGATTTGGGGCATTGCCGGCGCCGATAGCAAAGCGCGTCTCCGTCATTGTAATGTCAGTGTGCGGGACCTACCTCTGCAACGTCCAAAACCTGCCCGTTCACGTTTGGCGCGGGCCCTTTTCTGGAGGCACCATGTTCGACCCCAAGAAGCTTCTCGACAATCTGCTCGGCTCGCAAGTTCCCGGCACAACCGGCACCGTTCGCGACAAGGCCGGGCAGGCTGTGCAGATGGCCAAGGACAATCCGCTGGCCGCCGGTGCGCTGGCTGCGGTGCTGCTTGGAACCGGCACGGGACGGCAGTTCACCGGCACGGCCGTGAAGCTCGGCGGACTGGCTGCGATCGGCGGTCTCGCCTACAAGGCCTACCAGAATTACAAGGCCGGCAATGCACCCGAGCAGGCGCCGGCGGCCGGCCAGCCGGAATTGCTGCCGCCGCCCGCCGACACCGGCTTTCATCCTTCACAGGCGCCACAGGGGGAGGACGAGTTCACGCTGACCCTGGTGCGGGCGATGATCTCGGCGGCCAAGGCCGATGGCCATGTCGATGACGCGGAGCGCCAAAAGATCGCCGGCAAGCTCAGTCTGGCCGGCATCGGCACGGAAGCGGAAAAGTTTCTGATGGCGGAGCTGGACAGCCCGCTCGACCTCGATACGCTGGTCGCCGGCGCCAAGACCGATGAGCAGAGGCTCGAGCTCTACACGGCGTCGCGACTGACGATTGACCCCGATACGCGCGCCGAACGCGGCTATCTCGACCTGCTCGCCGGCCGGCTCGGCCTGCCGGATGCGCTCGTCGATCATGTCGAGGCGACGGTGTCGGCGGCCAAGGTGCCGGTTCCGTCAGGCACGGCGCCGAACCCGCGCTGGTAGACAACGCAGCCGCGCGCCTGGGGCAGGGGGGCCGAGGCCGGAAAAATGCGTTAACGTCTCGTTTACCGAGGAAGCGCATGATTTTAGTCAGTCGGATCGGCTTTTCCTCCTCCCAAGCCCGGTTCAGATCAGGGGGCGGTCGCCAATGACCGCCCTTTTTGTTGGACCGATCACATAAAGCGCGTGGCGCTTCATGTTTTTGTCCTGATGCATGTCGTTCTCTTAGAACCGGGGCCACTTTTGAGCGACATGCATTAGTGTCCGGCTTGCCATGATCGCCCTCATTTGCGATGGGTCGGTGCATTCGGATGCACCCCGATCTGTGCCGGGGATGCGCGGCGCGCAGGAGCAAAATCCATGACAGCCCTCACAGAGAAAACCGCCATCGTCACCGGCGCCGGCACCGGCATCGGCAAGAGCGTCGCCACGGCGCTGCTCAAGGCGGGCTGGAACACGGTGTTTTGCGGCCGCCGCAAAGCGGTGCTCGACGCCGCCATTACCGAAGCCGGGAAAGCGGACGCCAAGGCGCTGGCAGTTGCCTGCGACATCAGCAAGGCCGGCGAAGTCGATGATCTGTTCGAGACGGTGGCCGCAGCCTTCGGCCGCGTCGACCTGCTCTTCAACAATGCCGGCATGAGCTACAAGTCGACGCCGATCGACGAGATACCGGTCGAGGTTTGGAACGATATTGTCGGCGTCAATCTCACCGGATCCTTCCTGTGCGCCCGCGCCGCCTTCGGCGCCATGCGCAAGCAAAAGCCGATGGGCGGCCGCATCATCAACAATGGCTCTGTGTCGGCCTATGCGCCACGGCCGGGCTCGGTGCCCTACACCGCGACCAAGCACGCCATATCGGGGCTGACCAAGACGCTGGCGCTCGACGGCCGGCCCTATGATATCGCCTGCGGCCAGATCGACATAGGCAACGCGCTGACCGATATGGCGCATGCCATGACGGTCGGCGTGCCGCAAGCCAATGGCACCATCGCCGCCGAAGCGGTGATGGACGTCCAACGCGTCGCCGACGCCGTCGTCCACATGGCCAGCCTGCCGCTCGACGCCAACGTGCTGTTCATGACCGTGATGGCGACCAAGATGCCGTTCGTGGGGCGTGGGTGAGCAGCCGAAGGCCTACTTCTTCAAAAACGCCTCGATCCGCTCCAGCGCTCGCAAGATGTTCTCTTCGGAATTGGCGTAGGAAAGCCTGATGTAGCCTTCGCCGAGAATGCCGAAATCGGGACCGCCGATCAGCGCCACGCCGGCCTCCTCGAGCAGTGCCGAGGCGAGCTTCTTGGCCTTCCAGCCGGTCTTCGAGACATTCGGAAAGGCATAGAAGGCGCCCTTCGGCGTTATGCAGGAGACGCCGGGCAGCGCGTTCAGCCCCTCGACCACGATCTTCCTGCGGTTGTCGAAGGCGCGCATCATCTTGTCGACATCGTCCTGCGGGCCGTCGATCGCGGCGATGCCGGCGAACTGGCTCGGCGCGTTGACGCAGGACCAGCAATTGACCGCCAGCTTGCGGACCTTGTCGTAGAGATGCCCGCCCTTGTCGCCATTCGGCCAGATCGACCAGCCCATGCGCCAGCCGGTCATCGCCCATGTCTTCGACCAGCCGTTGAGCACGATCAGCCGGTCGCGAATTTCCGGAAAATTGAGCAGCGAAAAATGCGTCTCGCCGTCATAGGTCATGACGTCGTAGATTTCGTCGGAGAGGATGGCGACCTGCGGATGCGCTTGCAGTCCCTTCACCAGCTTCTCGATCTCGGCGCGCGGCGTGACGCCGCCGGTCGGGTTGGCCGGTGAGTTGAGGATTAGCAGTCTGGTCTTCGACGTGATCAGCGCCAGCGTCTCTTCTGCCGAGAAGGCAAAGCCGTTCTCCTCGCGGATCGGCACCGGAATGGGCGCGGCGCCGGTGAACTCGATCATCGAGCGGTAGATCGGAAAGCCTGGGTCTGGATAGAGGATCTCGGCGCCGGGTTCGCCGAACATCAAGATGGCCGCGAACATGGTCGGCTTGCCGCCGGGCAGGATCATTACATTCTCGGGCGAGACTTCGACGCCGGTAGTGGTCAGCGTGCGCCGCACCACCGCTTCGCGCGTCGCCAGCAGGCCATTGGCGGGGGTGTAGCCATGGTGGCCGTCGCGCAGCGCCTTGATCGCGGCCTCGACAATGTGCTGCGGCGTTTTGAAGTCGGGCTGGCCGATGCCGAGATTGACGATGTCGCGGCCCTGTTGAGCCAGTGCAGTCGCGCGCGCCAGCACGGCAAAGGCGTTTTCCTCGCCGAGACGGTCGAAGGCCGAAATCGTGTGGAGCATTTTTCCCGTCCGTGTGGTTCTTGCTGTTAGGTCGCGTTTTTGTGAGCGTCTGCTCACAAAAGTCAAACGGATTGGAGTTTTGCGTGTCGGAAAATCTCAAAGATTGGCAAGCGCGTCCGCGGCCCGAGCGCAAGCCCATTGACGGCCGCTATGTCCGGCTCGAACCGCTGAGCGCCGAAAAGCACGGCGATGGGTTGTACGAGGCGTCGTCCGTGCCCGACATCGATGGACGCTTTGCCTGGCTGCCCGACTACCCGCCGCAAACCCGCGCCGATTTCCAGCCATGGCTGGACAAGGTCGAGGCGAGCGAGGATCCGCTGTTCTTCACCGTCATCGACAAGGCCAGCGGCAAGGTCGCCGGGCGACAGACGCTGATGCGCATCGATCCCGCCTATGGCGTCATCGAGATCGGCAACATCTATTGGGGGCCACTGATCTCGCGCAAGCCGGCAGCGACCGAGGCGCAGTTCCTGTTCATGAAGTACATTTTCGACGGGCTCGGCTATCGCCGCTACGAGTGGAAATGCAACAACCGCAACGACCCTTCGAAGCGCGCTGCGGAGCGGTTCGGCTTCAAGTTCGAGGGCATTTTCCGCCAGCATCTTGTGGTCAAGGGTGAAAACCGCGATACGGCATGGTACTCGATCATCGACAAGGAATGGCCGGCGCTGCGCAAAGCCTATGAGGCATGGCTCGATCCTGCCAATTTCGATGGCGAAGGCCGGCAGAAGCGGCGGCTCGAGGATTTACGCGCCGAGTTCGGCGCGTAACAGGAGTTTTTTCCGATGGCGCACAGCCATGATCATGGTTTGCATGCTGGGCATGGCGCCGGCCATGTGCATGGCTCGACCGACAAGAAGCGTGTGCTGATCGCAGCCTGCCTGACCGCCGGCTTCATGGTGGCCGAAGGGCTTGGCGGCCTTTTGACGGGATCGCTGGCGCTGCTGGCCGACGCCGGCCACATGCTCGCCGACTCGATCGCGCTTGGCCTTGCCTGGTACGCCTTCCATCTTGGCGGGCGGCCGGCGACGGTGCGCCTCACCTACGGCTTCGGCCGAGTCAAGACGCTGGTTGCCTACACCAACGGCATTGCCATCTTCGCGATTGCGCTGTGGATCGTCTACGAAGCCTGGGGCCGGCTGATGACGCCGGCGCCGGTGCTGGGCGGGCCGATGCTGGTGGTGGCGATCGCCGGCCTTCTGGTAAACTTCGCCTCGTTCTTCGTGCTGCATGGCGGCGACCGCGACAGCCTCAACATGCGCGGCGCCATCCTGCATGTGCTGGGCGACCTGCTCGGTTCGGCGGCGGCGATCGTGGCGGCGCTGGTCATCCTGGCCACCGGCTGGACGCCGATCGACCCGATTCTGTCGGTGCTGGTCTCGGTGCTGATCCTGTCCACCGCATGGTCATTGATGCGCGAAGCCGCCCACGTCCTTCTCGAAGGCGTACCGGCAAGCCTCGACCGCGACATCATCGCCAAGGACATTGCCGGCACCGTCAAGGGCGTGCGCGAGGTGCACCATATGCATGTCTGGTCGCTGGACGGCTCCAGCAACATGGCGACGCTGCATGCCTGCCTCAACGATGGCGTCGATCCGCACCAGGCGGTCAGCGCCATCAAGAAGCGGCTCGCCGCCGAACACGGCATCAGCCACGCGACGGTCGAACCGGAATTCGGCCAGTGCGCCGACAGCCATGACGAGCACGATCATGACCACGACCATGGTGCGCCACCGCATCACGGCCATTATCACTGACAGGGAATTTCATGGCATTGGCATCCGAGTTGACGAGTTCCCGCTGTGGCGGGACGGCATGATGGATCGCGACACGCGAAACGCGCTGATTGCCGCAGCCTGGATCATGCTGCTGTTCGGCATCGCGGCGTTCTATCTGCCGACCGTGATGCTGGCCGTCGGCAATGTCTCGACCGTGCTTGCCGGCATCGTCGGCATCGCCTTCGTGCTGGCATTCTTTCTGGTGTTCTGGTTGCGGGGTCGCAGCCAGAACAAGGGCAAATAAGAGGCTTTGAAATGCGCATCCTGATTACTGGCGCCGCCGGCATGGTCGGCCGCAAACTTGTCGACCGGCTGGCCAAGGACGGCACGCTCAACGGCCGCAAGATCACCGGGCTCGACCTGCACGACATCGTGCCGCCGCAGGCGCCGGCGATGGACGGCGTCAGCATCGCCACGCATACCGGCGACCTTGCCGACGCCGGTGCTGCCGAGAGCCTGGTCGCCTCACGCCCCGACGTCATGTTCCATCTCGCCGGCATCGTGTCGGGCGAGGCGGAGGCGAATTTCGATCTCGGCTACCGCGTCAATCTCGACGGCACACGGGCTCTGTTCGATGCGGTCCGGCTGGCGGGCTTTTCGCCGCGTCTGGTCTTCACCTCGTCGATCGCGGTGTTCGGCGCGCCGTTCCCCGATGTCATCCCGGACGACTTCCATCCGACGCCGCTGACCTCCTACGGCACGCAGAAGCAGATGAGCGAAGCGCTGCTGGCCGACTATTCCAGGCGCGGCTTCTTCGACGGCATCGGCATAAGGCTGCCGACCATCTGCGTGCGGCCCGGCAAGCCGAACAAGGCGGCGTCAGGTTTCTTCTCCGGCATCATCCGCGAGCCGCTGAGCGGCCACGAGGCGATCCTGCCGGTGCCGCGCTCGGTGCTGCACACCCATGCCAGCCCGCGCTCTGCGGTCGGTTTCCTGATCCATGCCGCCGGGCTCGACGGTGCCGCTGTCGGGCCGCGCCGCAACCTTACAATGCCCGGCGTTGCCGTCACCGTCGGCGAGCAGATCGAGGCGGTGGAGCGCACTGCAGGCGCCGAGGTGGCGAGCCTGATCCGTGAGGAGCCCGACGAAACGATCTGGGCGATCGTCAAGGGTTGGCCGACGCGCTTCGAGGCGCGCCGTGCAAGGGACCTCGGCTTCAGCGCCGAAAACAGTTTCGATGAAATCATCCGCGCTCATATCGAGGATGAGCTGGGCGGAATGATCGCGGGTCAGGCCTGACCCGCCGAGGTCACACAGCTCCGGACAGGCTCGCCGACAACAGCAACAGCCCGAACAGGAAGACGAAGGCGGCGCCGCCGATTTCGACGACTGTGTGGATGCGGTTGCCCATGCGGCCGTCGCCGGCGAAATAGACCGCCCAGTTCTTGGCGGTGACTGCGATCGTTGCCAGCGCCGAGACTGTGATGGCGGTTCCAATCGACATCGCCAGCACCGACAGCAGGCCGCCGAGCCACAGGCCGTTGAGCAAAGCGAAGCTCAGCACAATCAGCGCGCCGGAGCAGGGGCGGATGCCGACGGCGGCTACAGCCGACCAGGCCGTGCGCCAGTCGAAGCGGTCGCCCGACAGCAGCGCCGGATCGGGCGCATGTGAGTGGCCGCACGTATCACAGACCTCGCCGGCTGGGTGATCGTGAGCGGCGTGATCGTGATGAGCGTGGTCGTGATGGGAATGATCGTGTGTGTCGTGGTCGTGCGCAGCGTGATCGTGATGATCATGCGAATGGTCGTGATGCACATGCAAGGCATGCGAATGCGCATGCGCCGCGTGGCTGTGAGCGGCATGCGAATGGCCGCCATGGGAATGACCGGCGTGGGCTGCCGACAGGCTGTAGGCGGGCGCCCTGCCGAACCAGCGCTGGACCGTGGGCCCAAGCTTGCGCCACAGCAGCCAGGCGCCGAACAAAGTGACGAAGACATAGCTCATGATCTCCATGAACCAGGCTGCGTCGGTCATCGAGATCGCGGTGCCGCGCAGGACGAAATAGGCAAGCAGCATCACCAGGATCGCGGTCAGGCCCTGCAGCAGCGCCGAGACGAAGGACAGCAGGATACCGCGCCTGAGCGCCACTTCATTGGCCACCATGTAGGACGAGATCACCGCCTTGCCGTGGCCGGGGCCGGCGGCGTGGAAAATGCCGTAGGCGAAGGACAGGCCGATCAGCAGCCACATCTTGCTGCCGTCCTCGCGCATTGCTTTCATCGCCGTGGCCAATGCGCGGTAGAATTCCTGCTGGCGCAGATTGATCCACATCAGGATGTGGGCGAACGGGCCGGTGGTGGGCGCCATGCCGTCATTGACACCGATGCCGAGTGAGCTCTGGGCATGGGCCTGCCCGAGAAAGTGCGTCATCAGCAGGGCAGCGGCCACAAGGCCGAATGCCAAACGCAGGGACGGTTTCATCACCGGATCTATCCTTCTGGCGGGCAATTCAGTTCGAGCTTGGTGGCGAAGATCTTGCTCATGTCGGTGCCTGTCGGGTCGTTGAAGAACGCGTCCGTCAGGGTCTTCTGGTTTTCCTTGATCGCCTCGTCTGGATCAGGCCGGATGACGCTCTTGGTGCAGTTCGAGGGCAGGCCTTCCACCGTGATGTTGCTATCCTCGGTGAAGTCGATCGCTGTGTAGAAGGTTGGATCGTAGACGCCGAAATCGATCTTGCCGGCGAGCTTGATCGGCACCTTGGGTTCGGATTCGAACAGGATGATCAACTGGTCGTTGTCAAAATTGGCCATCAGATGCGGTGGCGGCGTCATAGGCACGTCCTTGCCGTCGACGGTGACGAGCTGGAAATAGTTGAATTCGGCCAGCGAGGCATGAACTGTGTCGGCGACATCCTTCAGCTCCTTGTCGTCAAGCTTCAGGTCGGAGTTCTTGTCGAACTCCATCATCACCGTACTCGAAAACAGATCATCGAAACGCCAGAGGTGACGCAGCGCTTTCACACTTTGGTGATCCGGAGAGAGGATCACGTCGAGGCGGGCCTCGGCGAAGACATGAGGATGCGCGCCAGCCGCTCCGACGGCGGCAAAAGGCGCCGCCAAGGCCGAAGCCAGCATGATTGCGTGCCGTTTCAGATGCATTCTCGGTCGCTGTTCCATCGGCCTCGGAGAGATTTCGAGAGGTTACCAGAAACGGGGCGAAATTGGGACCGCGGCACGGCAAGACCGGGTCAGGCGCTCTCGCGGTTCTTGAACCACTGCACCAGAAAATCGACGAAGACACGGACCTTGGCCGGCAGATAGCGGCGGTGCGGGTAGACGGCGAAAATGCCGCTGCCCGACTGGATGCGGTCGTCAAGCAAGGACACCAGCAGCCCGGATGCGAGGTCGGGTGCGGCGATGAAATCCGGCAGGATGGTGAAGCCCAGACCGGACACGGCGGCGGCTCGCGCGGCCATCGGGCTGTTGACCTCGATCGGACCCGATACGTTGACACTGACAGACTCCTCGCCATCGCCCCTGAAGCGCCAGTTGGCGAGCGAGCGGCCATTGGTGTCGACGATGCAGGGCAAGTTGGCGAGATCCTGCGGGCGCGTCGGCTTGCCGTGCTTGGCGATCAGCTCCGGCGAGGCGCAAAGCTTGATCGAAAACGGCCCCAGGCGGCGGGCGATCAGCGATGAGTTCTCCAGGCGCGAGATGCGCACGGCAAGATCGAAACCTTCCTCGACCAGATCGACAAAACGGTCGTCGAGATGGATGTCGAGCACGATGTCGGGATGCTGCTTGGCGAAGTCGATCAGCGACTGGCCGATCGGTGCATCGGCAAAGGTGCGCGCCGCCGACAGCTTGATCCTGCCGCGCACGTCACCGGAGGATTCGCGCACGGCGTCGGCTAGGCTGTCGACCTCGCGCACGATTTCCGAAGCGCGGCTGTAATAGGTATGGCCGGCCTCAGTCAACGAGAACTGCCGCGTGGTGCGGTTGAGCAGCAGCGCGCCGAGTTCGTCCTCGAGTTCGCGCACATATTTCGACAGCAGCGCCTTGGAGCGACCGATCTTGCGCGCGGCCGCCGAAAAGCCTTCGGCCTCGACGACGTCGATGAAGGCGCGCATGCGGGTCAGTGTATCCATCATCAGGCCTTTCGTGCCGCATCGAGAATTCGCCGGCCGAGCCGTATCAGGGCAATGTCGCTGCCGGGAGGGCCGAGCAGCGAGAGGCCGAAAGGGGCACCGTCAACCGAGCCCAGCGGCAGGGTGATTTGCGGAAAGCCTGACAGACCCGAAAGGCACAAAAGATGCAAGGCCCTTTCGCGGTAGGCCTGGAGCTGCTGCGGCTCGCTTTTGACCAGAGGTGCGGGGCCTGGAACGGTGGGCAGGACAAGAAACCCGTCCTGGCCGAGCAGCGCGGCTAGCTCGGAGCGGAACGTCAGGCGGCGCACCGCCTCGGCGCGCGCGGTCTTTTCGTCGATCGTGCGGCCAAAACCAAAGCGCTCCTCGACGCCCGGCCCGAGATCGCGCTCGCCAGAAATGATCCAGGCGCCATGCTGCTGCCAGGCCTCGGCGGCCTGGAGGCGGCGAAAGCACCAGTAGAGCTCGTCGGGGAAGGAGGCGAAGCTGTACTCTTCCGGCGCCGGCTCACCGATAAGACTGGCGGCCAGCGCTCTCATCCTGGCATATTCGGCTGCCTCGGCGGGGCCGGCCACGAAAGCGTCCAGCCAGCGGATCGAAAGCGGCCGGGTGAGCGGATATGGATGCGGGTCGCGGCCGAGCAGCAATTTGCCGATCGTCTCATAGGTCTCGATGTCGTCGGCGAACCAGCCGAATGTGTCGAAGCTCGGCGCCAGCTTCATCGTGCCTTCGAGCGAAATGCGGCCATGCGTGGTGCGCAGCCCGATCAATCCGCAAAAGCTCGCCGGGGCGCGGATCGAGCCGCCGGTGTCCGACCCGGTAGCGATATCGGCAAGCTTGCCGGCCACCGCCGCCGCCGAGCCTGACGAGGAACCGCCGGTGACGCGATCGGGAGCGGCCGGGTTCACCGGAAACGGAAAATGCGCGTTCTGGCCCATCAGCGAGAAAGCGAACTCGTCGGTCTGCGTCTTGCCGATGAAGCGCGCGCCGGCGTCGAGAATCATCTGCACGGCCGGTGCCGTGCTGGACGCGGCATGCGCCTCGTCGAACTTCACCAGATTGCCGCAACCGGTGCGGTAGCCGGCGACGTCGTAAATGTCCTTTACCGCCAGCCTGAGCCCGGCCAGCGGCCCCAGTTCCGCATTGGCGACCGGCATGCGGCGCAGGTCAAGAAAGGCGTTGAGCGGGCCGTGCGTGCCTGGCATCGTTCGATATCCGTATACAGTAGGCCCAGCATTGTTCGATGCCGGAAATTTTACAACCTGGGATACGATTTTTATTGATTGTGAAATCTTTCGATCTTATATCGCGCTTGCCCAAAGTCGCACGTGCCTGTGGGTGTCCGCCGATCCTCGAATGGTGAGGGAAATCGGTAAGGTAACTGGAGCTAACCCCTCCAGTCGGTCTAGCGGCCAACCGCCAGCCCGAGGACACCTTGAAGCAACGACGGTGCGGGCCTTTCTGGTGTTCTGCCGGTCGTCCAAAGACCGGGGTTACTGAAGAGGCACACCTTCATTGCCGGCAGTGCGGACGGGTCTCCCATCCAAGCCAAGGCAGACAAAGCGAACCGAGGCCGGGCAAGGCCAAGGTTCACCGCCGCGAGACGGCGTTTCATGGTTCCGGGGTCTCCACCGGCTGGTTCCATGAATTTCCGTCCCGCCTTTGTTTGACCGCGCGTCGCGAGGCCGAGAGCCCGCGTCCGCAGCCTTATTGCGCGCCGCAAGGCGTTAATGGAGAGACCCCGATGGCCACTCAGCGCATCCTCGACTTCCTCGCCACCCGACGTCCGTCCGGCCCCTGCCTCGTCGTCGACCTCGATGTCGTGCGCGACAATTTTCGCGCCTTCGAAAAGGCGCTGCCCGATTCCCGGATCTACTATGCGGTGAAAGCAAATCCGGCGCCGGAAATCCTGCGCCTGCTTGCTGCGATGGGCTCATCCTTCGACACCGCTTCCGTTGCCGAGGTCGAGATGGCGATGGACGCCGGTGCGCCGGCGGACCGTATCTCCTTCGGCAACACCATCAAGAAGGAGCGTGACATTGCACGCGCCTACCAGCTCGGCATTCGGCTGTTTGCCGTCGATTGCGTCGAGGAAGTCGACAAGATCGCCCGCGTCGCTCCCGGCGCCCGCGTGTTCTGCCGCGTGCTGACCGACGGCGAAGGCGCCGAGTGGCCGCTGTCGCGCAAGTTCGGCTGCGTGCCGGCGATGGCCGTCGACGTGCTGCGCCATGCCAGGACGCTCGGCCTCGACGCCTATGGCGTGTCGTTCCATGTCGGCTCGCAGCAGACCGACCTGACGGCGTGGGACCGTGCGCTGGCCGACGCCAAGAAGGTGTTCGCCACGCTCGCCGATGAAGGCATCGTCCTCAAGATGGTCAATATGGGCGGCGGTTTCCCAACGCGCTACCTCAGGGACGTGCCGGCGGCCCAGGCTTACGGCCAGGCGATCTTTTCGGCGCTGCGCAAGCATTTCGGCAATGCCATCCCGGAGACCATCATCGAGCCGGGCCGCGGCATGGTCGGCAATGCCGGCGTCATCAAGTCGGAAGTCGTGCTGATCTCCAAGAAGGCCGAAAACGACAATGTGCGCTGGGTGTTCCTCGACATCGGCAAGTTCGGCGGTCTGGCCGAGACGATGGACGAGGCGATCCGCTATCCGATCGTCACCCGCCATGACGGCTCGGAGACAGCACCTTGCGTGCTCGCCGGCCCGACCTGCGATTCGGCCGATGTGATGTACGAGAAGACGCCGTATCCGCTGCCTCTGTCGCTGACCATCGGCGACGATGTGCTGATCGAAGGCACCGGCGCCTACACGACCACCTACTCGGCGGTCGCCTTCAACGGCTTCGAGCCTCTCCGATCCTACGTGATCTGACGGCTTCGGCCTTCAGATCACCTCAGACGGACGTTTGCGTCCGCTCGGGTTCGCCTGTGGAACAAGCTCCGCTCGTGAAGGATCGCGGAAATGGACATTGTAAATTACATTGACGGCATTGGATTCTCCCCCTCGAGGGGGGAGATTGCCGGCGCCATTCCCATCGTCGCCGAAACTGCGGCAGACATTGCATCGCGTGAAGCGTTGCTCGATCGCGCCATGGGGCCGATGCGGCGCAAGAAATCGTCGGAGAAGCTGCGGCGTGGCCGCCGGCCTTCCGAAGGTCTCGCTTTTGTCGTGCGGGATGCCGCCGGCGCGGTTGCCGGCACGGTGCGGCTGTGGGACGTACGTCTGGGCGAGGGCGGCCCGGGAGCACTTCTGCTCGGACCGCTCGCCGTCGATCCGGCGCTGAAGAACGCCGGCATCGGCTCGGCGCTGATGCGCCATGCTTTGGCCGAGGCCGCGCGTCTCGGCCATGCCGCGGTGCTGCTGGTCGGCGATGCGCCTTACTATGGCCGCTTCGGCTTCTCGGCGGAGAAGACCGGCGCGCTCGCCATGCCTGGTCCGTACGAGCGGCACCGCCTGCTGGCGCTGGAACTGATCGATGGTGCGCTCGACGGCGCGCGTGGCACGCTGAGGGCTGCAGGTCGCAAGCTCAAGGCACAGAGGCTGTCGCTGGCCGCCTGATTGTCCAAAAACAAACGCCGCCGGTCCTTTGCATTTCAGCGAGGGCGGCGTTTTGTTTTTGCGAAGGGCTCAGCCGATCAGTTGGCTGAGCGCCATGGCGACCGACATATCGCCTTCGACCTTTATCTTGCCGGACATGAACGCCATGGTCGGGTTGAGGTCGCCGGCGATCAGCGAATCCAGATCGTCGAGCGACAGCTTTATGGTGCAGTCGGTCGGCGCGTCGGTGGTCGAGACGGTTGCGCCGTCGATGACGATGACGCCGTTGCTGCCGGTATCGAACTTCACGGAATGTTCGAACCCGGCGCTCGCCACGCGCGACCTCATCTTCTCGGCAATGTCCTGAACGCTCATGACTGTTCTCCTGGTCTCGTTGCGTTTTGCCGCGCTTCAGTGACCGGCCTCCGCCGAAGTCACTGTCTCGCGCGTACCGCGATCCGGGTCGCTTGGCGCATATAGCTTCGAGTTGACGTAAACGTCAACGCGCGATGCGTCATCTCGTTTCAGTCGGAAGGAATGCGGCAGAGAACATTCGCCGTGCGACGAAGGTTAGTGTTCAGCACCGGGCTTCGCCGCCTCGGCCTGGGCCGATTCCGCCGGGGCCGGTTCGGTCGGCGTGGCCGGATCCTTGCGGCGGCGCATGGCGTTGTCGCGGATTTCGTCCTTGGTCAGGAAGTTGACCTGGTCGATCAGCACTTCATGCACCAGGTCGGCGCCGACGCGAGCGTTGACGGTGTCGCGTATGGCCTTGCGGAAGGCATCGAGATCGATGGTTTCCTTCTTGGTGAAGTCGATCTGAGGATTGGAGTAGAGATAGGAATACACCTGATCGGTCATCAGCGCTTCGGCCGGGATCGACATCTTCTTTATCTCGGCCGGCTCGACCGTGTAGACGAGCTTGGTGAGGAAATAGCCGTCGATCTTGGAATCGCGGATCAGCGGCACCGAGATGATGTCGGTCTTGACGTAGTCGAGGCCACCCAGCATCGGTTTCGGCGTCTCGCCGACGCCGCGCTCACCGGCCGCCTGGAACGAATAGAACACCGCGCCAAGCGTGGCGGCGCAGATCCAGATCGCGGCGGCGATGAATTTGATCACCGGTTGTTCCCGCCTGTTGCCGAGATCATCAGCTCGCCCAACCGAATTCGCCGGCCGAGTATGTGCCGTCGGCTTCGGCGCGCTGAATGGCGTTCTTCAACAGCGTGGCGACTTCGTTGACCGCGTTGAGGTGGGCGAGGATTGCAGCCTCGTTTTTCGCGAGCTTGTGGCGCAGCCGCGCCAGACTGTCGCGATGCTGTTCCAGGAATTCGATCTCGTTGGCGCCCTTCATGGCGCGGGTCAGCTCATAGAGGTAGCGGCTCTTGCGGGCGTTGGAGGCCTTGAGGTCATAGCTGGTGTCGTTCTTCAAACCGGCCGTCTCTTCCTCGACCGCTTCCTCGATGCGGCCGATGATGGCGGCAAGGTTGCCCGGCCGTGCAAACGGGATCGGCGCTTCGGACGTACGCGCCGGCAGGTTGGAAGAGTATTTTGAAAAATCGGCCATTGAAAATCCTGGTCTAGATCTTGATTTCGGTTTTGATGGTCGTCTCGTCGCCGGTCATCGACCGTGCGGCCTTGCGCTGCAATTCCTCGACCAGCGAGGTGGACAGCCGGGTCTGCTGGTCGATCTCGGTCTTGTGCGGCCCGGTTGACACCGGGCCGATCGGCACGGTGCGCTTGCCGTCCTTGTAGTGGTCGGCGAGCAGCGATTTGGCGATGCCGATCCCTCCGCGCTCGGCCATGACGTCGGCGACACGCTCGGC
Source organism: Mesorhizobium sp. M1252 (assembly GCF_040318265.1). Lineage (NCBI taxonomy): Bacteria > Pseudomonadati > Pseudomonadota > Alphaproteobacteria > Hyphomicrobiales > Phyllobacteriaceae > Mesorhizobium > Mesorhizobium sp. M1252. The sequence goes on along the minus strand of NZ_JAMYLX010000004.1, from coordinate 406,222 downwards.
AAGCTGCGATTTCCACATGTCGCCGGCCAGCCCCTTGCCGTAGACGCCCTCTGTGTCCTTGGGCAGCATGTTCTGGATGAAGGTCTGCAAGACCATCGCCTCGAACTTCTTGAACTTGCTGGCGGGATCGGCATTTGCGGCGGCCTTGTCGGCGGTGGCGCGCGACAGGATCGAGCCGGCATCGACCGAAGCAGCCATGTCGACAGAAAAATTACCGCCAACGCCGTTGGCCCGCTTGGCCAGCGCGGCACGGGCAGCCTCGATATCCGCCGGGTCGACGGCTCGGGCAACATCGAGAACGATGTCGCTGGGTGGAGAAATCGCCAAGAAAGTCCGCCTCTTTGCCGGGTTTCCTGAGCGACCATGCCGCAGCAAGCTTGTGGCAGGCTTGCCGGCTCGAAATCCTTCGCCGGATGCTAGGCCATTGCTATCAGCAGCGGCAACTCCGGCTGGGTCGATGCGATCTGGTCGTTTGCGGTGGGCGCTGCCGGCGTCGCCATGGTCAGATCGTAGGTGGCGTAGGCGCAGAGGCCGAACACGGCGCCGTACACCCAACACAGCCCGCCGCACGGAACGAAACCGAACGCCGTCCGCAGGTGACCCGGCTCTAACTTCCGATTATTCCTGCCCTCGCCTCTGCGCGATCAGATCGAGCCGGTCGCGGTCGGAGCGTTCGCGTTCGTCCTGTCGGCGCACGTCCTTGTAGGCGCGCTCGACCATGTTGGTGCGCGCCGTCGCAGTGGCGATGAGCGTGACCTCCTGCCTGGCGCCTTCCAGGCTCGCTTCCTGCCGGACCAGCGCATTGGCGATGCGGCGATGGTAGAGGTCAGGGAACAGCACCGCCATCGACTGGTCGGCGTCGAAATGCTGGACAAGTTCCCTGGCCTCGGTTTCGGCGGTTGCCGCTGCCGCCAGGAAGGCCGCATGGCGCGTCTCGTGCAGGGCCTTCAACTGCTCCTGCACCTTGACCAGTTTCTTCAGCCGTTCCTTGCGCGTGCTCATCTCACCTCGCCAGCGTCAGGTCGACAAAGCCGTCGACGAACAGCGACAGCATGGTGCCGATGGCGAAGTAGAAGATGATCATGCCGCCGGCGATGACGAAAGGCAGCGAGATAAAATAGACCGGGATCTGCGGCGTCAGCTTGTTGACGAAGCCGATCGTCAAATTGACGAGAATGGCATAGGCGATGAACGGGCTGCCGAGCCGGATGACCAGGAAGAAGGCGTCCGACACCGTGTCGGTGAGATCGACCAGGGCGGCCTGGGGATTGAAGAAGACGTTGACCGGCGCCACCGTGTAGGAGGCGACCAGAGCGCGGATGATCTCGTGGTCGAAATCGAAGACGAAGAGCAGCAGCAACGCTGAAAACGAGATGATGGCGGCGAGAGCCGCCTGCGGTTCTGGCTCCTCGATGGCGGGGCCGCCGGTGCCGCCATAGCCGATCAGCATGGCGATGGCCGAACCCATGAAGCGCAGAGCCTCCATGTAGAGCCTCGTCATCGCGCCGATCAGCCCGCCGACCAAAAGTTCGGAGATGATCATCGGCGCCAGCACCTGCGGACGCGCATCGACGAAGGGAAAGATCTTGTCCCACAGGAAGGCGAGCAGGCCACCGGTGGCGGCGATCGACACGAACAGCCGGACCTGGACCGGCACGCGGGCGCTGGACAGGCCCGGCATCAGCATGAAGCAGGCGCCGATGCGACAGAAGGCGAGGAAGGCGGCGATGACGACGCCTTGCGACAGTATGTTCACGAGATCGTCCCGAGCACCTTGATCTCGACGCCCTTGGCGATTTCGACATGGGAGAGAACGGGAAGCGTCGTGAACAGGCGCTCGATGATCATGCGCACATAGGGGCGAGCATCGGGCGCGGTGACGAGGACAAAACGCTCGCCGGCCTCGAGATGCTTGCGGATCGCCTTGGTCGCGTCCTGGCCGAATTCCTCCAGCTGGCGCGGGTCGATGTCGAATTCGCGCACCTCGCCCTTGGCGTCGCGCTTGAGGCTCTGGTGGAAGGCGAGGTCCCAGCGGTTGCCGAGGCGCAGCACCTTGAGCATGCCGCCCTCGGAGAGATCGCCGCAGATCTGCTGGGCCATGCGGATGCGGACATGCTCGACGATCTGCTCGGTGCGGCGCACATGCGGCGCGATCTCGGCGATAGCCTCGATGATCAAATGCAGGTTGCGGATCGATACGCGTTCGGCCAGCAGCAATTTCAGCACCGCCTGCAGGCCGGGATAGGAGATGTGCGAGGTGCAGATCTCGTCGGCGAGCTTGCGGTATTCCGGATCCTGGCGCTCGAGCAGCGCCTTCATGTCCTTGTAGGACAGAAGCTGCGGCAGGTTGTTGCGGATCACCTCGGACAAATGGGTGAGCAGCACCGACATGTTGTCGGCAAAGGTATAGTTCTCGCGCTTCAGATCCTCGGCGAAGGTTTCGAGCACCGAGAAGGCGCGCATGCCGAAGGCCGGCTCGCGGATTTCCTCGCCGGGAACGTCGGGCAAATCCCGGTTCCCCAGCAGCACCATGATCTCGCCGACGCGCATCTGGTATTCGGCGACGACGGTGCCGTGGACCTTGATCTGATAGCTTTTCGGCGGGATGCCGAAATCGTCGGCGACGCGCACTTCCGGCACGACGAAGCCGTATTGCGTGGCAAATTTCTTGCGCATCTTGGCCATGCGGAACACCAGTTCCTGATGCGACACCAGCAGCCGCGTCGACAGCTGCTTGCCGATCAGAAGCTCGATCTCGGCGGTGGTCAGCGAAGCCTTGACCGAGTTCTTCTCTTCCTCGACCTTGTTCGCCTTCTCCAGATCCTTGATCGCTTCGGCGGCGGCAGCCTCGCGGTTGGCGCGCATCGGGATGACGTAGCCAAGACCGGCCATGCCTGCAGCCAGCGTGAAGAACGGGAAGAACGGCAGGCCGGGCATCAGGCCGAGCAGGACGAGCAGCGAGGCCGCGACATAGAGCGCGCGCGGATGCGCGCCGAGCTGGCCGAACACCGCCTGGTTGGTCGAGCCGCGCGTGCCGCCCTTGGACACCAGCAGGCCGGCGGCGAGCGAAACGATAAGCGCCGGGATCTGGGTGACCAGGCCGTCGCCGACCGACAGCTTGATGAAGACATCGGCGGCTTCGCCCATGCCCATGCCGTGCCTGATGTAGCCGATGGCGATGCCGCCGACGATGTTGATGGCGGTGATGATGAGGCCGGCAATGGCATCGCCGCGCACGAATTTCGAGGCGCCGTCCATCGAGCCGAAGAAGGACGATTCTTCCTCGAGTTCTCTGCGGCGCAGTTGCGCTGTCTTGTCGTCGATCATGCCGGCGGACAGGTCGGCGTCGATCGACATCTGCTTGCCGGGGATAGCGTCGAGGGTAAAGCGGGCGCCGACTTCGGCAATACGGGTGGCGCCCTTGGTGATGACGATGAAGTTGACTACGATCAGGATCATGAAGACGATCAGGCCGATGACGAAATCGCTGGCCATCACCAGTTTGGAGAAGCCGGCGATGACATAGCCGGCGGCGTGCGTGCCCTCATTGCCATGCGACAGGATCATGCGCGTGGTGGCGATGTTGAGCGACAGCCGCAACATGGTGGCGATGAGCAGCACGGTCGGGAAGGACGAGAAATCGAGCGGCCGCTGGATCCACAGCGCCACCATCAGGATCAGCACCGACAATGCGATCGAGAAGGCGAGGCCGATGTCGATGAGGAAGGCCGGGATCGGGAGGAACAGCACGGCCAGGATGATGACGATGCCGATGGCGAAGAAGACATCGCGGCCGTTCTTGGCCACTGTTCCTGTCGCTAAGCTTTCGCTGACGGCCATATCGTCCCCAATCACAAGCCTGCCGAGCACGCGACAGCCCTTCGAGCCTAACCGGTCAAGCTTGCGCGAGGGTGGGAGGACTGGTTACTTGCCAGGACGACAGAGGCCTTGAGGAGAGAGATCATGCTGGTGATCATCGGCACCATTCGCCTGCCTGCGCAACTGCTCGACGAGGCAAGGCCGGCCATGCGGCGCATGATACTGGGCAGCCGTGCGGAGCCCGGCTGCATCGAATACTCCTACGCGCAGGACGTGCTCGACGTCGGGCTCATCCATGTAACCGAGGTGTGGAGCGACAGGGCCGCGCTCGACGCGCATTTCCGCTCGCCTCACATCGCCGATTGGCGGGCGAGCTGGGCATCGCTCGGCATAGGCGAGCGCAACCTCATGCTCTATGAGGCCGGCGAGCCGAAGCCGATCTGAGGACCGGGCACAGTCAAGAAGGCGTGGGCCCAAGAAAATCTAGCAGGCGTTGACCTGTCTGCAGGACCATCCGCCGCCATCGGTATCGTGGCAGTCTTCATAGCTGCCGTAGCAGGTGTTCGTCGAATTGCGATACCAAGGGTAGCCGCCGGGACAGCAAACATCTTGTTGTGCAGTCTGGATAAATTCCTTTGCCGGCCGGCTTTGGTTTTCCGGATTGCCTCCCGCCAAAAAAAGAGACATCGGGTGTGACACAACAGACCTAACCGGCATATCCATGCTTGAATTGCTCACCGCAGACGAGCTCAAAAAAATCATGCCAACAGCTAATGAAAAAAATCCCCGCGCACTCATCTTCTCCTCCTTGAGGGAAATAGAGACGGCCAAAAATAACACAGCTGCGTCGATTGCGTAAGCGATCGCTCATATACCTCGACACGCTCGCGGGGAATTGAAGCGGGGCGGCAAGCCTGACTGCGCCTCAGCGCCAGAATGGCGCCGCAAGCAGCCGGCATTATGTCGGCGTGCTGATCGTCGCCGAACTGCACAGCGATCCGTCCGATGGTGAGACGCCGGTGCTGGCGCCGGCCAAATTCCGGCATGCGGTGCTGGTGCCGACCATGAACGTCCGGTCCACCGCCGAAACCATCCAGCGCGCCGTCGCCGAGGAACTGGCGGTGGTCGAGAATTTCGACAACCGGGCCGTTGTCGGGCTTTTGACCGAGGGCCATCTGATGCGGCGCTACGCGGAGGAACTCGACAAGGCGCGGCGCGACCGGGCGAAGACTAGGCCTCGGCCGGCATCTTAAATGTCCCTACTCGGCGCTTGCCACGTGTACAGTGTCACTGTACAAATTGTTCAGTGGGAGAAAAAGACGGGATGAGCACCGACCAGGCTCCGGTCAAGAATGGCGTCGCCTCGACGGCGACGCATGCCCATCAGATGCTGGGCCAGCGGCTGAAGAGCCTGCGTCTCGGCCGGCGGCTTTCGCTGCGCGAACTCGCCGAGCTGACCGGGACCAGCGCCAGCTTCATCAGCCAGCTCGAGCGCGGCCTGACCGGCGCCAGCACCGCCTCGCTCAACCAGATGGCCTCGGCGCTGGGTGTAAGCGTGGCGATGCTGTTCGAGGATAGTGCCGCCGGGCAGCGCGGGGTCTTGCTGCGCAGCGAGCGGCCGAGCCTGCCGCCCAGCGACGGCTGCCGCAAGATGCTGCTCTCGCGTCCCCCTTTAAGCGACATGGAAGTCTATGTCGGCGAGTTCGAAATCGGCGGCTCGACCGGCCCAGCGCTCTACACCCATGGCGACGCGCACGAGATGCTCGTCGTGTTGCGCGGCATCGTCGAGGTTTCGCTCGGCGATGTCAGGCATGTGCTGGAAGAGGGCGACAGCATCGAATACGCGACATCGACAGCACATCGCTCAGAGAACATCGGCAGTGGCCGAGCCGAGGTGATGTGGATCATTGCGCCACCGACTTCGGTGCGCGCCGAACTCGATCAATACAGGGCCTGGAAACCGCTCGCAGCCAGGTAGGTTCAATCCATGCGGGTCAAATGGGAGAACAATAATCATGCTGAAAACAAGACATCTTGGCCTTGGCGCCGTGCTGGCGCTCGGCGTTCTGGCAACCGCAGCGTTCGCGCAGGAAAAGCCTGTCGCGGGTGAGGTCAAGGAAGGCTCGCTCAAGGGCAAGACGCTGACGCTCGTCTCTTATGGCGGCATCTACCAGGACGGCCAGGCCGCCGCGCTCAAGGAGTTCGTCGAAAAGTCCGGCGCCACGCTGCTCAATGACGGGCCGACAGAGATCGCCAAGCTGCAGGCGCAGGTCGAATCCGGCAACGTCACCTGGGACGTCGTCGACACCGCCGACCTGCCGCCTTACGTCTATTGCGGCAAGCTGTTCCAGAAGCTTGATTTCAGCAAGCTCGACGTCTCCAAGGTGCCCGAGGGCCAGGTCGGCGAATGCTCGGTGCCGGCCATGAACTACGGCGTCGTGCTGATGTACAACAAGGAGAAGTATGGGGATAACCCGCCCAAGAACTGGGCCGATTTCTTCGACACGGCAAAATTCCCCGGCACGCGCGCGCTCGACGGTTCGGGCGACCCGACGGGCGGCCTGCTGGAGCAGGCGTTGAAGGCCTCTGGCGGCGACCCGAAGGCGATGACGGTGGCCGACATCGACAAGGCCATCGATGTCATCCGCAAGCTCGGTCCCGACACGATCTATTGGAAGACCGGCGCTGAATCGCAGCAGCTTGCCGAATCTGGCGAAGCCGACATGCTGATGATGTGGACCGGACGTGCCATGACGGCGGTGAAGAACGGCGCCAAATATGCGCCGGCCTGGCAGGACTGGCTGGTGGTGATGGACCAGATGACCATTCCGGTCGGCGTCAAGGATACGGATGCGGCTTATGCGCTGCTCAATGCCTATCTCGGCAAGGGGGCGCAGGAGATCCTGGCGCAGCAGACCTCCTATACGCCGATCAACAATGACGCGCAGCCCAAGGTCGATGCGTCGGTCGCCGCCTTCCTGACCAACACGCCCGAGCGCCAGAAGCAGGGTTACAAGCAGAACATCAAGTTCTGGGTCGAGAACTTCCCGGTGGCGCAGGAGAAGTGGTCGGCGCTGATGGCCGGCAACTGAACAGCCAAGTGAGAGCCAGGCCGTGAGCGCGTCCGAACCCATCGCCCAACCCGCCGCCCATGCGCGGTCGGGTCGGGCATGGCGGCCGTTCGCGCTCACGGCGCCGGCGCTCATCCTGCTCGTCGCGGTGATCGGGTATCCGCTGCTCACCATCGTGCTGCGCAGCCTGTCGGAACCTGAGTGGGGGCTGCAGAACTATGCCTGGTTCTTCGGCGCGCCGGTCAACCTGACAGTGCTGCAGCGGACTTTCGTCATTTCGGCCTGGGTGACGCTGGTCTGCGTCATCGCGGCCTATCCCTATGCCTATCTGATGACCGCGGTCGGGCCGCGCGTCCGGCTGGTGCTTGTGCTTTGCGTGCTGATCCCGTTCTGGGTGAGTGGTGTGGTGCGAACGCTGTCATGGGTGATCCTGCTGCAGGATTCGGGCGTCATCAATTCGTTGCTGCGCTCGGTCGGGTTCGGCGCGGTCAAGCTGATCCGCACCCAGACCGGCGTGGTCATCGGCATGGCGCAGGTGCTGTTGCCGTTCATGATCCTGCCGCTCTATTCCGTGATGCAAGGCATCGACCTCAGGCTGATGCGTGCGGCGCAAAGCCTCGGTGCGCGGCCGTCGCGCGCGTTCTTCACCGTCTATCTGCCGCTGTCGCTGCCCGGCGTCTATGCCGGCGCGGTCATCGTCTTCATCCTGTCGCTCGGCTTCTACATCACGCCGGCTTTGCTCGGCGGCCCGCGCTCGACCATGCTGTCGACGCTGGTGCAGACGCAGGTGCTGAGCCTGCTGCAATGGGGCAGGGGCGGCGCCATGGGCGTCGTTCTGCTGGTCACCACCTTCGTGCTGCTGGCGCTGGCAGCACCTGTGATGCGGTCCAGGCATCGGGAAGCGGGGCGGCGCTGATGGAGATGAAGCCGCTCACCCGCGTTCTTCTCGGGCTCGTCTGCCTGCTGGTGGCGATATGGCTGGTGGCGCCGACGCTGGTCGTGGTGCCGATGTCGTTCAACGAAAACAAATCGCTGGCGTTTCCGCCGCAAGGCTTTTCCTGGCAGTGGTACCAGAATTTCGCCACCAATCCGGACTGGTCGAACAGCTTCCTGAATTCGCTGAAGGTCGCCTCGATCGTGGCGGTGCTGGCGACGGTGCTCGGCACGCTTGCCACCTTCGGCCTCGACCGCATGAAGGCGCGGCCGGCGAACCTTTTGCGTATGCTGATGCTGACGCCGATGGTGGTGCCGGGCGTGGTGCTGGCGATCGGCATCTATGCCGTCTATCTCGACACGCAGCTCGTCGGGACGCTGCTCGGCTTCGTGCTGGCCCACACCATCCTTGCGCTGCCCTTCGTGCTGATCGCGGTCTCGGCCAGTCTCGAAGTGTTCGACCGCCGGCTGGAGACAGCCGCAGCCAGCCTGGGCGCCGGCGCACTGACCACGTTTCGCACGGTGACGCTGCCGCTGATCGCGCCGGGCGTGCTCTCGGGCCTGCTGTTCGCCTTCGCCACCTCGTTCGACGAGATTGTCGTGTCGCTGTTCATCACGAACCCCTATCTCAAGACATTGCCGGTGCAGATCTTCGCCTCGATTACGCGCGATGCCGACCCGACGGTGGCGGCCGTCGGCACGATCCTGCTTTTCGCGACCACGATCCTGATCGCCGGCGGCATGCTCCTTCTTGGCCGCGAGCGGAAAGGACGCCAATGAATCCGAAGCCGACAAGCAAGGGCGCCTCGATCGATCTCGAAGCGATCAGCAAGGCCTATGGCGGCTTCAAGGCGCTGGACGGCGTGTCGCTGCGCATCGAGCCCGGCGAGTTCATGACGCTGCTTGGCCCCAGTGGTTCGGGCAAGACGACGACGCTCAACGTGATCGCCGGTTTTACCGACGTCACCAGCGGCAAGCTTTTGGTTGGGGAAAAGAGCGTCGTCGGCGTGCCGGCGCACAAGCGCAACATCGGCGTCGTCTTCCAGCACTACGCGCTGTTCCCGCATATGAGCGTCGGCCGCAACGTCGCCTATCCGCTGACGCTGCGCGGCGTCGACCAGGCGACGCGGCAGACACGCGTGGCAAGGGCGCTCGACATGGTCAAGATGGGCGATTTTGCGCATCGCTATCCCAGCGAATTGTCGGGAGGCCAGCAGCAGCGCGTGGCGTTGGCACGCGCCATCGTCTTCGACCCGCCGCTGCTCTTGATGGACGAGCCGCTCGGCGCGCTCGACAAGAAGCTGCGCGAATGGCTGCAGCTCGAGATCAAGCGCATCCACCGCGAGCTCGGCACCACCTTCGTCTATGTCACGCATGATCAGGAAGAGGCGCTGGTGCTGTCCGACCGCATCGCCGTGTTCAACCGCGGGCGCATCGAGCAGGTCGGCACCGGCCGTCAGCTCTATGACGAGCCGGCAACGCTGTTCGTCGGCCGCTTCATCGGCGATTCCACCGTGCTGCGCGGCAAGGCGCGCAGCGATGGCAACAGCACCGCGCTGAGCATCGCCGGCGAGACGGTGACGGTACCGCGTAAGCTGTCGGGAGAAGCCAGTCCGGTGATGCTGCTGCGTCCCGAAAAGCTCGCGATCCAAAGAGCCGGCCAAAGTGCTGCCAATGGCGCCAACCGCCTGTCGGGGACGATCGCGGAAGCCATCTATCTCGGCTCGGAATCGAAATACGAAGTTAAGCTCGCCGACGGCTCGGCCGCGATCGTGCGCTCACCGGTGACCGGCGAGAGTTTTGGCCTCGGCGACAAGGTCGAGCTCTGCTTCGACGGCAGCGACGCCAAGCTGCTGGCGGACGACGCAAGCGCCGAGACCACACTCACCTGATCCCATCTGGCCTGATCCCATCTGAAAGTCATTCCATGCAAGCCAAGCGCAACGGCGACATATCGTTCTGGTATGCGGATCTGGGGGCGGTTCCCGTTCCGCGCCCGCCCTTGCCTGGAAACATCGAGGCCGATGTCGCCATTGTCGGCGCCGGCTATACCGGCCTGTGGACCGCCTACTATCTGAAAAAGGCGAAGCCATCGCTGCGCGTCGTGATCGTCGAGCGCGAAATTGCCGGCTTCGGCGCTTCGGGGCGCAATGGCGGCTGGCTGTCGGGCGGCTTCAGCTGGTCGCGCGAAAAATATCTCAAGACATCGAGCCGCCAAGGCGTGATGGCGATGCAGGCGGCGATGGCAGGCTGCGTTGATGAAGTGATCCGGGTCGCGACCGAGGAAGGCATCGACGCCGACATTCGCCGCGTCGACAATCTGACGGTGGCCACCAACGCAGCGCAGTTGGAGCGCGTGCGCGAAGAATGCGAGACGATCCGTTCCTGGGATGTCGACCCGAACCGCGTCGAGATGCTGGACGCCGCCTCAACGCGCACGCGCATCAACATCCGTAACGTCATGGGCGGCTTCGTCGTCCATGGCCAGGCGCGGGTGCAGCCGGCCAAGCTGGTGCGTGGGCTTGCCGATGCCGTCGAGCGGCTGGGCGTGCCGATCTATGAGAAGACGACGGTGACAAGCATCGCCAAGGGCAGCGTGACGACAGACCGCGGTACGGTGCAGGCGGAGACGATCATCCGCGCGACCGAGGGTTTTACATCAGGCATCCCCGGCGAGGAGCGGACCTGGCTGGCGCTCAACAGCGCGCAGATCGTGACTGAGCCGCTGCCGCCCGACCTGTGGCGCGACATCGGTTGGGAAGGGCACGAACTGCTCGGCAATGCGGCGCATGCCTATTGCTATGCCCAGCGCACGCGTGAGGGACGCATCACGATGGGCGGACGCGGCGTGCCTTATCGCTACGGCTCGCGCACCGACGTCAACGGCCAGACGCAGCAGGCCACGATCGACCAGCTGCACACGATCCTGACGACGCTCTTGCCGCAGACCAAGGGATGCCGCATCGATCACGCCTGGTGCGGCGTGCTCGGCGTGCCGCGCGACTGGTGCACCACGGTCGGCCTCGATCCCGCGACCCGCATCGGCTGGGCCGGCGGCTATGTCGGCCTCGGCGTGTCCAGCTCCAACCTTTCGGGGCGCACGCTGGCTGACCTTGTTCTCGGGGCAAACACCGAGCTGACGAAGCTGCCCTGGGTCAACCGCAAGGTCAGGCCATGGGAACCGGAGCCCTTCCGCTGGCTGGGCGTGCATTCGATGTACCAGCTTTATCGCATTGCCGATGGCCGCGAGGCGGCAGGGCTTGCGCGCACCTCGAAGCTGGCCGCGTTGGCCGACAGCATCACCGGCCACTAAAGCCATTTGTTCTCACGCAATTCCGGGGCAGACCCCTTTCCTGGAATTGCTCTTATCCATGGAGCTAGACTTGATCGATCTTTCGACCTTCCACGATCTCGCCAAGGCCGAGATCGGCGCGTTCTCTCCTAAGCCAAGCTCGATTGAAGGCGATCAGGTCGAGGCCGTGCGCTCGTTCTTTCAATCGCCTGACGGGACTGTCGATGTCGGCATCTGGGAATGCACGCCCGGCCGCTTCACCGCCGATCGTTCGGACTCGTCGGAGATCTGCCACATCATTTCGGGGCGCGTGGAACTGAGCCGCATCGATGGCGAGGTGCGGGAACTCGGTCCGGGCGATCTCCTCGTCCTGCCGCAGGGCTGGAAGGGCGAGTGGCTGATACGCGAGACCACGCGCAAGCTCTACATGATCCAGAGCGCCGGCTGACCGGCGCTACGGCTATGGCGAGCTCAGTGATCGATCGGCCCCTTCGGCGAGACCAGCGCGGTGCCGGCGGTCGTCGGGCGCTCGATCAGGCGGCGCACGCGCGGCGGTTCGTCGCCGCTGTGCAGCGCCCGCACCCGCTCGCCGACGACGGCGTCGGCATGGGTGGCGCGCCGGTTGTGGCGGATGTATTCCAGCCAGGTCGGCGTGTGGTAGTGTTCGATCCAGACTGCGGGATTTTCTAGGTCCCGAGCCAGCGTCCAGTTGCGGGCGCCGTCGCGGCGGCGGATGCGCCCGCGCTCGGCCATGGTGGCGAGGAATTCGGGTACATCTTCGTCGCGGATAATGTACTCTATCATGATGGCGATGGGGCCGCTGCGCGGCTTCAGGTCGAGGCCGAGATGCGGCTCCTTGAAGCGGTTGAGCGGGTCGAGGTTGAGAGTCGTCTGCTGCGGCAGCGGCAGGAACAGGCCGATGGCGCCGCCAACAAGCATCGCGATGGCCGCCGCAATCAGCGCGGTTTCGGCGCCATGCGCATCGGCAACGACGCCCCAGATCCAGCTGCCCAGCGCAATGCCGCCGAAGGTCGCCGTCTGGTAGACCGACAGCACCCGGCCGACGACCCAGCGCGGCGTCGACATCTGCACCGTGACGTTGAAATGCGACAGCGCGATCACCCAGCAGGCGCCGCCGATGAGCAAACCCGCCGCAGTCTGCCAGGCATTGAGGCTGATGGCGGCATTGAAGGCGCAGACGGCAAAGCCGGCGAAGGCCATCCGCACCATCGTCTCGCTGGACAGCAATTGTCTGAGACGCACGCTTATCAGCGCGCCGCCGACGGCGCCGATGCCGAAGGCGCCGAGCATGATGCCGTAGGTCAAGGCATCGCCCTTGACGACGTCGCGCGCCACCAGCGGCAGCAGCGCCAAAACCGCGCCGGCGCTGAAGCCGAAGGCGGAGCCCCTGACCAGCACCTTGCCGATGTTGGGCGACATGGCGACATAGCGCAGGCCGGCGCCCATGGCGGCGCCCAGCGTCTCGCGCGGCAGCGTCGAGACCGGCAGCTCCGGCTTCCAGCGGAAGAGCACGATGATGAGACCTATATAGCTCAGCGCATTGGCGGCGAACGCAGCAGCCGCACCAGCGGCGGCAACGATGATGCCGCCGATCGCCGGGCCGACGCTGCGTGTCAGGTTGAAGCCCAGTGAATTGAGTGCAACCGCGGCCGGCAGCTTGTTGCGCGGCACCATGTCGCCGACCGATGCCTGCCAGGACGGGTTGTTGAGCGCCGTGCCGCTGTCGATTAGGAAGGTGAAGGCAAGCAGCGTCCACGGCGTCATCCAGCCGTTCCAGGTGAACAGCGTTAGAAGTGCAGAGACGACCAGCATGAAGATTTGGGCGATCAGCATCACCTTGCGCCGGTTGAAGCTGTCGGCGATGGCGCCGGCGACGAGTGCAAACAGCATGATCGGCAGAGTGGCCGAGGCCTGGACCAGCGCCACCTGATAGGGCGACGTGGCGATGGTGGTCATCATCCAGGCGGCGCCGACGCCCTGGATCAGGCCACCGAAATTCGACACCAGGCTGGCCGACCAGACGGCGCGGAAGATGCCGTGCCGGAACGGCGCCAGCGCCGAAACGCGTTCGCTGTCCGGCTCGTCATCGATCATCAGACCTGTCCCACCTTAACGTGCTGGTTTCGTCCGCGGGGACGACAATCATGGCATCCGTTTGAAATAGAGCACGACATCCAAAAGGGCGAACGCGTCTTCGAAAAAGATCATGGTCCAACAACAGGATAGCAAGGCGAAAATACGTCAGCCGGGAATGGTCCGCTACCCAGAGCGATGTTCTCATTGGTCCACTGCGCGGGGCTGTCGGCCGCGCGCGAAGTCAGCTTCTGTCCCGGGCAGCGGTATGCAAGGCTTCGGTCAGCGTGCCTGTCGTCTCGCCGCCGGCGTGAAGGCGCAGGAAAAGCTCCATGCCGACAAGCCGCAGCCTGGACGGTTGCTCGCGCCGCGCCAACTGGACCATGTCCTCCAAATTCGCGGCGGGCCATTTCAAGGCATCGCGCAGGAAACCGCCGCGTAGCAAAGTCTCCGTGCCGGCCGAAAATTGCGACGACATCTCGAAGCCGATCTTGCGCGCCTGGACGTTCTGGCGCGGAATATGCTTTTCAGCGACCTTTCGCAAAAGCCATTTTCCTGTTTTGTCGCGGTATTTCTGCCGCCTCGGCAAATGGATGGCGAAGTCGATCAGGCGGTTTTCCAGGAACGGGACCCGCAGTTCCACGGACGCCGCCATGCTCAGCCGGTCGTGCCGGTGCAGGATGTCCTGCAGATGCGAATAGAGGTCGTAGAGGCAACTACCGAGAAAGGCGCGATCCGCGGGCGGCATAACCGGCTCCAGGCGGTCGAAGATCTCGGTTTGCAGAAAATTCAGCTCCGGCGACAAAGCACGCAGGACCATGCTGCGATCCATTTGTGAGTGGCTTCCAGCCGAGACCTTGTAGGGGGCATGACGCTGTTGCTCGAATCTCCGGTCGAGCGAGCGCTTCGAATGGACCAGGCGCCGGGGCCACGACCAGGAACGCCACTTCTTCATGCTCAAGGCCTGCAAGGGGTAGCCGCCAAACAATTCGTCTGCGCCTTCGCCGGTGAGCAGCACCTTGACGCCATCGGCCCGGCATCGTTCGGCAAGCGCCAGCAGTGCGACATGGCTGGCGTGCCAGCCATCGCTTTCAAGATGCCAGATTACCCTTGGCCAAAGTTCGAAAAACCGGTTCCTGTCGACCGGCATCCGGCGCAAGGGCACGCCGACATGGCGGCCGGTGCGTTCGGCGTCTTCGGCCTCGCTGTTGCCGAGCTGCGGGTCGACGACATAACCGTGGACTTCCGGCCTGAACCGCTTTGCCAGCGCCGTTATCAGGCCGGAATCGACACCGCTGCTGCAGGCGGTGGCAACGCTGGTATCGGCGATGCAGTGAAGTCCGACGCTGTCCTTGAGCAACGCCTCGAGCGTCGCCATGTGTTCAGCATCAGCGGATGCATCGCCGGTAATGCGCGCGGTCTCCAGCACGTCCAGCACATGCCAGAAGCGGCGCTTCTCGATAACGCCATCGGTGATCTTCCACAGGCCGGCGGGCGGCAGGCGCTCGATGCGGTCGAACAGGCTGTAGCTGGAATCGCGGCTCTGCCAGGCAAGCCGCAAGGTGATCTCGCGGCTGTCGATGTCGCGCGGAAAACCGTCGCAGGCGAGGATCGCCTTGTCCTCCGAGGCGAACAGGATTCGCTCCGGCGTGTCGGCCACCGACATCGGCTTGATTCCAAGACGGTCACGCGCAAGCCACAGCGCACTGCTGCGAGCGTCGAAATAGGCGAAGGAAAACATCCCGTCGAACAGCGGCACGGCTTTTTCGGGGCCCCAGTGATGCAAGGCTTCGAGAACCACTTCGGCATCGCAGATGGTTCGAAAGACGACGCCTTGCGCCTGCAGCGTTTCGCGCAGCGAGCGGTAATTGTAGACCTCGCCATTGTAGACGAGAACGCCATCGCCGGAAGAAGTCAGCATCGGCTCACGGGCGGCGGGCGAGGGATCGATGATGGTAAGTCGGCGGTGACCGAGCGCCAGCCGATTGTTGTGCCAGCTGTCATGATCGTCGGGGCCGCGATGTACCAACGCCTGCATCATGCTGGCGACATCCGACAGGTCGTTGGCGTCGATCGGGTTTCGTTTGCGCCAGACGCCGGCTATTCCGCACATGGCCTGCCGGTGAGTTCTGCCTGAGTCATGGCCTGCAATCTAGCCGGAACACAGCCGCCTGCAAGCGCTGCCTAGAACCCGTTTTCAATGCGCTCGAAAATGACGTTGGTGAAGGCCGAGATCTGGCTGCCGATGAACGGACCGGTCAGCGCCACGACCAGCATGATGGCGACGATCTTGGGCACGAAGGTCAGGGTGATTTCCTGGATCTGGGTCAGGGCCTGGATCAGGGCAATGCCGATGCCGACCACCATGGCGACCAGCACCACCGGCGCGGAAGCAACAAGCACCGTCCATACCGCGTACTGGACGATGTCGAGTGCGTCGGCCTCGTTCATGTGAGCGCGCCTCTATGGAACTGTCTAGCTGGCCGGCTTTATCGAAACGCCCGCGCCGACCGGCACTTCGGTGCCGTTCTGCAACACGGCGATCACGCCGTTGCTTGCAAGCTTGACCGAGGCCACGACGCCGGTCGTCTTGCCGTCGGCCGAGGTGATCGAGCGGCCGATCAAGGCATCGGCCTGCGACAGCGCCGAGGACTGCATGATCTGGTCGAGCTTGGTGTTGGTCTGCACCGATTGCTCTACCTGCGAGAAGGTGGCGAGCTGGGCGACATACTGCGTCGAATCCATCGGTTTCGTCGGATCCTGGTTCTTCATCTCGGCGATCAACAGCTTCAGGAACGACTGGTAGTCGACCGCTGTCTTCGACGTCTGCTGGGTGCCCTGGTTGGCGCCCGTGGGGATCGTCGTCGTCATGTCCACATTCATCAGTATTGTGCTCCCACGGCCAGCGGGCGCTTCGCACCCTGAACATCGTCATTGCCGCCAAGTGCGCGGCGTTCGAGCGGATAAAGCGCACGGATAGCCTTCAGCGCTTCATAGATATGGTCTTCGCCGACCATGCGGTCGATCTGCTTCAGCGCGCCACTGATCTGCTCATCCTCGAAGCTTGCCAAAAGCAAGGGCAGCGAGCGGCGGAACATGGCGCGCGCCTCGATGGCGCCGGCCGGGTTCATCAGCATCACCTGCAGGATGAAATAGAGCTGCTTGAGCGGCGTCAAGGCATCGTCGGCCTGGATGACATGGTTCTCGAGCAGGAACTGTACGTCGTTCATCAGCTCGACGGTGACCTTGCGGTCGACGCGGATGACGGCGCCGTTGATGTAGATCTTCTCGTTCGGCTTCAGCGATATCTTCAGCGTGTTGGTCATTGAATGCCGTCCCGGATGATCTGGGACACTTCGATCAGCCCTTCGAAATTGTCGGTGCGGCCCTGGCGGATGTCCTCGGCCTCGCGCAGCAGCCACAGGCCGATGGAGATGAGGTTGGCGCGCAGTTCCTTGGGCAGGACATTGTCGCTGGAACCGAGATCCTCGACGAAGGTGGTCCAGACCCGGTTGGTGAAGTGCAGCGCTTCGACCGCCTCCATCGAGGTGTGGCCGACCGCCGCCGCCGCCGCCAGCATTTCGATCGAGCGGGTCAAAAGCTGCCGCTCGCGATCTTTCGCATCGGCAACGGAGTCGGTCTGGATGTCGGCGTAGGAGAATTGGTACATCGTTTGGCTCTACCGTTGCGGTTGAGATTGTCAGGTCAGGTAGTTCAGCAGGCTCATCTGCTGCAGGCGCGCGGTCAGCGCGAAGGACGTCTCGATATGCTGCGTCAGATCCGCGACGCGGGTGGCTGCCTCGGCGGGGTCGACGCCTTCCAGATCAAGGATATGGCGCTCGAACAGGTCGACCTGCGTCTTCATGCGGTCGCTGGCGTCGGAGACCCGCTTCTCGGCAAGGCCGGTCTCGGCCTGCAGTTGCCCTAGCCCGCCCAGCGCCTCGCCGACCATCGCCTGGGCGCGGCCGACAACGGTGGTCTTCGCCGCCTGGCTGATATTGCCGGACAGCAGGCCGGTGATCAGGGCGGAAGCCATGGCGAGCTTGCGGATGCTGTCGTCATTGGCGCTGGCCGAGGTTTGGGTGGTTTCGCCCAGCGAAATGCGGCTGACGATCTGCTGGTCGGTGGCGTTCGACCAGTTGGCCTGCCAGCCGGAGCCCATGAACTGCGGCAAGACATTGCTGGTGATGAAGCCGTCCATCTGGGCGGCGGTGATGTTGGCAGCGAGCGGATCGGCCTGCGTGAAGCCGAAATACGACGAGAAGGAAGCGTCGAACGCCGCCTTGGCCGGCGAGCCCGCGGCGGTGAAATCGTCGATCGGCTTGACGTCGGTGTTGGTGCCGGCAAACAGATATTCGCCGTTGACGCTGGCGTTGAGGATAGAGGTCATCTGCTGCACGGCGGCCTTGCCGGCTTGCTGCGTGATGGTGCTCGAGGAATTGCCGGCGGCGGTCAGCGCGGTCAGCAAATTCTGCGCAGTGTCGGAAAGCTGGCCAAGCGCAGCCTGCGTCGAGGACAGCCGCGCGGTGACCAGCGAATTGGAATCGATGATGACGTTCAACCGGTCGAGGTCGCGCGAGAAGGTGACCGCCTGCGAGGTGCGCGCGCCGAGCGCCAGACCGACATCGGCGACGGTGCCGGTCGTCGATTCCTTGGTGGCTTTGACCAGTTCGGCCTGCATGCGCATCTGCTGATAGCGCGCGGCGTTGGAGAGGGCGGCTGATGAGACGGATGTGGCTTTCATGGCTTATCCTACGGCATCGAGCAGGGCCGACAGCATGTCGTCGACGGTTTTCATCATGCGCGCCGAGGCCTGATAGGTGTGTTCGAGGTCGAGCAGCAGCGACATCTCCTGGTCGACATTGACGCCGGTGTCGTTGGACAGCGCCTCGGCGGTGCGCGATGCCAGCGCTTCCTTGGCGTCGGCGTTGCTCGAGGCCTGCTGGCGCTGGCCTTCGAACCAGCCAATGGCATTGGCGGCGTAGTCGGACACGCTGGACGTGACGGTGATGCCGGCCGCAGCGTCGAAAGGCATCGGCTTGTCGAGCTTGTCGCCATAGCCGATCAAGAGCTGCGAATAGGAGGCGTTGCCGGCAGTGTTGGCGATATAGGCCGCACCATTGGCGCCGCCGTCGCGCAGCAGCACCGGATTGCCGCCGACGCTCGGGTCCATTGCGGCGTTGACCTTGATCGAGCCGGCAAGGCCGTCGATCAGTGTGCCGGCGGCCGGAATGGCGGGCGCACCCGACCAGGTGAACAGGCCGGTTCGGTCGGGCTGCGAAGGTGCTGTTTCGGCAAAGGCGGTGATGAGGCCGCGCGCCACTTCGTCGAGCTGGCTCTGCATCGTCGCCGCGACGCCGTCGCGCAAGGTGATGAGCCCGGCGAGCTTGCCGTCGGCGCTGGTGTTGCCGCCAGCCCCGGCGCTGACCGGCACATTGTCGATGTAGATGGTGTTGCCTGGTGTGCCGGCGGTGTAGCCCGCCGACGGGGTGAAACTCACCGAGCGCGGAATGGTCTCGAACAGCGTCGTGCCGTCCCTGGTGGTGATGACCAT
Source organism: Mesorhizobium sp. M1252 (assembly GCF_040318265.1). Classification (NCBI taxonomy): domain Bacteria; kingdom Pseudomonadati; phylum Pseudomonadota; class Alphaproteobacteria; order Hyphomicrobiales; family Phyllobacteriaceae; genus Mesorhizobium; species Mesorhizobium sp. M1252. The sequence continues at coordinate 387,459 of NZ_JAMYLX010000004.1, read as the reverse complement.
GTCGTTGTCGCCCCGCGTGAAGGTCGACACCGGCACATAGTCCGCGATCTTCTTCAGCAAAGCGTCGCGCTGGTCGAGCGCGTCGGATGCGTCGGTACCCGAACGGGTTGCGGAGATGACCGCCTTGTTGGCGTCCTGGAACTGACTAAGCAGCGAGTTGAGATCGTCGACCGCCGTTGATATCTCGCCATCGGCCTGGGTGCGGAAATCCTGGATCGCGTTGGTGCCGTCGTTCAGAGCGCGCACCACCTGCTGGGCCGCGTCGATGACGCTGGAGCCGAGGTTCTGGTTGGATGGCGTAGCGGCGTAAAGCTCCAGCGCGTTCTGCAGCTTGCCGATCGCGGTCGAGGCAGAGGAGGAGTTGTCGACGCCGTTGACTGCAACGGCGAGGCGGTCAATGCCGCTGTAGAGCGTGCTCTGGCCGCTCCAGGCCGATTGCGCGCTAAGGTTCTGGCGAAACAGCAGGGCGTTGGTGGCGCGCTGGATCTCGACCGAGCGCGCCCCGGGCGCGCTGCTGACGACGACCGCCGTGCGGCGGGCATAGTCGGGGTTGCTGGCGTCGGCAATGTTGCGGGAAAGGACGCTGGTCTGCTTCGATGTGGTCTGAAGCGACTGTTGGGCTATGGTCAATGCGGAAGTCAGCGACATGCGGGTCTTTCACGAGGCCAGTGGGGAGGGGATGACGTCTCTGCCCTGTCGGCGGCGTCGGCGTTCGGAAACCTGCAATCCCAGACCACCCCGGCCGGTTTGCCGGTGTGGCCTTGAATTCGAAATCCGCGCACCGCGCTGCTCTGGTTTGGGTTCATTCCCCTGGCGCCCGTCGTTTATCTCTTCAGGTTGACAAGGACATCCATGAGGTCGGAACCGGTCTGGAACACTTTCGAGTTAGCGGTGTAGCTGCGCTGCGCCGCGATCATGTTGGTCAATTCCTCGGCGATATCGACGTTGGAATTTTCCAACGCGCCGGAGATGATGCTGCCGAGCTTGCCTTCATTGGCGAAGCCGATGCGCACGGTGCCGGAGTCGGTGGACTGCGCATAGACATTGCCAGGCAGTGCGGTGAGGTTGTCGGCGCTCTGGACGTCGGCCAGTGGGATCTTGAACAGCGGCTTGGTCGAGCCGTCCTGATACTGGGCGTAAATGACTCCGTCCTCGCCGATCTGGATCTTTTCGATCGTGCTGGGCGCGTTGCCGTTGACCTTGGCTTCGGAGACCGTGAAGCCGGTGCCGAGCTGAGTCAGCTTGGACAAATCGAGGTCGAGCGACGCACCGCCCGGTACGGGGATCGTTATGCTGTCGACCGCGCCGGTTAGCTTGCCGGTGGTGGTGTCGAAGGTCAGGTTGGCCGTGGCCAGCGCGCCGCCCGTATAGGGGAAGGATGTGCCCGGCGTCGCCTGGGACTGGTCGAACACAGAGACCGACCAGGCGCCGGTGCCGGTGTTGGTGAAATAGACGTCGAGCAGCTTCTTGTTGCCGAGATTGTCGTAGGTGACCATCGAGGATTTCGACGTGTATTCGGCGGTCGGGCTGTTGGTGGAAGGCAGCGGACCGGCGGGCGGCGTGGCGCCAGCCGGCAGATTGGCGTTGAAATTGCCTGTGGTGCTGGGCGTCGCCGTCATTTCTTGGTCGGAGATCTGGACCGGCACCAGTCCTTCGAAACCGTTGGCGGTGGCAGCCGGCGTGCCGTTGGCGTAGCTGTAGGCCATCAGTTGGTAGCCGGCGGCGTTGACCAGTCTGCCCTGAGCGTCGGGAACGAATGCGCCGGCGCGGGTGAGGAAGGGCGTCCCGCTGGGGTCCTGGACGACGAAGAAACCGTTGCCGTTCACCGCAAGGTCGGAAACCGAAGTCGTGTACTGCAGCACGCCCTGGGCGCTGATGGCCGAGCGGATGGTGGTGTTGACTCCGCCGGAATTATAGGCGCCGCCGACCTGCGGCATGATCAGCGTCGAAAACTCGGCCGAGGATCGCTTGTAGCCGGTGGTGTCGGAATTGGCGATGTTGTCGGCTGTCGCCGAAAGGCGGTTGGCCTGCGCGTTCATGCCGGAAACGCCGGTCCGCATCATTCCGTAAAGGCTCATCGAAACGTCTCCTCAATGCCCAAGATCGTTGGGCCCATGTCTGTGGTCGCGAGGATATAATTTTTGTCTTGCGCGAGGCTGGCGCAGACCGGCATCAGAACACCAGCCGGTAGCCGAGGAAGCGCTTGGAATCTATCGGGTCCTGACCAAGCTTTTCGCGCAGTTTCTTGCGCAATTTGGAGATGTGGCTCTCGACGACGTTCTCCTCGACCTCTTCGTCGAAGATGCCGTAGATGGCGTTGAAGACCTGGGTCTTGGTGACGCGGCGTCCGCGGTTGCTCGCCAGATATTCGAGGATGCGGCGTTCGCGGCGCGGCAGAGGCAGCGGCTGGCCATCGATCTCGGGATCGCGGCCATCCATGAAGATGCGCATGGCGCCGATCTCGGTGTAGCTGACGTCCTCATGGGCGCGGCGGCGGATGGCGGTGATGCGGGCCAGGATCTCCCGAATATGGACCGGCTTGCGGATGACGTCGTCGACACCGCTCTCGAACAGCCGCAGCGTATTCTCGAGCGAGTGCTGTTCGCTCAGCGCAATGACCGGAGCGCCGGTGCGGTCGCGGATCTGGCGTGGCGAGATGGCGCCTTCGCGGCAGTCGCCGATGAGGAAGGCTCGGACTGATCGCAAATCCGTGTCGGCGGCCGATGTCACCCACTCGCCGAATTCACCGGACGCGAAGCCTGCACAGGCAACGCCCTCACGATCGAAAAGTGAATTATAGCCTTCAGTTACGAGCTCTCGCTCGTCAACGATTACAATCATCGGCCCCGCCTCCGAATCAGATCATCTGCCCCGTGGGAAGAGGCGTAACCGGTGCAGGGAATCCTGAACAACCGTCATTTCTTGTAGCTATTTTCTTGGGAGTTATTTCGAGTTTCGAAATAACCGCAATCACGAGGTTGTATCGTTGGTTGCCGAAACGGGTGACTTGGAACGTCACCCGCCGGGCATGGATTTGCAGCCGTCCGCAAAAGCTGATTCCCCTACGGGTTGCAAAAGTTGCGGGCATTCGGGGTCCATTTGCCGAAGCGGGTGGCGACCATATTGGCGATGACGCGGCAGACATAGAATTTCTGCGCGGGGTCATTGTCGGGGCCGGCGTGGTAGCGGGCGACGGCCATCGACCAGCTGACATGACGAGCATGCAGGCTGGCCAGGAAGCGCGCGGCATAGTCGACATTCTGGCGCGGGTCGAGCATGTCGTCGACGCTGCGGAAATGCGCGGCGTGATAGTGATGGTTGATCTGCATGCAGCCGAGGTCGATCAGCGTCTTGCCCTCACGCCGGGCTGCTTCGAAGGCGGCCAGGGCCTCGGTGCGGCTCCTTGGAAATACCGCTTTTCCCTCTATATTCAATGCATTAGGTTGCAAGCTACCCTTCTTGCCGGTCTCGGTCAGTCCGACCGCATAGAGGATGCCGGCCGGCACGCCATAGCGATCGGCGGCACGCAAAATCTCGGGCTCGCAAGGGTTGGTGGCGGCGGTGGCCGGCTTGGTGGCGAGGCTAGATAAACATATCGTCGCCAGCACGCTCGCGAGCAGGCGCGCCAGCGCGGCCGAATTCCTGGGCATCGTCATTGCGGTTTCTTCCCGACTGGTGGCCGCCCGAACCCGTATTGTTGCCGCTCGAGTTTCCGGGCTGAAAAGCGGACTGGTCGCGGCCTTGCGGCATTGGCTGCGAGTTCGCTGCATCGCTGCGGGCCGCTGCGTGGATCGCTATCGAGGGTTGCAGGATGGTGACCTTGTCGACATCGAAGCCGAGCCCGCGCAACGACTTCACGATGGCGTCGCTGTCGGTGGCGAGACGGCGGTAAGCCTCATGGGTTTCGGGCTTCAATTCTATCGAAAGTTGTTCTCCGGAAAGCCTCAGACTGGCGGTGACCATGCCGAGCTCTGCCGGGTGAAGCTCGATCTTCAATATATGTGTCGGAACGGCAACAGAACCGGCCGTCTGGGCGGTCGTCGACGGCGTCGAAACCGCTTGCCGCAGGCCGTTGTCCGAAGCCAGCGCGTCGAGAAGCGCCGAAGTCGTCTGGTTCATCGGGCTTTGCGCCGGGGCCGGGAAACTCTGCTCGGCGACAATGTCGACGCGCGCAGCGGATAGCGCCTGTTTCCCCGGTGTGGACGATGCCGCGGAATGGGCTCCATCGACGGCCTTCGCCGACGGCGCGGACCGTTTTGCCTCGGGTGCCGAAACGTCGCTTGCCGTCTGGTCCGCCGGTAGAGGAGGCGTCGGATCATCCTGGTGCGGCAGTTTGCCGGACTGGAGCCCGATCGCGGGCAGCTTTTGCCCCTGATCCCGTGCTGATACGCTGGTACCGGTCTTGGCCCGTTCGGATCGCGTCGTCGTGTCGAGTCTGTCGTCAATGCCGGAAGCTGCGCGGTGTCTCTTCAGAGGCGACGTCTGTGCAGAAATGGCCTCGCCAGCGGGCGCTGGTTGCCCAGTCTGTCCATTCGTCGCGATGCCGTTCCCGCTTGTCCGGACCGTTGAGAAATGCCTGATATCCTGCAGCGCCAGCACCAATGGCAAAAGATCCTGCAGCGGTCCTGCATCCGCGTCTCGTCCGGCCACTTCAGCGTCGTTGGATGGTTTGTCCGGGCCACTGTCGGCATGTTCTTTTGCGGCCTTGCCGGCAGCGGACTTCGCCACCGTCTTGCCAGACTGGGTGTGTGGGATTTCGCTTTTGCCGGGACCGGCAGGGCTGCGTTTGGCCCAATGCGGCTCGTGCGACGCGGCCTCAATTGCTCCCTGGCCTATCGGTGTCGGCGCATCGTCGTCGCCGCGCACCATGTCGCCGAAGCTTTTGTCGCCACCTTTGGCGTTTGAGGCCGACTGCTTCGATCCGGCGTGCGCGGGAGCCGGCAGGGCCTGGCCAACATTGGTGGTCATTTCGGGGCTGCTCCAAGCATCTGGTCGATCAAATCGAGCTGGCGACGCGTCCTCGCCATGGCGGCGTCGGTGGGATCGGTAGGCTCTACTGCGGCTGGGGCCGGCACCGATGCCGGCACGACCGGAGCCGCATCGCTGGCCGAGGCGACTGCAGGCGTTTCCGCCGCCTTTGCCTCTGGCGTGCTCGGTGCCTGCGCGGCCGGCTCACTTGCCGCCTTCGGTTGGTCGGTTGCGGGCTGTTCACTCGACGTTGTGGCGGCTGGCTGTTCCGGCATCGCGCCTTCGACCGGCGGCAGCTCTGGCTCGTCGGGTCTTTCCACTGCCGCGGTCTTGACCGGCTCCTGCCTGGCCGCGGCAGGTGCGGGCTTTTCGGCAGGCAGCGGCGCCGGCGGGGCGATGACTTCACCCGCCACGGCCTGCGCGGCATCGAGCAGGTCGCGGTCGCTTTGCGAAAGCTGGTTGCGATCGATCTTGTCCAGCTTGGCGCGGACCTCGCCGATGGTGCCGGACGTTACCGTGGACAGGCTGGAATAGAGCTGGGCGCGCGGATCGTCCTGATTGTGGATGCCGTCGCGGCCCCGTTCAGCCCTGGCCGAGGCAAAGGCGGAGAGATCGGCAAAGCCGTCGATTGCGGCGCGGCGGGCGATGCGCAGATAGATCACCTTCTCGCGTTCTGGATCCATCATTGCGGTGATGTCGGCGAGCTTGTCCTGGCTGATCGCCATGTGCAGCGTGATGACGCCGGAGACGAAGGCGTCGGCGAACTGGCTGGCATAGGGCGAATAGAGGTAGTCTTCGACGTATTGGGTTGAGGCAAGCGCGAAACGCGCACCGTCGCCTTGCGCGGCGGCGATGCCGACCGAGCGGCGCAGCGCTGCTTCCTCGACCAGCGTGCCGGGGCTGAGCAGGCGAGCATCGTCGAGCAGCGCAAGCGCGCTGACCGGTTGCTCGGTGGCGAGAAGCGAGCCCTTGACCAGCGCCAGAAAGGCACCGACATCGGGGGGCAGGGTCATCGGATCGATCGGCTTCAGCGCCTCGATCGCAGCCGCCTGCCGGCCGTTCAGATAATCGACAATGCCCTTGGCGATGGTCAGGCTTTGCGGGTCGGTCTTGGCGCGCGACACCGCCGCCTCGACGGTGACGGGGTTGCCGCCACTCATGCCATAGACCAGCAAGGCGCGAAAATTCTTCGGGTCGCTGAAATCATCTGCGTCCGCCGCGCGCAGCCTTGTGTCAGCCATTTCGAGCAGCTTGGCCTGCATCGGCAGCGCGGCGTGATCGCCGGCGGCGATGCGGTCCTGCACAAGCTGCAGCGAGCGCACCAGCTGATAGGGCTGCAAGCCGTCCTCGGCGAAGGCCGATGGCGGATGGACAGCGCTCAGCAGCAGCAGCCCGACGGCGCGGCCGATGATGGCGGCGCGCCTCATCCGTCGGTCGCCATCAGGATTTCGATGCGGCGGTTCGCGGCCGCCATCGGGTCGGCTGCGATTTTCGGCTCGCGATCGGCGAAGCCGGCGACCTCGGTGATGCGGCGCTCGTCGACGCCGCCGCGCACCAGCATGTAATAGGCGGAATGGGCGCGCGCCGTGGACAGCCGCCAATTGTCGTAAGTGTCGCTGCGGAACGGCCGCGCGTCGGTGTGGCCGTTGATGCTGATCGTGCCTTTCTGCTCGTTGACGATGCGGCCGATCTTTTCCATCGCCAGCACCAGTTCACGCCTAGGCACCGCCGATCCGATCTCGAACATGCCGAAATCGAACTGGTCCGTGATCGAAATGACGACACCCTTGTCGGTGGCTTCGACGGAGACGCCATTATGCAATTTGTCGCCTGGCTTGAAGGCCTCGGCCAGTTCCTGCTTGACCTGCGCCGCGGCTCTAACAGTGGCGGCCGTCGGCGCTTTTTCCGCGGCTTCGGGTTTGGGTGCGGGTTGTGCTTCGGCGGCTTCGGCCTTTGCAATTTCGGCCTTCGCTGCTTCAGCCTTGGCCTCTGCTTTGGCTTCAGCCTTGGTCAGCGGCTTATCGGAAACGGATTTCGCCAGCGGCTCGAGCGGCGCCGCGGCCACTGGCGGCGCGGCCGGCACGGCCTTCACCTCCGCCACTTGCGTCTGTGCCGCCTTGTCACCCGGCTTCAGCGGATCGCCTTCGATCTTGGTGCGTTCGGCGGTGGCTTCGGCGCCTGGTGCAGCCACCTGCTGCGACCAGAAATCCGGCGCGAACGGGTCGCGGTAGGATTGGCCACCGGATGCGCCGGTAGCCGGGCCGGACGCCTGCGCGCCGCCATCGCCCTTCTCGCTGACATTTTGCATGACGCCGGTGTCGGTGGCGATTTCCGACAGCACCGCATAGGGATCGGCAAACAGATGCTCGTCGGAAAGATCGGTCTTCGGCGCCGATTCCTTCGATTGCTTCTTGTCGGAAGTACCGGCGCCGCCGACGCCGTCCTGTCCGGCCTTGCTGGTCTTGTCCCGCGGGTCGTCCGCCGTCAGCCCGACCTTGCTCGGGCCATCGCCGAGGTCTTCGAGGCCCTTGCGGCTGGCGTTGCGATCGACCAGCTTGACCGGATTGAAGTAGCTGGCGACGGCTGCCTTGGTCTGCTCGTTGGCGGCGTTGATCAGCCACATGACGAGGAAGAAGCACATCATGGCAGTCATGAAATCGGCAAAGGCGATCTTCCAGACGCCGCCATGGTGGGCGTCGTCGTGGTCGTCGTGGTTGCGCCGCACGATGATGATCTCATGCCTGGCGTCTGCGGCCTCGACAACGCTCATGACGTCCACTCGTTCGTAAGAGGGCCCTCGCTCATGACAGGGCCTCCGACAAGGCGGCCGACCATTCGGCAATGCGGGTTTCGAACACCGCCTCGTCAATGGCGACGGTAAGGTCGAAGCCGGGCGCCTCGACGAAATCGAGATTGGCCGCGCGTGGGCCGAGCGAAGCCTTCAGCGTCTCGAACAATGACAGCGGTCCGCGCACGGCGATGCGCACCGCCTCGCTGTCGCCGACGGCTTCGCGGATCGTGCCGGCAAGAGCTTCCAGCGAACGCTTCTGCAGATCGTCGCTGACAAGGCCGCCAATGATGCGCGCAATGGTGGCGCCGACGAGGTCGCTTACCTTGGCCTCCATGATCTCGATACGGGCAGTGACGACCGCGCCGAGATCGCCGCCGAAACTTTCCAGAAAGGCCTTTGCTTCATCGGCGTTGGCCTGTCTCTGCGCCTCGAGCGCTGCCTGGTGGGCGATGGCAAGGCGGGCTTCAAGGGCGGCTTCGGCATCGATGACCGCTTCGGCGATCAGCGCGCCGATGTCGGCCTGCGGCGCCGACGTCTCCGGCCTTGGCTCGGCCATGGCCGCGAGCGAGGGCTGGCCGGCACGCTGGCTGCGTGCGCCGAAATCCGGCAAAAGGTCGAAAAGCGCTGCCGAGGCCATGGTCTATACCGCTGCTTCCTGGGCCGCCCATTTGCGCAGGATCTGCGCGGTGCGCTCCTCATTGATGTCGACCATGCGGGCAAGCCGCTCCTGTGGCGCCGGCCTGATCTTCTGGCGAAGATCATCGAGTGGAGTCGGGCCGGGGCGGCTGCCGGGCAAGGCAGCCGGCGCCTGTTCGGCGCCGGCGGCTTCGGGTGTCGGCAGTGAACGCTGGACGTCGTCGAAGCTCGGACCGGCAAGTGCCGGCGTCGGCCGCGCGCTCAGCGCGGTGGCCATTGGCCTCAGGCCGAAGAAGGCGACCAGGAACACCACGACGATGAACGCGCCGGCGTTGATCATCGTACCGGCATGGGTTCCGATCGACGCCATTATGCCCGGCTGTTCGACCGCCTCGCCGTCGAGCCCGTCGATGAACTCGACGGCCGAGACATCGATGATGTCTCCACGCTTGTCGTCGAAGCCAGTGGCCGAAGCCACCATCTTCTGGATGTCGGCAACGCGCTTGGCGATCTGCTCGGGCGTTGCGTCCTTGCCGAGGATGGTCATCAGCCGCTGCTGATTGACGACGACGGCGATCGACATCTTGGTGACGGAATAGCCGTTCGAGACTGTGGCGATCTTCTTGGAGTTGATCTCGTAATTGGTGATCTCCTCCTTGCGGTCGTTCGCCGATGACGTCTGCGGACCATCGGTGCTGGTCGCCTGGGTCTCGGGCAGGTTCTGCTCGACGGTGGCCGGGGTCGAGGCCTGCCTCTGGTTGCTGTTTTCGTTGGCGCGCACCGACTGCACCGAACGCTCGACGCGCGACTCCGGATCGAAGATCGTCTCTTCGGTCTGGCGGGTGTCGGTGTTGACATCGGCCTTGACGCTGGCGCGGAAATTGTCGGGGCCGAGATAAGGCGTCAGCGCGCGGCGGATGTTGTCGCCGATCTGCGCCTCGACGGTCTGCTCCACGCCGAGCGTGCGGGCAGCACTTGTGTTGGAGGGATCGTCGCCGGCGGCGAGAAGGTTGCCGTTGGAATCGAGCACGGTAACCTTGTCGGCCGACAGGCCCGGCACGGCGGCGGCGACGAGATGGCGGATCGACATGGCGCTCTTTTCAGCGTCGATGCCGGAATAGCGGATGACCACCGAGGCGGAGGGCTGCTGTTCGTCGCGGCGGAAATTGGCGCGCTCGGACATGACGATGTGAACGCGGGCGGCCTTGATGCCGGATATCGACTGGATGGTGCGGGCGATCTCGCCTTCCAGGGCGCGCACGCGGGTGATCTGCTGCATGAAGGAGGTCAGCCCGAGCGAGCCGACATTGTCGAACAGTTCGTAGCCGGCATTGGCGCTGGTCGGCAGGCCCTTTTCGGCGAGCAGCATGCGCGCCTGCGCGGTGGTGCCGGCCGGCACCAGCACGGAGGTGCCGTCGGAGCCGACGTCGAAGCCGATGCCGGCTTCGCCGAGCACCAGGCCGATCTGGTTCACGTCGGAGCGATCGAGCCCGACATAGAGCGTCTCATAGGCCGGGCGGTTGAGATAGACCGAGCCGATGCCGATGACGGCCATCACCAATGCGGCAATGCCGGCCAGCATGGCAAGGCGCCTGACGCCAAATGCCCTGAGATTCGAGATGATGCTCTGGATCTGTTGCGGCACGATTCAAGCGCTCCCAGCATGATATTCCGTGGGAACACTAGACCGCGAAGCTTGTGCGAAGATGATAGAGCATGTCGCCCGGAAGTGCAGCGGTTTCGGGTCAACGACATGCGTCAAAACACAGCCACAAAGCGAAAGGGCCGCGCTGTCGGCGCGGCCCTTCAATTCAAGAAGGAGAAAGCCGGGTCAGGCTTACTGCTTGAACAGCGCCAGGATCGACTGCGAGTTGCCGTTGGCGATCGACAGCGACTGGATGCCGAGCTGCTGCTGGACCTGGAGGGCCTGCAGCCGCGTCGATTCCTTGTTCATGTCGGCATCGACCAGCGCGCCGACGCCCTTGTCGATGGAGTCCGAGAGGTTCGACAGGAAGCTCTTCTGGGTGTCGATGCGCGACTTGGCGGCGCCGAGATAGGCGGCACCCGTGGACAGCTTGGCAAGCGCCGTTTCAACAGCGCCGAGTGCGGTGTCGATGGCCGCCGGGAGGACCTGGGTGGTGCTGGGATCGAAGAAGGTCGTCGCCAGCAGAGCGCCGACGATGCCGCCAGTGCCAGGAAGATCGAGAACCTGCGTGTCGGCCGCCTTGACGTCGATGGTGTCGATGGCGACGGTCGTGCCGGTGCGGTTATAGGACGCGACGATCTTCAGGTCGGAGGTCGCGGCAGCGTCGTTCTGCAGCAGGTTCGAGCCGGCATAGGAGGCGTTGGTGACCGACGACTTGATCTGGTCCTGGATGGCCTTAATTTCGGTCGCGATCTTCTGCTGGTCGTCCTTGCTGGCGCTGCGCGCAGTGACCAGCTTGGCCTTGATCAGGTCGACCTGGTCCTTGATGTCGGTGATGGCGGTGTAGGCGGTGTCGACCTTGCCGGCGCCGAGGCCAAGCGCGTCCTGAACGGCCGAAAGCGCCTTGTTGTCGGACTTCATCGTGGTGGCGATCGACCAGTAGGCGGCGTTGTCGCTGGCGGTGGCGACGCGGTAGCCGGTCGAAATGCGCGACTGAGTGGTTTCAAGCTGCTTGTTGGTGTTGTTCAGGCTCTGCAGCGCGGTCAGAGCCGAAGCGTTCGTCATGATGCTAGCCAAGATATTTACCCCTTTTCAAACACTGGCGTGTCCCGCACACGCCGGATCAACTTCATCAAGGGGGTAGGCATAAGCCCATCGACCGTATGGTCTGCCCGCCATGGAATGGTTAACCATGACTACCGGGATATGGTTAATGGCCTGTTAAACCAAGCCATTCAGGGCGCTGGCCAGAAGCAAAAATCGGCCGCCATTTAGGAAGAAAATCAACAGCCGCAAAAAGAAATCGGGCCGCGCTGTTGGCGCGGCCCGACGGATGGTGACAGTCGTAAAGTCGAGAGATCAGCCGCGGAAGAGCGACAGGATCGACTGCGAGTTGCCGTTGGCGATCGACAGCGCCTGGATGCCGAGCTGCTGCTGGACCTGGAGGGCCTGCAGACGGGTCGATTCCTTGTTCATGTCTGCGTCGACCAGAGCGCCGACGCCCTTGTCGATCGAGTCCGACAGGTTCGACAGGAAGCTCTTCTGGGTGTCGATGCGCGACTTGGCAGCGCCGAGCGAGGCAGCGCCGGTGGACAGCTTGGCAAGCGCCGTTTCAACAGTGCCGAGCGCGGTGTCGATGGCGGCGGGGGTAACCGCCGTGGTGCTGGGGTCGAAGAAGGCCGCGGCGAGCAGGCCACCGACGATGCCGCCCGTGCCGGCGACATCGAGAACCTGCGTATCGGCAGCCTTGACGTCGATGGTGTCTATGGTGACGGTCGCGCCGGTACGGTTGTAAGCGGCAACGATCTTCAGGTCGGACGCAGCGGCAGCGTCGTTCTGCAGCAGGTTCGAGCCGGCGAAGTTGGCGTTGGCGACCGAGGACTTGATCTGCGCCTGGATGGCGTTGATTTCGGTCGCGATCTTCTGCTGGTCTTCCTTCGAGGCGCTGCGGGCAGTGACCAGCTTGGTCTTGATCAGGTCGACCTGGTCCTTGACGTCGTTGATGGCGGTGTAGGCGGTGTCAACCTTGCCGGCGCCGAGGCCGAGGGCGTCCTGCACGGCCGAGTTGGCCTTGTTGTCGGACTTCATCGAGGTCGCGATCGACCAGTAAGCGGCGTTGTCGGAAGCGGTGGCAACGCGGTAGCCGGTCGAGATGCGGGCCTGCGTCTGCTCGAGGGATTTGTTGGTGTTGTTCAGGCTCTGCAGCGCGGTCAGCGCCGAGGCGTTCGTCATGATACTGGACATGGCTACTCGTACCTTGATTTTTACAGGGTGTTTTTGACATACCGGCTTTTCCGGTATGACGGAGCGGCATCATGCCAATGATCGTGAGACCCGATCACCCGCCATCTGCGAGCAATATGCGGGCAAGTCCCTACCAAAGGGCTAAACGGGACGGTTAACCGGAAATATATTGCATAAAATTTTAGCAAGGCGCCAAGGGCGCGCGGACGGTCAGGTGAAGGAGCGCACCAGGCTGCCGACAAGCAGGTTCCAGCCGTCGATGAGGACGAAGAACAGGATCTTGAAGGGCAGCGAAACGACGGTCGGCGGCAGCATCATCATGCCCATGGCCATGGTGATGGTGGCGACGATCAGGTCGATGACGAGGAACGGCAGCACGATCAGGAAGCCGATCTCGAAGCCGCGGCGGATTTCGGAGATCATGAAGGCCGGCACCAGGATGCGCAGGTCGACGGTGTCCCTGGCAACGACCTGGCCGCGTTCGCGGGCGAGATCGGCGAACAGGTCGAAGTCCTTGTCGCGGACATTGTGCAGCATGAAGGTGCGGAACGGGTCCGAAATCTTTTCGAACGCCTCGGTCTGGCTGATCTGGTTGTCCATCAGCGGCTTGACGCCGGTGTTCCAGGCCTGGTCGAAGGTCGGCGCCATGACGTAGAAGGTCATGAACAGCGACAGCGAGATCAGGATCAGATTGGCCGGCGTCGACTGCAGGCCGATGCCGGCGCGCAGGATCGAGAAGGCGATGACGAAGCGGGTGAAGCTCGTCACCATGATCAACAGGCCCGGCGCCACCGACAGCACGGTGATCAGACCGAACATCTGGATGATATAGCCGACGGTGGCGCCGTCGGCCTTGCCGATGCCGCCGAGATCGAGCTGCTGGGCGGCGGCGACAGAGGTGGCGGCGACGACGATCGCGGCGGCGAGGACGAGTTTTCTCATTCGAGCAGCAATGTCCTGATCAGAACCTGTTTGGCATGGCCACCGCTGCGGATTGCGGCGCGCTCCTCGAGGTCGGCTTTCAAATGCTGGTAGCCGCTGGCGCCTTCGATCTGATGCATCTTCAGGGTGCGGACCATGGCAAGCAGGTCCTGGTGAATGCTTTCGGTAAGTTCCGGCGGCTGCGGCGCATCGTAGACCACCGACGCTTCCAGCCTTATCCAGGTGTCAGCAGGCGAAGCCAGATTGGTGGTGATCGGCGCCAGCTGGACAAGCGTCGGCCCGGTGCCGGGAGCATGTTCGGCCGCCTTGCTCGGTTGCTCGGCATTGGACTGGTTCTCCGGTGCGGCGGGCACAGGCACCGGTCCCCCGACGCCCTTCAGATAGCCGCCGGACATCCAGCCCATGCCGATCGCGGCGCCCGTCACCGCCAGCAGCATCGCAAGCTGGATGACAAGCGACGGGCCCTTTTTTTGCTGAACCTGTTCGACATTTGCCACGGCGCCGTTCTCCAGTCCTAAAAGGGGAGGACTTGGTCGAGGATCTGCTGACCGTAAGCGGGCTGCTGGATTTCGCTGACGCGGCCGCGGCCGCCATAGGAGATGCGCGCCTCGGCGATGCGTTCATAAGAGATGGTGTTTTCAGCGCCGATATCGGATGGACGCACCATGCCGGCGATGGTCAGCACTCTGAGCTCGTAATTGACGCGCACCTCCTGTGAGCCCCGGATCATCAGATTGCCGTTGGGCAGGACTTCGGTGACGACGGCGGCGACGTTGAGCTCGAGGTTCTCCGAGCGCTTGATTTCGCCGTCCGCATTGGTTTCGGTGGTGGAGCTCAGCCCCGCGTCGCCCTTGCCGCTGGTGGTGGCACCTTCCCATCCGAGGTTGACGTCATAGCCGAGCTTGCGCCCGGCGGTGCGGCTGCGATCGTTCTGGTTCTTGAAGTTGGCCTTGTCGTTGAGCTTGATCCTGACGGTCAGGATGTCGCCGTCGCGCAGCGCGCGCGGGTCGGTGAACAGCCGGCTCTGGCGGTCGTCCCACAGCGAGAATTTCTTCACCGGCGCGGCTGGCGTTTCGGGATAGGAGTAGGGCGCATTGACGCTGCCGGTAATGCCGGTGCCGACCGGCGACAGCGCCGGCTCCCTGCCGATCTCCCTGGGGTCGGAGGCGCAGCCGGCAAGTGAAGCCGTGGCGACCAGGGCGAGAATATGCGACTTCATGACGGATCTACCCTTCGGGCCGCGCTGGCCATGATGCCGGTGAGTGTGGCCGCTGCCTTCTGGTCCATCTCGTTGAGAATGACGCCGGCCTTGCGCGAATCGAGTTTCATCAGGATGGCGGCGGCGAGATCGGCGTTGACCATGGCCAGGCGCTCGGCCGCGGCATCCGGTTTCATGCCGGCATAGATCTTGACGACGCCATCCTCGGCGCGGGCCAGGAAGACTTCACGCCGTTTCAGCCATTGCTCGTATTCGGCGCGCTTGTCGTCCAGCGCCTTCATGCGCAGGTCGATGCCGGCCTGCAGCTGCTTCAGCTCTTCGGCCTGCAGCGCGTAACGGCGGTCGCGGGCGGCGTCGGCGATGTTGGAGCAGAAGCGCTGGATCTCGCTTTCATCGGGCACCTTCTCGCGGACCAGCTGCTGCACTGCCGCCGGCTGTTGCCCGCCAGGCAGAACCTGCCGCACCGCTTCTTCCGCGCGGACAGTGCCGCCGGCAAGGACGGTGGCGGCGATGACGCAAGCTGCCAAGGCTGCGCTGCGGCGGTGCTGCTTTTGGGAAAAGAAATCGATCATCGGCATGGCCTATTGGAGAACCAGATCGGCCTGCAAAGCGCCGGCCGACTTGATGCCTTGCAAAATGGCAATGATGCCGTCCGGCTTGACGCCGAGACGGTTGAGGCCCGACACCAGCGTTTCGAGGTTCGGTCCGTCGAGCACATTGACGCGGGCGTCAGGCCGCGTGGCGTCGATGGTGGTGAACGGTTCCTCCGCTGTCACGCCCTTGGAGAACGGTTCGGGCTGGACGATCTTCGGCTGCTCGGTGATCCGCACGGTGAGCGTGCCGTGGCTGATCGCCACCCGCGAGATCTTGACCTCGTTGCCGATGACGATGGTGCCGGTGCGTTCGTCTATGACGACGCGTGCCGGCGTGTCTGTCTCGACCACCAAATTCTCGATCTCGGCGTAGAAGCGCGCCGCCGAAACATTCTTCGGCCGCCTGATCTGCACGGTGCGTGCATCGCGCTCCGCCGCCACGCGCATGCCGAAGCGTTGCGAGGTGTAGCCGTTGATGGCGTCGGCGATGCGGACGGCAGTGGAGAAATCGGGGTTGCGCAATTGCAAGGTGAGCAGCGCCTGGTCCTCGAATTCGGCGCGCACAGTGCGCTCGACGATGGCGCCGTTGGGCACGCGGCCGGCCGTCGGCACGCCCTGCGTCAGCTTTTCGGCATCGCCTTGGGCAGTGAAGCCGGAAACGATGACCGAGCCTTGCCCGACAGCATAGATCTCGCCATCGGCCGCCTTCAGTGGCGTCATTATCAGCGTGCCGCCGGCAAGCGATGTGGCGTCGCCCATGGAGGAGACGTCGATGTCGATGCGGGCGCCCGACTGCACGTAAGGCGGCATGTTGGCGGTGACGATGACGGCGGCGACGTTCTTGGCCCGCGCGCTGCCGCCTTCGGTGGCGATGCCGAGATTTTCGAGCATGGCGCGGATCGACTGTTCGGTGAAGGGCGAATTGCGCAGGCTGTCGCCCGATCCGGCGAGGCCGATGACGAGGCCGTAGCCGACGAGCTGGTTGTCGCGCGAAGCCTGCAGCTGCGCAATGTCCTTGATGCGCGATGCGACCTGGCCGGGTGGCAGAGAGCTTGGGCCGTTGGAGACCCTGAACATGCGGTTGGTGGCCGGATCGTATTCGGGATCGACAAAGGCGCCGCCATTCTGGCCGGCAAGATCGCGCTTTTGCTTCGGCGTAAGACCGTCGGCCAGCGCCGGCTGCAGGCCGACAACGGCCGCGAGCAGAAGGGCAGCTCCGCGTCTCATGACGCGCTGACCCGGATGGTGCCGTCAGCCATCACCGTGCCGGAAAAGATCTTGCCGCTGTCGGTGTTGCGGACCTTTATCAAATCGCCGGCGGCACCCGGCTGCAGCGACACCGCCGTGGCCGAAATGGTGAGGTCGCCGGCGATGAAATAGACCTGCACGTCGGCGCCCTGTTCGACCAGCCAGGCGTCGCGGATGGCGGCGACCGGGATATAGCGGCCGGGCAGCAGCGTGCGCTTGGCGACCTTGCCCTGGAGTTCCATGGCCCGCGTGGCGACCGCATCTGGCCTGTGCTTGCCGGGGAGCAGCGTCACCGGTTTCAGCGCGCCGGTGTCGATCATCTCGCCGGGATAGATGACCCGGTTGGGGATCAGCACGATCTCGCCGGTTGCCTGACTGCTTGCGACCTGGGTGGTGGTCTCCTGATTTGCCGCTTCCTGCGCAAACGCCGGGACACCGCCGGCTACCAGCGCGAGCATCAGCGCGGTGCGGCAAAGCGCGGAGCGGGAGGCCGGAGAGACCATCAAACCTTACCTGATGTTCTTGGACACGACCGAGGCCATGTCGTCGGCGGCCTGGATGACCTTGGAGTTCATCTCATAGGCGCGCTGCGCCGAGATCAGCTCGGTGATTTCCTTGACCGGATCGACGTTGGAGGCCTCGAGATAACCCTGCTCGACCGAGGCGAAGCCGGGATCGCCGGGCACGCCGACATTGGCCGGGCCGGAGGCCGGCGTCTCCTGGAACAGATTGTCGCCGAGCGGCGCCAGGCCGGCTTCATTGGCAAAGTTGGCGAGCTGCAGCTGGCCCAGCAGCTGGAGGTCGGTCTGGCCGTCGATGCGGGCAAAGACCTGGCCGGTCTTGTTGACGACAACTTCGATGGCATCGGTCGGCACGGTGATGGCCGGGATGACATTGGCGCCGTCGACGGTCACCAGCTGGCCGGTGGCGTTGGTGTTGAAGGCGCCGGCGCGGCTGTAGAGCGTGCCGCCGTCGCCGCCCTCGATCTGGAACCAGCCGCGGCCCGTCAGCGCCATGTCGAAACTGTTGCCGGTCGAGGTCAGTTCGCCCTGCGTATGGACGTTGCGCACCGCCGTCGTCTTGACGCCGAGGCCGATCGACACGCCTTCCGGCACAAGCGATGAATTGGAGCGGTTGGGCACGCCCTGCGTGCGGTCGACCTGGTAGAGCAGGTCGGAGAATTCGGCGCGCGCGCGCTTGTAGCCGGTGGTGTTGATGTTGGCGATGTTGTTGGCGATGACTTCCAGATTTGTCTGCTGGGCATTCATGCCGGTCGCTGCGATGGCGAGTGCTTTCACGGCAAGTTCTCCTCAGATGCCCATACGGCTGATTTCGAGATAGGCGGAGACGACCTTGTCGCGAATGGCGATCGTGGTCTGCAGGGCCTGCTGGGCGCTCATGACGGCGTCGACGACCTGGCGGGTGTCGGCGTCGCCCCTCAGCGCCTGGATCGACACCTGCTCGGCATTCTGCAAGGTGTTGACGGTCTTTGAAGCAGCCTGGCTCAGCGCTTCGGCGAAGGTGGTGCCGATTTCGCTGCCGGCCATCGGCGCCCTGGTGCCCTGGAACAGGTCGGTCGTGGTATCGGCGCCACCGATCTCCGGCTTGAGGGGAAGCGATCCGATACCGCCAATGCCGCTGATCATTACTGGTTCCTCATCAGGTCGATGGTCATGGAGATCAGATCACGCGCCTGCTTGATGACCTGAAGGTTGGCTTCGTAGGAGCGGTTGGCCTCGCTCATGTCGGCCATCTCGACCAGCACGTTTACATTGGGCATCTTGACGTAGCCCTTGTCGTCGGCGGCCTCGTTGCCGGGCTGGAATTCGACGGGAAAGTCGCTGGGGTCGCGGTCGATGGAGTTGACCTCAACTGTCGTGCCACCCGAGGCACGGTCGAGTTCCGAGACGAAACTGATGGTCTTGCGGCGATAGGGGTCAGCGCCCGGGGTGTTGCCGGTCGACTGCGCGTTGGCGAGATTTTCCGAAACGACGCGCAAACGGTCAGACTGGGCGCTGAGGCCGGACGCGGCGATCTTGAGGGCTGAGGTCAAGGCGTCCATTGTCAGCTCTTCACCGCCATCATCATCATCGAATGGAAGGCCTTGACGATCGCGGTGTTGAGCTCGAAGGAGCGGCGGACCTCGCCGGCCTTCATCAGTTCGTTCTCGACCACCACCGTGTTCTTCGAGGGCATGATGGCGCCGGTCGTCTCTTCTGGCTTGACCGTGAAGCCGGCATTAGTGGCGGCAGTGCCGAGGTGGCCTGCCTGGGTGGCGGTCAGCGACACTGCCGTGCGGTCGAGCACCTTCTCGAACGGCTCGACATCGCCGGCGGTGTAGCCGGGCGTGTTGACGTTGGCGATGTTGCCGGCAATTGCGGACTGGCGCACCGACAGCCATTGCGACTGCTTGGCGGCGAGATCGAAAAGGTTGATGGGCTCCATGGGGATCTCCAGGCTGGTACGTACAAGACTAGGCTGCCAGTCTTGCGCGGACCTTGCGCGGGCCAGGCGTAAGCCGGTGTGCCGCTATTTGGAGAGTTCGATCACCTGGTCGGTGCTGGTGACCATGACCCACTTGCCGCCGCGTTGCTCGATCGACGAGACGACGCTGGAGTCGGGCAGCTTCGAGCCGCGCTGGACAATCCACAGGCCGGCATCGTCCTCGATCATGGCGCGGCCATTGGCGACATGAACCATGCGAAATTTGGGATCCGCCGGGAAGGGCTGCTCGTCGACGCCGGGAGGCCGGGTCTTGTCCTCGGGGTCCTGCAGCGTGCCGGTGGCGAACAGGTCGACATCGGGAACATCGTTTGCCGTCAGCGGCTGACCGCTGTTCTCCATCTGCGAGCCGCCGCTGACCCGCCCTGCATTGGTGCCGCTGCCGCCGAACTTGATCGCCTGCACGCCGAACTGGTCCTGATTGAAGAAGATATACCAGGGAAACAGCGCGCAGATCAGGCCAAGCGTGATGCCGAGCGCGGCAAAGACGATATCGCTGCGGCGGTCGGATTTCTTGTCGAGCCTGGGATATTGCGGCCTTGGCGGCTGCGGCCATTCGGTGACCGGGAACAGCCCGTCGAGAAGCGAGTCACGACTGGTCTCGATCGCTTCTTTGGGGCCGGCGCGAGGGGTCCTTGGCAATTCAGGCTTGACGACGCTGGGCAAGGCAGGCTCGGCCAAGCGAGGCACAGTGGACTCGACTACGCTGGCTACCCTGGGCAAGAATGGCCTGGCGGCCCTGGCCAGAATGGCCTCAGCCTTGGCGGCCTTGTCGAGATCGGCCTTTGCCCTGACAGCTCTCGCTTCGTTGGCCCGGGCTTCCTCGGCGGCACTGGCCTCTGCGATCATCTCGCGCAAAAGCCGCTCGGTGTACTGAAGCTCAGTCTCCTGCATCGACACTTTGCTTGCCTTTCAGATGACGGGCGAGGTCGGAGAATGCGTCGCTCGAGGCGCGATCCCTGGGCGACTGCGTCAGCGCCTCGTAGATCAGCGGCACCTGGCGCACGGCAATATCGAGCTCGGCATCGGCGCCGCCCTGATAGGCACCGAGCAGGCGGATGTCGCGGGTGTCCTCGAAGCGCGAGATCATCGATTTCAGCCTGGTCACCAGCATGCGTTGCTCGGGGCTCCATGCCTTGTCGGCGAGGCGCGAGATCGACGACAGCGGATTGACCGGGGGGTAGCGGCCCTGTTCGGCAATGGCGCGGTCGAGCACGACATGGCCGTCGAGGATGCCGCGTACCGAATCGGCGACCGGGTCGTTGTGGTCGTCGCCGTCGACCAGCACCGAGATGATGGCAGTGATCGATCCCTGTCCTTTGATACCGGGGCCTTCAGCGCCCGGGCCAGCGCGTTCGAGCAGCTTGGGCAAGTCGGTGAAAACCGAAGCGGGATAGCCGCGGGCGACCGGCGGCTCGCCGGTGCCGGTCGCCACCTCGCGCAGCGCATGGGCAAAGCGGGTAATCGAATCCAGCACCAGCAGCACGCGATGGCCCTGGTCGCGAAAATGTTCGGCAACGCGCATGGCGGTATCCGGCGCGCGCCGGCGCATCATGGCGCTCTCGTCGCTGGTGGCGACGACGGCGACCGTCTTGGCCATGCTCTCTGCGCCGATCGTGTCTTCGAGGAATTCGCGTACCTCGCGGCTGCGCTCGCCGATCAGCGCCACGACCACGGTGTCGAAGGCGTCGGCGCCGGCCAGCATGGCGAGCAGCGTCGACTTGCCGACGCCGGAACCGGCAAAGACACCGAGGCGCTGGCCGAGGCAGAGCGGCGTGAAGATGTCGATGACCTTGACCCCGGTCGTGAAGGCGGTGCCGACGCGCTGCCGCGCCATCGCGCCGGGCGTCGTGCCGTCGCCGCTTGCTGCCTCGCCGACCCTGATCAGCGGCGGGCCGCCATCGATGACGCGAGTCAGCGCGTCGATGGCACGCCCGCGCCACGAGGCATGCGGCGTTACCGTCAGCGGGCCGCGGCGAAACACGGCGTCGCCAATGCCTGCGTCGGCGCTGCGTTCGAAGGGAGCGATGACGACTTCGTCGCGGCCGATCCTGACGATCTCCCCGCGGCGCGTTCCGGCATTGCCGCGCTGCTCGACGAGGTCGCCAAGCCTAGCGACTTCGGACAGGCCGCGCACCTTGTAATGCGTCGGTGAAACCTCTGAAACACGGCCGCCGCGCCGCAGCAACGTCTCTGTGTCATCGAATCGGCGCCAGATACGCTCCAGCGCAGCTAGCCGGTTTTCCGGTGCTGTCTCGGGTTGCCGTTCAAGCGCGCGTATCGATGATTTGCTGCTCGACATGCTGCTACGACTTGGAGCCGAGCGTCTTGATGGCGTCATCGGTCGAGGCATCGGTCTGGCGCATCAGCGCCGCCGTGTTCTCGAAAGCGCGCTGGACCATGATCAGGCGCGTCATCTCCAGCACCGGATTGACGTTGGATTCCTCGACATAGCCTTGCGCGACGCCAAGATCGGAACGGTCGGTGACCGGCTCGGGCGCACGCGCGGGCACGATGCCAGAATTGCCGTAGCGGACGAAGTTCGGACCGGGGTCGAAATTGAACAGGCCGATGGCGCCGACAAGCTTGTCGCCCTGGCGCAGCGAGCCGTCGGCGCCCGCCTTGGGCGGACCGTCGCGCGGGTCGAGCTGGATCGGCGCGCCGCCGGCATCCAGCACCGGATGGCCCTCGAGCGACATCAGTTCGCCATTCTCGTTCATCGAGAAGCGTCCGTCGCGCGTCATCACGGTGCCGGCCGGAGTGTCGATGCCGAACCAGGCATCGCCCTGGACGGCGAAGTCGAACGGGTTGCCGGTCTGCGTCATCGCGCCATGGGCGCCGGACAAATAGGTCTTGCCGGAGGACGCGAAGGACACGGATTTGGGACCTGTGCCGGAGACGACATCCTCGAACTTCACGCCGGTGGCGCGAAAGCCGATGGTCGAGGCGTTGGCGACATTATCGGCGATGGTGTCGAGACGGCGCTCAAGCGCGATCTGCGAGGAGAGGGCGACGTAAAGGCTGTCCTGCATGGTGTTCTCAGAATCTCAGTTTCTGCATGGCCATCATCAGATCGGTCGAGATGCCGACGGTGGTCGGCTGCGCAAACAGCACACCGACCGATGTCTGAGCGGTCGAGGTCGGATGATTGATTTCCCAAAGGCTGGTGAAGCGGGTGAGGAATTTCTCGAGCTTGGTCGGGTCGGTAAAATCGGTGAGGTCGAGTTTTGCCTCGAAGGCCTGCGCCTGCTTGTCGATGTCGGCCACGGCGAAGGAATCAGGCAGGCCGAGTGCGGTGCGTACCACGCTGGCCAGGGCCGTGTCGGCCAGCACGTCGTACCAGTTGGTGATGGTCGAGGCCTTGCGCTCGAAATAGAGCGCCAACCGCACGCCCTCATTGGTCTTGCCGGCGTCTTCTTCCAGGGTCTGGCGCATGTATTTGTCGACCACCGGCTGCTGCGACGGGCTGCGGGTCGTTGCCGCTTCGCCGTAGGCCTCGAAATTCAACGAGGTGGCGAGCCTGGCATAGGCCTTGTTGGAGAGCTTGTTGGCGACACTGGCGGGATCGCGGACACCGCCCTCAAGGACATCACGGACGAGATCCTTGTTGGTGGTCGCCGGATCGAGCCCGCTTGCGGACAGCGCATAGTTGTAGAGGCGGCTGTCGGCCATCAGATCGTCGACGGATTTCACCTTGGTGATGTTGGCGAGGTAATAGCTGGTCTCGGCCTGGACAGCGTCCGCATTCGGCTTGATCAATCCAAGGCTGGACTCGGTCGTGTACAGCTTCAGCGTCGTCTTCAGCACGGCGTCGCGGGTGGTCGTCTGATCACCATACTGGGCGAAATTGAAGGCCGTGACGAAGTTGGCGTAGCTTTTGTCGGTCAACAAATTGGCGGGGCTCAACGGATCGGTGACGCCGCCATTGACCATGGTGCGGATCTGCTTCGTCGTCTGGGTCGATGCATCCAGCCCATAGGCTGCCATGGCGAAGGTCAGCAAGCGCTTGTCCTTCAGCAGGTCTTCGATGGACTTCACCTTGGAGATGTTTGCCGCGTAGTAGTCGGCCTCGCCCTTGATGTATTGCGCGGTCGGCTTGACCAGCAGCAGCCCGGTCCCGCCGACCACAGCTTTTGGGACCGCCTGCTGGACGGCGTCGCGCGCCGTAGCCTGGGCGCCATATTGGGCAAAGTCGAAAGCCGCGACGAAAGCCGCATAGCCCTTGTTTGTCGACGTGTTTGCGGGGCTGTTCGGGTCGGTGACGCCGCCTTCCAGCATGGCCCGCACGGTCGCAGCCGGCTCGGCGTCGGCGTCGAGGCCGAAGGCGGCCATCGCATAGGTGAGCAGGCGATCGTTGCCCATCAGGTCGTCGATCGATTTTACGTTGGAAATGTTGCTCAGGTAGTACGAGGTTTCGCCCTTGTAGTAGGTGAAGCCGTTCTGCGAAGGGCCGACCGAGACCTGGAGACCATAATTGTTGGTCACGCCCTGCTGTGCCGAATTGTAGCTCGTGGCATTAGCGCCAAGTGCGGCGAAATTGAAGGCCGACACGAACTCGGCATAACGCTTGTCGCTCAGTTTGTTGGCGAAGCTGTCGGAATCCGACACCCCTTCCTTCAGCGCTTTGACCATGAAGGCCTTGGCGTAAGCCATGTCGCCGAGACCGAAGGCTTTCATGGCATATTTGAACAGCCGGTCTTTCTTGACGAAATCGTCGATCGATTTCACGCTGCCGATGTTGGCGAGATAGTAGTCGGTGTCGCGCTTGGTGATCGGCTCCGCCTCGATGCGGTCGATCGCCTTGGGGATGTCCCTGGCGATGAGCTGGTAGCTGGTAAAAGTGCTCAACACGACATGCCTCCGGTCGCAGCTTCAAAAGCAAGACTATGCGGACTTGCTTGCGCGAGGCTGAATCGCCTCACCTTGCATGATTCAAGCCTCACACAAGGCACGGGGGCTATCGGTTAGGCCTGACGTGATGCGGAAGGATCTGGCGTGGGCATTCTGATCGGACTTGTGGTGACGCTCGGCTGTGTTCTCGGCGGCTTCATGGCGATGGGCGGCCATCTGCATGTGCTGATGCAGCCTTGGGAAGCGGTGGTCATCTGTGGCGCCGCACTTGGAACCTTTCTCGTCGCCAACCCGATGAAGACGGTCAAGGACACCGGCAGGGGTATCCTCGAAGCGTTCAAGCAGGCGGTGCCGAGGGAGCGCGACTATCTGGAGACGTTGGGCGTGCTGCACAGCCTGATGCGCGAACTGCGCTCGAAGTCGCGCAGCGAGGTCGAGGCACATATCGACAATCCGGAGGAATCGGCGATCTTCCAGGCATTCCCGACCGTGCTCAAGAATCACGATCTGACGAATTTCATCTGCGACTACTGCCGCATCATCATCATCGGCAATGCCCGCTCGCATGAGATCGAGGCGCTGATGGACGAGGAAATCCAGACCATCAAGTCCGACAAGATGAAGGCTTACCACGCGCTTGTGGCGGTGGGCGATGGTCTGCCGGCGCTCGGCATCGTCGCCGCCGTGCTCGGCGTGGTCAAGGCGATGGGCGCGCTCGACCAGTCGCCCGAAATCCTCGGCGGCCTGATCGGCGCTGCCCTTGTCGGAACCTTCCTCGGCATCTTCCTGTCCTATGCGGTGGTCGGGCCGGTCGCCACCAAGATCAAGACGGTGCGCGAGAAGAAGAACCGCCTCTATATCATCGTCAAGCAGACGCTGCTTGCCTACATGAACGGCGCCCTGCCGCAGGTGGCCATCGAGTTCGGTCGCAAGACCATCTCGTCCTATGAGCGGCCGACGATCGATGCCGTCGAGCAAAGCACGATGAACACAGCTTCCGCCGAGAAGAAAGCGGCTTGAGCCATGCATGACGACAGACAGGACCGCACGCCGTCATGACAAGTCCTGGCAGCCCCTCGCAAGCCCGCTCGCTGATCATTGAGCGTCTGGTCGGTGACAGCGGTGAGGCCGCTCATGTCATCGGCACCGGGCGCTCGATGGGCGAGCGCGCCCTGCCGCTGCTGCAGAAGAGCCTGGCCGGCGAACTCGGCGCACCGGTCACCGTCGACCTGCGCGCGGTCGAGATCAGCCGTGTTCCCGATGCCCGCACGAATGCCGGCGATGCCTTTGCCATGGCCATCATAGCATCGCCGACGTCTTCGGATGCGATGACGCTGGTGGCAGATGCGCCGGCCATCGCCGTGATGGTGTGCGCGCTGTTCGGCGGCGATCCGGATCAGCCGGTTTCGCCGATCGAGCGCGCTCTGTCGCAGATCGAGACCGATGTTGCGACCACGGTCTTCCAGGAAGTTGCGCAGGCGTTGAACGGATCAGGCCGGCGCTCGCTCGAGCTGCGGCTGCCGGTGCCGCGGGCGCTTTCGGGCAGCGAAGCCAAGCGCCGCGTGCTGCGCGATGGCGCGGCGGTGCGCATCGTCTTCGGCATCTCGACGCCGACCGACAGCGGAACGGTCACGGTGATGATCCCGCAGCGCATCCTGCTGGCCACACGCGGTATCGCCGATGTCCACGACAGCGAAGGCACGACCTCCGACTGGCGGGCACGTTTTTCCGAAGAGGTCATGCGCTCGACGGTGACGCTCGAAGCGACCATGCCGCTGGCCCGCCTGACGCTCGGCGATCTCGCCGGTTTCGAGCCGGGCCAGGTCATCGAGTTCGAGGAAACCGCGCAGTCGCACGCCAAGCTGAGCGCGCGCGACAAGACGCTGTTTGTCTGCGAGTTCGGCAAACTCGGGCAGAACTACACCGTCCGGATCAGGCATCCTTACGATGCCGGTCAGGATTTTATCGACGGGCTCATGCCGGGCTGACGCCGGGCAAGCTCAAGCATTTGGAGACGACTGATGGCCAAGACCAAGGTGGAAGCCAATATCGACCAGCCGGACGAACAGCTCGACCGCGCCATCGAGGAATTGCGCGGTGTCCTCCAGGAGGAGGAAAAGCGCCCCGACGCCGCCTTGCGGGCTGCCACGTCCGGCGCCAATTCGAACATCATCATGAGCATCCCGGTCGATGTGCAGATCATCCTCGGCAGT
The DNA here is from genome assembly GCF_040318265.1 of Mesorhizobium sp. M1252. NCBI lineage: Bacteria > Pseudomonadati > Pseudomonadota > Alphaproteobacteria > Hyphomicrobiales > Phyllobacteriaceae > Mesorhizobium > Mesorhizobium sp. M1252. Next base: position 361,607 of record NZ_JAMYLX010000004.1, on the reverse strand, counting down.
ACGGAAATGCCGGTGTCGGACCTGATGGCGCTGCAGAAGGGCTCGACGGTGGCGCTCAACCGGCGCATCGGCGAACCGGTCGATGTCGTGGTCAACGGCCGCAAGATCGCGCGCGGCGAAATCACCGTGCTGGAAAGCGATCCGTCGCGCTTTGGCATCAGGTTGACCGAAATCATCGCTGCCGCCAAGAGCGCCTGAGGATTAGACGACATGCGGTCTCAGCAGCGATCGGAGCTTATGCCATGACGACGCCGGTGACGCTCACGCGCCCGCAAAAGGCCGCCGCCATCCTGGTGGCGATGGGCAAGCCTTCGGCCAGCCGGCTGCTGAAATTCTTCAAGCAAGAAGAACTGAAGGCACTGATCGAAGGGGCGCGGCTGCTGCGCATCATTCCGCAAAGCGACCTCGAACGCATCGTCGCCGAATTCGAGGCCGAGTTCACCGAAGGTGCGGGCCTGCTCGATTCCGCCGACCGGATGGACACGATCCTCAATGAATCGCTGTCGCCCGAAGAGATGAGCGCCATCATGGGCGACAAGCGCTTCGAGGTTGCGCCGGAAGGGCCACCGCCGATCTGGCCGGAGCTGGAAAAGCTCGAACCGACGCGTCTGGGCACATTCCTTGCCGCCGAGCATCCCCAGACCGCGGCCATGGTGCTGTCGAAGCTTGCGCCGCAAGCCGCCGCCAACATTTTGCTGACCATGGAAAAGCCGATGCGCAGCGAGATCATCAAGCGCATGGTGACGATGGCGACCATTCCGGACGCGGCCACCAGGATCATCGAGAACCAGCTGCGCGCCAGCGTGCTGGCGCAGACCGCGACCAAGGATATCTCGGCGGGACAGGCGCGCGTCGCCAGTATGCTCAACGAGATGGACAAGCCTCAGTTGGAAGAGGTCATGCAGGATCTGGAAGAGGCCGGCACGCCGGACCTCGGCGGTGTCCGCTCCAGGTTGTTTGCCTTCGACGATCTGCCGCTTTTGACGCAGAAGGCGAGGGTACTTCTGTTCGACGGGCTGTCGACCGAACTGATCACGCTGGCGCTGCGCGGTGCGGCGCCCGCATTGACGGAGTCGGTGCTGTCGGCGATCGGCGCACGGTCGCGGCGCATGATCGAGTCCGAGCTCGGACAGGGCTCGGAAGGCATTCAGCTTGCCGACATCATGACGGCGCGCAAGAACATCGCGGTGGCGACAATCCGGCTTTCGCGCGAGGGGGCTTTCGAACTGCCCTCATCGCAGCAGAGCGAAGCGGCTTAACGCCGAGCGCTGAATGGCTGAAGCGGCGGACAAAGACTCCAAAACCGAAGACGCGACCGAAAAGAAGATCCGCGACACCATCGAACAGGGCAAGCTGCCCCATTCCAGGGAGGCCGCACTTCTGGCGTCCTTCATCGCTATACTGGTGTTCACCGTCTTCTATGCCAAGGACGCGGTCGTCAATCTCGGCATGTTCCTGTCGATGTTCCTTGAGAAGCCCGAGGCGTGGCCGATGGACACCGAAACCGACGTCATCGCGCTCTACAAGACCGTGATGATGGAAATAGGCAACGCCGTCGTCAGCCTGCTTGTGCTGCTGGTGGTGGCCGGCATCGGCGCCTCGGTGCTGCAGAACATGCCGCAAGTCGTCGGCGAGCGGATCCGGCCGCAACTGTCGCGCATCTCGATAGCCAAAGGCTGGACCAGGATGTTCGGCATTCAGGGCTGGGTCGAGTTCCTGAAATCGCTGGGCAAGCTCGGCTTCGCCAGCATCGTGCTCTACTTCACGCTATCGCAGGACTACCGCCAGCTCCTGGCCGGCATGATCACCAACCCCGTCGCTTTCGGCCTCGTCATCAAAAGCATCACCGTCGACATATTGGTGGCGATCGTCTTCGTCATGGGGCTGATCGCGGCGATCGACGTCGTCTGGTCGCGCTTCCACTGGAAGCAGGATCTGCGGATGACCAAGCAGGAGGTCAAGGACGAGTTCAAGCAGTCCGAGGGCGACCCGATCATCAAGTCGCGGCTGCGCTCGCTGGCGCGCGACCGGGCGCGCAAGCGGATGATGACGGCCGTGCCTCGCGCGACGCTGATCATCGCCAATCCGACGCACTTTTCCATCGCGCTCAGATATGTTCGCGACGAGGATTCAGCGCCCCTGGTGCTGGCCAAGGGCCAGGACCTTGTGGCGCTCAAGATTCGCGAGATTGCCAAGGAGCACAACATCCCGATTTTCGAGGACGTGGCGCTCGCCCGCTCCATGTACAAGCAAGTTTCGGTTGATAGCGTGATCCCGTCGCAATTCTACCAGGCCGTCGCCGAACTGGTGCGGATCGTCTACTCCAAAAAGGCTGAGCGGAGACAAATTTCATGAACCGCCAACCGCACGCAAAATCCCGCGAACTCATCGTCGCCAAGGCCATCGAGCAGGTGGTCGACGAGTTGCGGCTGATCGACGTCGCCGACTACATCGCCTTCATCCGGCTCGAGCATTTCGCTTGCCTGTCGGATCTGGTGGATTCGGCTGTGGAGCTTTTTTTCCTGCCAGGCACGCTCAGGCTCGGCCATGGCGGAGAGGCACATGTCGACTGGAGCGGCAGCCCGCGCATCGTGCTCGATCTCGAGCTTCGGCCGCCGGGCGTCACCGTCTATTTCCAGCTGACGCTGAGCCAGGAGAGGTCTTCGGTCGCGGTCAACTATGTGTCGTTTGAAAAGCCCGGGGAGGACCCCGAGCACAACACCGCTTTGCTGGAGACGGTGATCGAAGAGGCGCGAATCCGCAGGACCGAGCCGCTCGCCTATCGCTGATTTTCTTTCGCAAGCCGAATCGCTCGACGCTGACTACTCGATCAGCCCCAGCCGCAGCGCCTTGGCCACCGCCTGGTTGCGGTTGACCGCGTTGAGCTTCTGCGTCGACTGGGTGAGATACTGGTTGGCGGTGTGGACCGACAGCTTCAGCAGCCTGGCGATCTCTTCGCTGGTGTTGCCGTTGGCGGTCAGCTTCAGGCACTCCAGTTCACGCTTGGAGATCGACCGCATCCGGCCGGCATCGTTCGGACGAATTCGGGCGACGGCGGCGAACAGCGAAAAACAGCGGGCGTGGATTTCGTAGAGCGTGTCCTCCGGCAAAGCGATCGTCGAGCCGAGGAACACCACCAGCCCGCAATGGCCGCGATCGGCATGGACGGGAAAGGCAATGCCGTTGGTGCCCGGCGCCAGCGGCGCCGTCCGCTCCGCCCAGGCGAGGTTCTTGAAGACGGCGTCCGAGCCGGCGATGCCGTCATCGGCCCACCAGCGCGGCGCTGTCGAGGCGCCGCTGTGGCGAACCATCTCCTCGCCATTGGCGCCGGCGATGAATTTGGTCGCAACAGCAGTGGCTGGATAGTCGGAATCGAAGCTCGGCACCAGGCGCGCCCGTTCCGGCGAGGGGCTGACGAAATAGAGGCCAAACGCCGACGCGTTGATGTCGACGGCGATCCAGCGGCAGCGGCGCACCGCGTCCGGGATGGTAACGGCATGGTGCGTCTCGGAACCGATGGAGAAGGCGCCGAACGGATTTCGCTGCTCGTTGAAAAGGGCTTCGGCCGCCGCCTTGATGTCAGCGTGTTTCAAATGATGCCGCTCCTGATCGCCGTGGCGATGGCCATCGCGCGGTTCGAGGCCGCGAATTTCTGGATGGCGTGGGTGATGTAGCTGTTGACGGTGTTGGACGAGACCCCGAGGATCACCGCGACCTCATCGGTGGTCTTGCCTTCAGACACCCAGAACAGGCATTCGCGCTCACGGTCGGACAGCGGGTCCTGCATGGCGGCGGCGGCGATCAATTGCGGGATGGCGGACAGCGCGTAGCAGCACTTCAACTGAGCCTTCATCAGCGCCGGCTGGTCGATACTGCCGGCCTCGGCCGCCGAGAAAAGCGCAAACAGCCGCTGGCGACCGACATTGAGCCGCAGTGAATAGACTTCGGCATGGCCAAGCACGTCGAGCAGGCGCGCCTCTTCGCCGGTGAGCAGTCCGCCGGCGTCGGGCGCCGCGGCGGCGACCAGTGGCCTCGGGCGGATGCCAGGTGCAACGGTCAGCGGTCCCTGGGCAAGGCCGGCGATCAGCCGCTTGCCGATCAGTTCAATGGCGTCGAAGATCCAGTTGGATGAGACGATGCGGGCGTCGTTGCGATCCTGGTCGTGGACGATGGCGACGAGCATGTAGCTGTCGGCGCCGATCTCGGCGGCAAGCTGCATGAAAAAGGAGGTGAGATCGCCGCGCGATTCGAGACGCGAGCCTAACGTATCGGATTGGAAAAGCGCGGCGGAACTGCTCATTGGATGCTTTGGTTGTATGTCATGGCCGGAGTCTTTTCTTGAGCCCGGACGCTGGGGTTGGCAGCGGCCGAACTTGAAGACGCATCACGTTTACGAAGCACTCACACGGCGCGGCGGTCGCGCTGATCGCCGAATCCATTCAGGGAACGCGAAGCCGTCCGCGTCTGGTGCCGGTCATTGGCCGGAACTTGAGACTTTGGGTGGTCGCCGCGCCCCCCAAGGACCGGCTGATTCGGGTCTAATCTACCCGCAGATGAATCCGACATCAAACGCGATTTGACAAAATCAATATTATTGGACTCAAGCGACTCAGGGGCGGCTTTCGCGGCCTTTTCCGCCGCAAAAGGCCTGAAACGCCGACACGAAAAAGCCAGAGGGTGTTGCGATACTGCCGTATCGAGGGCCGATCGATTCCGATAGGGTCTCGGCAGCCGTGAGGGGTGGGCATCCCTTCGGTCATACGGCGGATTTGGCGGCGCTTGCTCGCGGCCATCGGCATCGGGGGTCATGATGAAGCAGGTTTTCCTGGCGTTCACGGTGGTGCTTGCGGTTCTTGCCGGCATGGCAGCGCCCGCCAAGGCTGAGCCGACCGTTACCTATGCGCTCGACAACGGGCTGCAGGTGGTGCTGGTGCCCGACCATCGCGTGCCGAAGGTGGTGATGAACCTGCGCTACCGCGTCGGGTCGATGAATGAACCCGCGGGACGCTCGGGCTTTGCGCATCTGTTCGAACATCTGATGTTTTCCGGCACGCCGGCCTGGCCGAACGTGTTCGGCGCGCACGCCGCGCTCGGCAACGAGATCAATGCCTGGACCACCGAGGACGGCACGGTTTATTATGTCGACGGGCTGTCGTCGTCACTGCCGATGATCTTGTCGCTTGAGGCAGACCGCATGGCCAATCTCGGCCGCTCGGTGACTCAGGCCAAGCTCGATCTGCAGCGCTCGGTGGTCAAGAACGAGATGCGCCAGAACGTGCTCGACAAGGCCGGCGCATCCGGCTGGGAAGCTTTCTGGTCCGGGCTGTTCCCGAAGCCGCATCCCTATAGCCGCATGGTTATCGGCTCGGTCGCCGATCTCGATGCGGCGACGCTCGACGATGTCAGGGGTTTCTTCAACAGCTACTATCTGCCCAACAATGCGGTGCTGGTGCTGGTCGGCGACTTGGAGATCGACGACACCAAGGCGCTGATTGCCGACACGTTCGGCCGCGTGGCGCGCGGCGCCGATGTGGCGCGGCCCGCCGTGCCGGCACCGACGCAGGCCCGGCTCAAGCTGGTGCTCGAGGATCGTGTGCCAAGCCCCATCGTCGTGGTCGGCTTCAGTGGCCCGGTGGCGCAGTCGCCCGACAATGGTGCGCTCAGCATTGCCGCCGAACTGCTCGGCAACGGCGAATATGGTTTTTTGCGCAACCGGCTGGTTTCGCAGTTGGGCATTGCCACCTATGCCAGCGCGAGCTGGACCGGCGGTCTGCTCGGTGGCCGCTTTACCTTCGAGGCGGGTGCCGCCGAAGGTGTGGCGCCGGAAGCGCTTGAAAGCGCGATGAAAACGGCGTTCGCGGATTTCCTGAAGACCCCGCTCGATCCGGTCGATGTCGAGCGTGCGCGCACCGGCATCTTGCAGGCAGCGCGGCTCGGCAGCGAAGCACTGAAGGATCGCGCCGGCGTCGTCTCCTACAATGCCGACGTGCTCGGCGATGCGCAGAGCGCGCTGGTCGACGACCCGCGGGTGAAGGACGCCAGCGTGGCGGATGTCGAGGCAACGATGAAGCGGCTGTTGAAACCGGAAGATGCCAGCGTGCTGATGCTGAAGCCCGGCCCGCGCGGCGGCTATCCCGATGCACTGATCGGCTCGTCCGGCACACCGCAGCCGTTCACCGCGCCGGAGCGACCGGCGATCGACATTCCGAAGCATGCGGCCGGGCAAGCGCCTTCGGCAACACTGCCCGCCATGGAAACGGCGACGCTCTCGAATGGCATCAAACTCGTCCACTACACAATGCCGGAAGCGCCGATGGTGTATGTCGCGGCCAGTGCCGCCGGCGGCTGGAACAGCGTGCCGGAAGGCAAGGAGGGATTGCTGGAGCTTGCAGCAAGCATGGCGACACGCGGGGCCGCCGATCGCGGCTCGGCTGATTTCGCCAAGGTGGCCAGCGACATCGGCGCCGGCGTCGGCCACCAGGCCGGAACGCTGACCACGATGATGACGCTTGGCGTGCCGCCGGAAAAGCTCGACCAGGGTATTGGCCTGCTCGCCGACGCGGTGCTGAAGCCTCGTTTCGACAAGACCGAATGGACGGTGCTGATGGCGCAGACAGTCGACTGGCTAAACGGCCGCGAGGCGGATCTGCCCGGCGTTGCCGGCCGCATGGCAAAGGCGACGCTGATCCCGCAGGTGCCGGGCAAGGCAGCGGTGGACTGGTCGGCAAAGGCGCTGGCCTCGATCTCGCTCGACGAGGCGAGGGACGCATTCAAGGCGGAGTTCACGCCGAAGGCGGTGACCTTCTACAGCGTCGGCCCGATGCCGGTCGCGACCGTCGCCGCCAGCCTTGAAAAAGCATTTGGCGCGTGGACAAGCGACACCGCCGGCTATGCCGTCGAGCCGTCGCCGGCGGCGCATTTCAACGGGGGACAGAAAGTGCTGCTGGTGCCCGAACCCGGCGCCAGCCAGTCGGCGCTGTTCGTGGCGCGGCCGGCGCCCGGCACCGACGAGAGCGAGCGCGCTGAATCGACCGCGGTCTCCAACCTGCTTGGCGCCGATTTCTCCAGCCGGCTGAATTCGGTGATCCGCGAGGAGAAGGGCTACTCCTATGGCGTGTCGAGCTATCTGATGAGCCCGATGAAGGCCGGCTCGGGATTGGTCGTGGCAACCACCGTCGAGCGCGCCAACACCGGGCCGGCGATTACCGAAATCCTGAAAGGATTTGCCGGCCTGACCACCTTGCCGGTGGCGCAGGACGAGGTCGACCGCACGGTGACTGTCTATCGCCGGGCGCTGGCTGGACCGGCCGAGACGTCGGCTGGTCTGTTCTCCTCGCTGATTGGCGCGGTCGGCAGCGGATCGACGCTGGAGGACCAGCAAACCCGCATGGCGGCGCGCACAAAGCTGACGCTCGATGCGGTTCAGAAACAGGCGCTGGCCCTGGCGTCGCTCGATCCGTCGCTGATCGTGGTGGCGGGCGACCCCGATGTGGTGATGCCGCAGCTTGCCGCGATCGGCCTCAAGGACGTCGAGATCGTCAAGCGTGACGAGGCTGGTGAAGAGACGGCGATGCGGGCGCTCGATCTTCTCGGGGGCAATCGCCAGGCGCCGCTGTCCGCATCGCCATGGCGGGTTGGCGATGGCGGCACGACGCGCGCGGTGCATTCCTGTACAGGCGGTAGGGACTGCGGCGCGCAGATCCACGCCGACTGATCGATACGACGCGGCCGCCGGCCGCGTTTAAATCTTGGGCAACTTTGTTTCGGGGGAAACGATGAGCGATTCATTTCGGGAAGTCACATCCGTCTCGTGGTTCGGGCGGATCAAGCGTGCGGTCGGCGGGGTCATCTTCGGCCTTATGCTGATCGTGCTGATGGTGATCGGGCTGTTCTGGAACGAAGGCCGCGCCGTGCAGACGGCGCGCTCGCTGGCCGAAGGTTCTGGAGCGGTGGTTTCGGTCGGCGCCGACAGCGTCGATACCGCCAATGACGGCAAGCTGGTTCATGTCAGCGGACCGGTAACGGCGGACAGCGGCCTGGCGGATCCGGATTTCGGCATTGCGGCGCAAGGGCTGCGGCTGTCGCGGAGCGTCGAGATGTATCAGTGGAAGGAAGAGTCCAAGTCGGAGACGACGAAGAAGCTCGGCGGTGGCGAAGAGACGGTGACCACCTACAGCTATTCCAAGGTGTGGGACGACAGCCAGATCGACTCGTCGGACTTCAAGAAGCCGGACGGCCACCAGAATCCGCCGATGGAAATCCACGGCCGGACCTTCCAGATTCCTGAGGGCAAGCTTGTCGCCTTCGATCTCGATACGCCAGTGCTGGACCGTATCGAGGGTGACAAGGACTATTCGCTCTCAGCCGACCAGTCGGCGGCGATAAAGGCTGCCTATACCGGAACGAAACCGCTCAGCATCGTCGATGGCAAGATTTTTCTCGGCAATGACAACACGACGCCCGCTTTGGGTGACTATCGAATCGGCTACGAACTGGCGCCGCTGGGCGTGATCAGCATCATCGCGCGCCAGGCCGACAGCCGCTTCGAGCCCTACCAGACGCAAGCCGGCGATGCGCTGCTGATGGTCGATACCGGCAACGTCCCGGCCGAAAAGATGTTCGCCGACGCCGTCAGCGCCAACACGCTGATCACCTGGCTGCTGCGCGGCGCCGGCTTGCTGTTGCTGACCATAGGCTTTGCGCTGTTCCTCAGCCCGATCGGGGTGATCCTCGACGTCATACCCTTCCTCGGCAGCATGGCGCGGATGGGCACCGGCATTATCGCCTTCGTCCTGGCGATCCTAGTCGGCACGGTGACGATTGCGATTGCCTGGTTCTGGTACCGGCCGTTGCTGGCGGTGGCCATCCTGGCGACAGGCGTGATTGCGGCGGTGATTGTCTACCGCATCGGCCGGTCGCGAAGGCCAGCCGTTCCGGTGGTTGCACCCAACCCGGCTGCGGCCGCCTAGATGGTCGGGGCGGCCGGAGCCGCCCCATATCTCCTTGGCGCAATTCCGGCCGGAAAACCGCCTCACACTTATCCTGGAATTGCTTTCCTATTTGTCCTCGAAGCCGGTGAGCACGCCGACGGCGTTGATGCCGATCTCCTCGACGGCGTAGCCACCTTCCATCACGAACAGCGTCGGCAGGCCGAGCTTGGCGATGCGATGGCCGATCTTCGGATAGTCCGGGCTTTTCAGCTTGAACTGGCTGATCGGGTCCTTCTCGAAGGTGTCGACGCCGAGCGACACGATGACGATATCGGGGGCGTAGGCGGCGAGCTTGGCGCAAGCGTCCTCCAGCGAGGCGTTCCAGGCGTCCCAATTGGTGCCGAAGGGCATGGGATAATTGACGTTGAAACCTTCGCCGGCGCTGGCGCCGCGTTCATCGGCATGGCCGAGGAAGAACGGATACTCCACCATGGGATCGCCATGCAGGTTGAGAACCTGCACGTCGGCGCGTTCATAGAAGATCTCCTGCGTGCCATTGCCGTGGTGATAGTCGACGTCGAGGATCGAGACGCGTTTTGCGCCCTGATCGAGGAACCACTGCGCGGCGACCGCGGCATTGTTGATGTAGCAGTAGCCGCCCATGAACCCGGCACCGGCGTGATGGCCGGGCGGGCGGCAGAGCGCGAAGGCCGACCGCTCGCCACCCTTGACCAAGGCCGCCGCCGTCAGCGCCACGTCATAGGACGATTTGATCGCGGTCCATGTGCCTTCGACGAAGGTGGCGCCGGCGTCGAAGGAATAGTAGCCGAGCAAGGCGTCGACGCGCTTGGGTGGCACGTCGCCGCGCAGGCCGCGCGTCGGCCAGGTGAAGGGCATCGCCGTGCCCTCGAAGCCGGCGGCCTTCCACGCCGGCCAGACGGTCGGCAGGAAGTCGATATAGTCGGCCTTGTGGATGCGCTTGGCGGCTGTGAGATCGTGCTCGACAGGTCCGATGATCGGCCCCAGCTTCTCGCTCTCGACCCGCGCCTTGATGAACTCGGCCCGCGACGGCTTTTCGAAACCCGGCACGATTGCCGACGTGACCAGTTCCATCTGGCCGGCATGGCCGGCATGAAGCGGCGAATAGACAGTCTTCATGAATTTCCTCTCGAAATAGCGAAATCAGTCAAGGTTGAGATAGGGGGTGACCAAAGCGAGCCACATTCTTTCCACATCGTCCTCGATGAGGTCGTATGTCTTGCGATCCCGCTTCAACCCCACAAGCCGGCAGGCGTGCCCGACATCCATCATCAGCACGCCGAGCCGGCTGGCGATCTTGTCTTCAAGGGCCGGGTTCACATGCTGCAGCCACGCGGCGTAAAGCGCGATGATCTGCTCGTCATATTCGTCCTGGATCGGCCTGAGGTCGGCATTGCCGGATATCGCCTCGATCACCGGCATCAGGGTGGCGTTTTCGAGATATATTCTGGAGGTATCGATGAAGAGCTTGCGCACCTCCTGCCGAAACTCGTCGCGGTTGGTCGGTGGGGTGACCTCGATGCGCCTGGCGATCACCTCGGGAAACGACGACAGCCAGCGCCGGGCGAGGTCGAGGAGAATGGCTTCCTTGTTGGGAAAGTACTGGTAGACCGAACCGACCGACAGGCCCGCGCGCCGGGCAATGGCGAGCGTCGTCGGCGTCTTGGTTCCCTGCTCCCGCGTCAGGATCAAAGCCGCGTCGAGTATCCGGTCGACCACCTTGCTCGACCGTTCCTGCCGCGGCTGCTTGCGCGGTTCGAGCGCCATCCTGGTTTCGCGGCTGAGACTGCGCTTCACGGATTGATGCCTTCGTTCCCTGCCGGTTTCAACACAGGTCCCGGTCTCAACATTGGCGTGGTGTGTTGTCCACAATACATTCGAAATTCGGCACGTTGACAAACGCGAATAATTAGTCGCATTCTTTTATCCACGCTGTTTTGAGAGATCACAAGGGGAATTTCGAAAGAGCGCACTGGCATCAGTTTTCGTCCGATAACGCCGCTCCAGCGGAGTGGCAGCTTGTCGGACAAGAGGGTTGTCGGTCTCAGCCAGTCGTCAAAACCGCGGAGTCGCGATGTCTGTCACGGGTGCGGGTCAAAATGCTGATCTGATCGTCATCAATGGTCGCGTGCGGACCATGGACGATGACAATCCCGCCGCCGAGGCGATTGCCGTCAAGGACGGCGCCATCATCGCCATCGGCAACCACGCCGCCATCGAAAAACTCAAGGGAACGACCACAGAGGTGATCGACGCCAAGGGCGGTTCGGTCCTGCCCGGTTTCATCGAAGCCCACATGCATCTGTTCTCGGGAGGGGCCGAGCTCGCGCATCTTCAACTCGGCGGTATCCATGGCTTCGAGGCGCTTCAAAGCGCCATCCGCGACTACGCCACGACGTGGCCCGAGGCGAAGATGCTTGTGGGACAGGGCGTCGACTACACCGTGCTCGGCGACGAGCGGGTGACACGCCATCATCTCGACGCCATCCTGCCCGACCGCCCCTTCTGCATGGCGGCACCCGACCACCATACGATGTGGGCCAACACCAAGGCGTTGGAGATGGCCGGCATCCTGAAGGGACGCACGCTCGGTCCGGGCAACGAGATCGTGATGGGTGACGACGGCCTGGCCGCGGGCGAATTGCGCGAGGGCGAGGCCTTCGGTCCGGTGCTCGACCTTGCCGGCGAAAGCCGGGTGCGGCTGGGGCTGTCGACCGGCGGTGAGCCCGACCCAATGCCGTCGACCGCCGAGCGGGCCGCTGACCGTGACATCATGCGGCGCGGGCTTGCATGGTGCGCGCGCCACGGCATCACCTCGATCCAGAACATGGACGGCAATCTCTACCAGCTCGAACTGCTTTCCGAGATCGAGGCCGAGGAGGGATTGCCCTGCCGCGTCAAGATCCCGTTCCACTACAAGAATTTCATGACGCTCGACATGCTCGAGAAGGCGTCCGTCATGGCCGAGCGCTACCACAGTGAGTGGCTGTCATCGGGCATGGTCAAGGTGTTCTATGACGGCGTGCTCGATTCCTGGACCGCTGTTATGGTCGAACCCTATGCGGATCGTCCCGACTGGGTCGGCGAGCCGCTGTTCACGCCGCAGCAATTTATCGATCTCGCCGTGGCTATCGACAAACGCGGGCTGCAGATCGCGGTGCACTCGATCGGTGACGGCGCGGTGCGCGCAGTGCTCGACGGTTACGAGGCGGCGCAGAAGCTCAATGGCAAGCGCGACAGCCGGCACAGGGTTGAGCACATCGAGGTCACCACAGCAGCCGACGTGCCGCGTTTTGCCGAACTCGGCGTCATCGCCTCGATGCAGCCGTCGCATCCGCCCGGCGCCATGGATTTTCCACTGGAGCCGACGGTGTCACGCATCGGACCGGCCCGCTGGCCGCTGAGCTATGCCTGGCGCACCCTGAAAAGCGCCGGCGCCCATGTCGTGTTCGCCTCGGACTGGCCGGTGGCGGCGATCGACCCGATCCTGAGCATTCAGGCGGCAGTGCAGCGCAAACCATGGGCAGAAGGCGATCCTGACCAGAGTTTCTCGCTGCAGGAAGCCATTGCCGCCTACACGGTCGAGGGCGCCTATGCCGAGTTCGCCGAGCATCGCAAAGGCGTTCTGAAACCCCGCTATATGGCGGATCTGGTGGTTTTGTCGGCCGATATCGAGAAGACGGCGCCGGCCGATCTACACAAGCTGCGGCCGGTGACGACGGTCTGCGGTGGCAAGGTCACCTACCAGGCCTGACAATGGCATGCGGCTTGCACAGCTTGCCGCTTGCAAGACGAAATGACCGACTGAACTGTGATTCAATGCCGGACTTGCCAACCTACCGGCCGTGTGGTCACATCGAACAGGGGAAAAACTCCGCCAGCAAGAGCGGGGTCAACAGTGAGGCGTATCGTGCCGGAAAAACCGGATCGGAATGCAATTGAAGTCGTAAACGTCAGTAAAATTTTCGGATCGGGTGAGGGGCAGGTCGCTGCCCTCGATACGGTCTCGGTATCTATCCGCGAGAATGAGTTTTTTACACTGCTGGGACCATCCGGCTGCGGCAAGACCACGTTGCTGCGGCTGATTGCCGGCTTCGACTTTCCAACCGCCGGCGAAATCCTCCTCTACGGCCAGGACATCGCGCCGTTGCCGCCCTTCAAGCGACCGGTCAACACCGTCTTCCAATCCTACGCGCTGTTCCCGCATATGACGGTCGCCGACAATATCGGCTTTGGCCTGGAAATGCTGGGCAAGCCGAAGGCCGAGATCAAGGCGCGCGTCGCCGAGATGCTGAAACTGGTGAAGATGGAGGCGCTGGCGGGCCGCCGCACCAGCCAGATCTCCGGCGGCCAGCAGCAGCGCGTGGCGCTCGCCCGGGCGCTGGCGCCGCAGCCCAAGGTGCTCCTGCTCGACGAACCGCTCTCGGCCCTGGACTACAAGCTGCGCAAGGAAATGCAGATCGAATTGAAGCGGCTGCAGCACGAGACGGGCATCACCTTCATCTTCGTCACCCACGACCAGGAGGAAGCGCTGACCATGTCGGATCGCATCGCGGTGATGTCGTCGGGCAAAATCCTGCAGGTCGGCTCGCCGCGCGACATCTACGACCGGCCGGCCGAGCGTTTCGTCGCCGACTTCATCGGCGAGTCGAACTTCCTCAAGGCGGATGTGGTTAGCGCGACTGGTGGCCGGGCGACGGTGAAGCTGCCGTCTGGTGTGGAAATCCCAGCCTCGCTGCCGGAAGGCTTCAGCCCCAGCGGCAAGGTCACCATCGTCGTGCGCCCAGAGCATGCGCAGTTGGGCACGGCCAGCCCGAGCGCTTCGCTGTCCGGCACCGTCGAAAACATCGTCTATCTCGGCACCGACACGCACTTCCATCTGCGCCTTGCCGGTGGCGAGCCGTTCATCGTGCGGCGTCAGAACAGCCGCGGCGCCGGTGACGGCTTCGTGCAGGGCGGCCAGATCGGCATCACGATCGGCAACGACGCCGCGCAAGTGCTGAAGGACTGATCATGGCGACCGCGGAACAAGTCGCCAAGGCAGCGCAGCGACGCGATGTGCGCGACCGCTGGCTGCTGTCAGCGCCAGCCTTGCTGGTGATCTTCCTCGCCGCGACCGGCCCCTTGCTGATCGTGCTGATCTACTCGTTCCTGACGCCTGGCCCCTATGGCGATGTGAAGTGGCAGTTCTCGCCCGATGCCTGGCTGTCGGTGTTCATGGAACGCGACATTTTCGACGATACGCTTTCGCTTGCGGCAGCGCATGTCACCATCTTCTGGCGCTCGATCAAGCTGGCGGTGATAACGACGATCGCCACTTTGGCATTGGGGTTTCCAACCGCCTATTTCATGGCGACGCGCAGCGAGAAAACCAGGGATCTCTGGCTGTTCCTGATCACCATTCCGTTCTGGACCAACCTTCTGATCCGCACCTTCGCCGTGCTGCAGATCATCCGCAACGAAGGCATCATCAACACCATCCTTATCAAGCTTGGTATCGTCTCGGCGCCGGTGCAGATCCTCTTCACCGACACGGCGATTCTGATCGGCATGGCCTATGTCTATCTGCCGCTGATGGTGCTGCCGATCTATGCCAGCATGGAGAAGCTTGATTTTCGCCTCGTCGAGGCGGGCTACGACCTCTACGCGACCCGATTCAAGGTATTGCGGAAGATCATTTTCCCGCTGGTCAAACCCGGCGTCATTGCCGGCTCCATCCTGGTCTTCATTCCAGCCCTTGGCGCCTATGTGACGCCGAGCGTGCTTGGCGGCGGCAAGAACATGATGCTGTCCAACCTGATCGAATTGCAGTTCGGGCAGGGCCGCAACTGGCCGCTCGGCTCGGCGCTGTCGATCACGGTCATGATCATCGTCATGGTGGCGCTGCTTGCCTATGTGCGCAATGCCGGCAAGTCGGGGGTGCGGCATGGCTAAGAACTTTTCCATCAAGCACCAGACCGGCTTCACGGTGATCGCTGCGACCTGTTTTATCGTGCTCTATCTGCCGATCATCGTGCTGGTCGCCTATGCCTTCAACGCGGCGAACTCGACGTCCGAATGGGGCGGCTTTTCGATGCGCTGGTTCCAGTCGGCTTGGCAGAACGTGCAAGTTATCGACGCGACGCTACGCTCGTTCCAGATCGGCGCCGTCGCTGCGGTGCTGTCGACAATCTTTGCCACCATGGCCGCGCTCGCCACCACGCGCACCGCGTCCTATCCGGGCCTCACCTTCAAATATGCGGCGATCAACCAGCCGCTGATGGTGCCCGAGATCGTCACCGGCGTGGCGCTGCTGATCTTCTTCTCGCGCATCAAGATCTTCACCGGCTATTCCGGCATTGGCTATCTGATCGCCGCGCACACGGCGTTCTGCATCCCGTTCGCCTATCTGCCGATCCGGGCGCGGCTGGAAAACATGGACCTGACGCTGGAGCGCGCGGCCGCCGATCTGTACGCGACGCCTTGGAAGACCTTCCGCCGCATCACGCTGCCGCTTTTGTGGCCCGGCATACTGGCCGGACTGATGCTGGCATTCGTCATCTCGCTCGATGACGTCGTCATCACCGAGTTTGTCAAATCGGGCGGCCAGGATACGCTGCCCACCTACATGCTCGGCCAGATCCGCCGCGGCATCACGCCTGAGATCAACGCGATATCGACCGCCTTCCTGCTGCTTTCGGTCGCGATCGTCACGTTGTTTTTCTTCGTCAGCAGGAAAAGAGACTGAACCGACAAATGGGAGCTAAAACCATGAACTGGAAAACAACGACAGCCGCCATGGGGTTGGCGCTGCTCGCAACGACGAGCCTGGCCAGCGCCGATGGCGAGCTGAACATCTACAATTGGGGCAACTATACCAGCCCCGACGTGATCAAAAAGTTCGAAGCCAAATACAACGTCAAGGTGACCATCACCGATTACGATTCCAACGATACGGCGCTCGCCAAGGTACGCCAGGGCGGCACCGGCTTCGACATCGCCGTTCCGTCGCAAACCTACGTGCCGATCTGGATCAAGGAGGGCCTCGTGCAGGAGACCGATCCGGGCAAGATGGAGAACTTCAAGAACGTGGCGCCGGAATGGGCCAATCCAGACTTCGACCCCGGCCGCAAATATTCCGTGCCGTGGGCGCTGGGCACCGTCGGCGTCGTCGTCAACACCGATGCCTACAAGGGACCAGCCGACAGCTGGGGCATCATCTTCAACACGCCGGACGAGCTGAAGGGCAAGACCAATGTCGTTCCCGAGATGAATGACGTTATCTTCGCGGCGATCAAATATGTCGGCGGCCAGCAGTGCACCGACGACAAGACGGTGCTGAAGAAGGTGCGCGACACGCTTGTCGCGGCCAAGCCAAACTGGATCGCCATGGAATACAACACCATCGAAAAGATGGGCGCCGGCGACTTCAAGGCGACCAGCGACTGGAACGGCTCGGCGCTACGCCAGCGGTTGGCCAATCCGGCCATCCACTACAATTATCCGAAGGAAGGCTACGGCCTGTGGAGCGATAACGTCGTCGTTCTCAAGGAAGCCAAGAATGTCGAGAACGCCAAGCTGTTCCAGAACTTCATCATGGATCCGGAAAACGCGGCCGGCCTCTCGGCCTTCCACCGTTACGCAAACGCCATTACCGGCTCGGACAAATACATGCCGGCCGATATGAAGGATGCGCCGGAAGTCGTCATTCCGGAGGCTGCGAAGGCACAGGGCGAATTCCAGAAGATGTGCGCGCCTGAGATTCAGGACATCTACACCAAGATCTGGACCGAACTGCAGAAATAACCGCAGTCTGACAGACCCGGCGGCATAGGCCGCCGGGCTTTTCCTTTGGAATGGCTTTCATGGACTCCTATCGCAACAGCGATCCGCGGCCACCGATCATGCAGGGCTCACCGCCGCAGATGGCGCTGCCGAAGCTCGATTGGGACCGGCCGCCATGGAATCGCTGGGCCTTCCAACACATCCGCGAATTCCTGCCGACCATCGAGGTCTGGCGCGGTAATGGCCATCGCCATCGTCTTGAGCGCGCAGAGACCGATCTCGACGCGCTGCCGGTGGAAGACAGCAAGGGCCGTCCGACGACGCTCGTTGGCCTGCTCGACGAGACCTACACGGACGGCTTCCTGGTGCTCAAAGACGGCAAGGTCGCCTATGAGCGCTATTTCAACGGCATGGCCGAGCGCACGCTGCATCTGTCGCAGTCGATGGCGAAGTCGGTAACAGGCTCGGTGTTCGGTATTCTGGTCGGGCGCGGCCTGATCGATCCGGCCAAACCGGTGACCGAATATCTGCCGGAACTCGGCGAGACCGGCTGGGCCGGCGCCAGCGTGCAGCATGTGCTCGACATGACCACCGGCGTGCGCTTTTCCGAAGAATACACCGACCGCTATTCTGATATCGGCCAAGTCGATGTCGCCACCGGCTGGAAGCCGGTGCCGCCGGACAGCGATCCCGCTTTCCAATGGCCGTCGCATCTCTTCGAACTGATCCTGCGGCTGAAGGACAAGGCGCGCCCGCATGGCGCCGCATTCGAGTACCGCTCGATCGAAACGGATGTGCTTGCCTTCATCATGGAGCGGGTGATCGGCAAGCGGCTGGCGCAACTGGTCTCAGAGGAACTCTGGCAGAAGCTCGGCGCCGACGAGAGCGCCTGCTTCACCGTCGACAGCGCCGGCTATGCGCTGGCCGATGGCGGCTTCAACGCGACGCTGCGCGACTATGCCCGCTTCGGCCAGCTGATCCTCGACAATGGCCGCGGCATCGTGCCGGCCGACTGGATCGAGGCGACGCGCAACGGCAGGCATGGGCCGGACTTCAATCCGAGCCTGCCGGAAGGCAGTTACCGCAACCAGTTCTGGATAGAGAATCCGCGCTCGCGCGCTTTGATGTGCCGGGGCGTGTTCGGGCAGATGATCCATATCGACTGGGACACAAGCATGGTCGTGGTCAAGCTTTCGACCTATCCGGATTTCAGCGATGTCGCCTATTCCGTGGCGACGTTGAAGGCGGTGCACGCCATCGCCAAGGCGCTTGGCTGATCCCACAACAAACGCTCTTTGGAAGGAACACGCCATGACCGCCAAGACCGCGTTCGAGACCCGCTACGGCTTTCGCCGTAACGAGGTGTTGCTTTCCAACTGGCGCGAAAGCCCGTTCAACCGGTGGTCGTTCCAGAACCTTGGTGAACTGGTGCCGACCGCTCCCGTGGCGGCGACGCCTGGAGGCGTCGAGGCGCCGGCGCGGGACCTTGGCGGGCTGCTCGGCGAAAAGGTTTCGATCGCCAGCGCGCCGGAAACGGTGGCCGAATTCCTGGCGCGTTCGAGCAGCGACGCGCTGACGGTGATGAAGGGCGGCAAGATCATCGGCGACTGGTTTGCGCCCAATATGGATTTCGGCGCCCGCCACATCATCTTCTCGATCAGCAAGTCGGTCACCGCGATCGTCGCCGGCATATTGGAAGGCGAGGGCGTGTTCGACCCTGAGGCGCCGTTGACAGCCTACATCCCCGAAGCCGCCGGCTCGGCCTACGCCGATGCAAGCTGCCGGCATGTGCTCGACATGAGCGTCAGCCTGGATTTCGAGGAGGCCTATCTCGACCCGGAAAGCGCCTTTGCCCGCTATCGCCGCGCGACGCTGTGGAATCCGGGCGGCGGCACGGAAAGCCTGCGCGAATTCATCCTGACCTTGCAGCGGCTCGCCGAACCGCATGGCGAAACCTTCCGCTACCGCTCACCCAATTCCGACCTGCTCGGCATCCTGCTCGAGCGCGCTTCGGGACAGCGCTTCGCTGACCTGATGCGCGAAAAACTATGGCTGCCGCTCGGCGCCGTCAGCGAGGCCTCGATCGGCGTCGACATGGAAGGCACGGCGCGCACCGCCGGCGGCATTTCGGTGACGCCGCGCGATCTCGCACGCATAGGCGAGATGATACGGCAAGGAGGCGTGGCTAATGGCCGCCGCATCGTGCCTGAGGCTTGGGTGCGCGACACGACGGTTACCGGTGGCAGTGCGGAAGCCTGGCAGCGCGGCACAATGGTGTCGTTGTTCCCGAAGGGCCGGTATCGCAACAAATGGTACCAGACGGGCCACGAAAACGGCGCCTATTGCGGCATCGGCATCCATGGCCAGTGGCTTTACGTCGACCCGAAGACGGAAGTTGTGATTGCAAAAATGGGGTCGCAGCCGGTGCCTGAGGACCATGCGCTCGAACGCGAGATCGTTGCCTTCTTCGAGGCGCTGAGCCGTATGGTCTGACCGGCGGAAGCACGGCGCTTTCCTGTGGACCTCCTTGCCGCTTGAGAACGCTGCGGTTGGCGTGGCTGATATCAGCGCCTATGGTCGCCGCTCATTTCGACTGGGCACAGGAACAACATGGCATCCGACATCAAGCGCATCGCAGCCATCATCGCGGCCGAGATCGGCGCGCGGCCCGAACAGGCTGCCGCGGCGATCGGCCTGCTCGATGAGGGCGCGACGGTGCCGTTCGTGGCGCGCTACCGCAAGGAGGCCACAGGCGGGCTGGACGACACGCAATTGCGCGACTTGGCGGAACGGCTGGCCTATCTGCGCGAGCTCGATGCGCGCCGCGACACCATCCTCAGTTCCATCCGCGAGCAGGGCAAGCTGACGCAGGAGCTTGAAGGCAAGATCGTGGCTGCCACCACCAAGGCGGAGCTGGAAGACATCTATCTGCCCTACAAGCCCAAGCGCCGCACAAAAGCCGAGATCGCCCGGGAGCGGGGGCTCGGGCCGTTGGCGGAGGCGATCTTGGCCAACCGCGCCCTGGTGCCGGCTGAACTGGCACTGACCTATGTCACTGAGGAGGTGGCCGACGCCAAGGCGGCGCTCGAAGGCGCACGCGACATCCTGTCGGAACAGTTCGCGGAAAATGCCGATCTGGTCGGCAAATTGCGAAATTACATGAAGGAGCGCGCCTTCATGCGCGCCCGCGTCGTCGACGGCAAGCAGGAGGCCGGCGCGAAATTCTCCGACTATTTCGACCATGTCGAGCGCTGGGCAAATGTTCCGAGCCACCGTGCGCTGGCCATGCTGCGCGGCCGCAACGAAGAGGTGTTGTCGCTCGACATCGAGGTCGATGCCGACGATGCCTCGCCGGTGAAGCCGGTGGAGCGGATGATCGCCAATGCTTATGCGATCGGCGCCAGCCTGCCCGGCGACCGCTGGCTGATGGAGGTCGCCGGCTGGACCTGGCGCATAAAACTGTCGCTGCACCTGACGCTCGATCTGATGCGCGACCTGCGCGAGCGGGCGGAGGAAGAGGCGATCCACGTCTTTGCCCGCAACCTCAAGGATTTGCTGCTGGCGGCACCTGCCGGCTCGCGGCCGACCATGGGGCTCGATCCCGGCATCCGCACCGGCGTCAAGGTCGCTGTCGTGGATGGCACCGGCAAGGTGCTGGCGACGACGACCGTCTATCCATTTCCGCCGCGGAACGATGTGCGCGGCACACAGGCGGAACTCGCCAAGCTCATCCGCCTGCACAAGGTCGAGCTGATCTCGATCGGCAACGGCACCGGCAGCCGCGAGACTGAAAAGCTGGTCGCCGACATGCTGTCCGACATGCCTTCGGATGGTGGGCCAAAGCCGCTCAAGGTGATCGTCAGCGAGGCCGGCGCCTCGGTCTATTCCGCTTCGGCCACTGCGGCAGCGGAATTCCCCGGGCTCGACGTGTCGCTGCGCGGCGCGGTGTCGATCGCGCGGCGGCTGCAGGACCCGCTCGCCGAACTGGTCAAGATCGAGCCGAAATCCATCGGCGTCGGCCAGTACCAGCACGATGTCGACCAGTACCGGCTCGGCCGTTCGCTGGAAGCGGTGGTGGAGGACGCGGTGAATGCTGTCGGCGTCGATCTCAACACCGCCTCGGCGCCGCTTTTGGCCCGCGTGTCAGGCCTAGGCGCGTCGCTTGCCGATGCCATTGTCGCGCATCGCGATGCGACCGGGCCGTTCGCCAGCCGCAAGGAGCTGCTCAAGGTAGCGCGGCTCGGATCGCGCGCGTTCGAACAGTCCGCAGGCTTCCTGCGCATTGCCAATGGCAGCGAGCCGCTCGACGCCTCGTCGGTGCATCCGGAAGCCTACGGCGTGGCCAAGAAGATCGTCGCCGCCTGCGGTCGCGATCTGCGCTCGCTGATGGGCGACAGCACTGCGCTCAAGGCGCTCGACCCGCGCGTCTTCGTTGACGAACGCTTCGGCCTGCCGACGGTGCGCGACATCATTGCCGAACTGGAAAAGCCCGGCCGCGACCCGCGCCCCGGCTTCAAGACCGCAACCTTTGCCGATGGTGTCGACGACATCAAGGATCTGAAGCCCGGCATGCTGTTGGAAGGCACCGTCACCAATGTCGCTGCCTTCGGCGCCTTCGTCGATATCGGCGTGCACCAGGACGGGCTGGTGCATGTCTCGCAACTGGCCGACCGCTTCATCAAGGACGCGCATGAGGTGGTGAAGGCCGGCGACGTGGTGAAGGTGCGTGTCGTGGACGTCGACATCAAACGCAAGCGCATCGCGCTTTCCATGCGCAAGGATGGCGGCGAGGGCGGTGCACCGAAAGGACCGCGCGACAATGGCGGCGGCAAGCCGGCGCCACGTTCGCCGGCGCCGCAGCGCCAGCCGGAGAGGCCGTCGCAGGGTGCGTTCGGTGCGGCACTGGCCGATGCGATGAAGCGGAAGTAATTATTCTACTGCGACCGTAAGCAATTCGCTTCAAAGGGTTCAAGGCTCACTGAGCGGATACTCTCCCTCGAGAATTGCCGTGATGTCGCGAGCGCCATGCAAGATACGCTCGATGCGCACTTTATCGCCTTCGGCGGTGTAGAATATCACATAGCGCTGAAATGCGATGGAACGCAGGCCGGGCCTAAGGGTCGGACGAGGAACGCCGCCACGTGGCGCATCTGCAATCCGGCCACATCGTTCCCTGAGTGCAATGATGAAGCGCCGGGCTGCGGCTGGATTTTCAGCGTGGATGTAATCGCCGATCTCTTCGGCATCCTGAGCAGCGGCCGGCGCAAAGATGACCGCCATTGGTCATCGCTTTCCGCCGCTGTATTTTGCTGCCAGCCGATTGAACACTTGGTCGGCCGGAATGCCTGGACCGCTCTCTACACCCTTGCGAATCTCTTCTCGCAGCGCTGCAAGCTTCGCCTCGCGTTGCTCCTCGCGCTCTTCCAGCAGACGCAGGCTGTCGCGCACAACTTCGCTGGCGCTTGCATAGCGGCCACTCTCCACCAACTCGCGTACCAATGTCTCATAGCGATGGCCGATGCTGTAGCTTGCAGGCATGAGTTGTCCTTACGCTTTATCCATTATTATCAATCTTTGATAACCGAGCCAAGTCAAATCTGCTGAGCAACCTGCCCCAGCAGCCAGTCGCGAAAGCTGGCGACCGGTGGGTGGCCGCGTTTGTCGTGTGGGACGACGAGGTAGTAGGCGCTGCGGCTCTGCATCGGCTGTCCGGGCGTCGCCACGAGCTGGCCGCGCTGCAACTCGCCCGCAATCAGGACCTGCGGCAGCAGCGCCACGCCAAGCCCCGCCATGCAGGCCTGGGCGACGGTGCCGAACTGTTCGAACTGCATGCCGGGCCCGGTCGGCGCACTTAGGCCCTGTTCCTCGAACCATTCGCTCCAGGCGCCCGGACGCGTCGCCATGTGCAGCAGCGGCAGGCGGCTGATGTCGGCCGCAGTAGTGATGTCGCGGCTGGCCAGAAATTCGGGCGAGACCACCGGCATCACGGTTTCGCGCATCAGAAGCGTGGAGTCGGCGTCTGGCCAGTCCGGCTGGCCATGATGGATGGCGGCGTCGAGCCGCTCACGGGCGAAATCGAAACGGCCGATGCGTGTGACGAAATTGATGGTAATGTCGGGGTTCTTCGTGACGAAATCCGGGATCAGCGGCATCAGCCACCGTGTGCCGAAGGTCGGCAAGATGGCTAGGTTCAGCATGCCACTATGCCGATTGCTCATCAATCCGAGTGCTGCATCGCGCAACTGCCCGAGTGCTGTGCGAACCGCTTCGGCATAGATATCGCCCGCCGCCGACAGCCGGACATTGCGGCTATCGCGTTCGAACAGCCGGCGACCGAACTGCTCTTCCAGCAACCTTATCTGCCGGCTGACGGCCCCCTGGGTCAGGTCGAGTTCCTGAGCAGCGGCGGTGAAGGAGCCAAGTCGGGCCACGGCCTCGAAGGCGGCAAGGGCGCTGGTGCTCGGCAAAAGGCGGCGCTGGACGTTCATGGTCTATTACTAATGCTCATTGATCGGTGATGCAATTTCGTTTGATTTTTTCGGGGTGGAGGCCGATAAGCCCGGCATCCGAGATTTTTTGTTTATGCATGTCGTTGCCCCAAAACCGCTGAACACTTTTGGGCGACATGCATTTGGGAGAGACCGAAGCCATGGCCGCCGACAAGAACGCGTTCATCTGGGAAGACCCTTTCCTGATCGAAAACCAGCTTTCCGAGGATGAGCGCATGGTGCGCGATGGCGCGGCCGCCTTTGCCGCCGACAAGCTCGCGCCGCGCATCGAGGAGGCCTATCTCGAGGAAAAGACCGACGCCGGCATTTTTCGTGAGATGGGCGAGGCCGGCCTGCTCGGCATCACCATTCCCGAGGAATATGGCGGGCTCGGCGCCAATTACGTCACCTACGGGTTGGTGGCGCGCGAGGTCGAGCGGGTCGATTCCGGCTACCGCTCGATGATGTCGGTGCAGTCGTCGCTGGTGATGTATCCGATCCATGCCTATGGCTCGGAAGAACAGCGCAAGAAATTTCTGCCGAAGCTGGCCTCGGGCGAATGGATCGGCTGCTTCGGCCTGACCGAACCGGATGCGGGTTCCGATCCCGGCGGTATGAAGACGCGGGCCGAGAAGACCGCGAACGGGTACAGGATTTCCGGCTCGAAAATGTGGATCTCCAACGCGCCGATCGCCGATGTGTTCGTCGTCTGGGCGAAGCTCAAGGGCGACAACGGCAAGGACGAAATCCGCGGCTTCGTGCTGGAAAAGGGCATGAAGGGGCTTTCGGCACCGAAGATCGGCGGCAAGCTCAGCCTTCGCGCGTCGATCACCGGCGAAGTGGTGATGGAAGGCGTCGAGGTTGGCGAAGATGCGCTGCTGCCCAACGCCAAGGGCCTCGGCGGTCCGTTCGGCTGCCTCAACCGCGCGCGCTACGGCATTTCCTGGGGCGCGATGGGCGCGGCCGAGGATTGCTGGCACCGGGCCCGGCAATATGGTCTCGACCGCAAGCAGTTCGGCAAGCCGCTCGCCGGCACGCAGCTGTTCCAGAAGAAGCTCGCCGACATGCAGACCGAGATCGCGCTGGGCCTGCAGGCCAGCTTGCGGGTCGGAAGGCTGATGGACGAGGGCAAGATGGCACCGGAGATGATCTCGATCGTCAAGCGCAACAATTGCGGCAAGGCGCTCGACATCGCCCGCCAGGCCCGCGACATGCATGGCGGCAACGGCATCCAGATCGGCTACCACGTCATGCGCCACGCGCAGAACCTGGAGACGGTCAACACCTATGAAGGCACGCATGACGTGCATGCGCTGATCCTTGGCAGGGCTCAGACGGGGATACAGGCGTTTTTCTAAGCTGTGCCGAATTCAAGTGAGGCCGGCCTGCAAATGGCCGATACCTGCGCTTCCGGTGCTCGCGTACCAAAAGTACGCTCTGCTCCGGTTCTCGGTATCAGCCATTTTCGACTCGGCCTGACCTGAATCTCGACACAGCGTAGCCGGCTTCGGCTGCTTAATTTAGGTGCAGCGCAACATCTCTGCTTGGAGAATGGCCAATAGATGTGTCAGGGTTCGGCTGAAGAAACGCCGATCTCCGGGGCCCCATGGCAATACTGGCAGCCGTCTACCACCTGACCCATTACAAATATGACCGGCCGGTGGTTCTCGGGCCCCAGGTCATCAGGCTGCAGCCGGCACCGCATTCCCGCACCAAGGTGCTCAGCCATTCGCTGAAGGTCGGGCCGGCGAACCACTTCGTCAATCTGCAGCAGGACCCCTACGGCAATTTCCTGGCCCGCTTCGTCTTCCCGGAACCGGTGACGGAATTGAAGATCGAGGTCGACCTCGTCGCCGACATGACGATCTACAATCCGTTCGATTTCTTCGTCGAGCCATCGGCCGAGACCTTCCCGTTCGAGTACCCCGAAGACATCAGGGACGATCTCGCCATCTACCGCACGCCGGAGCCGGCGGGGCCGCTGCTGTCTGCTTTCCTCGCAACCATCGACCGTAGCGCCACCAACACCGTCAATTTCGTCGTCGACCTCAATGCGCGGCTGCAGCGGGAGATCGCTTATATCGTGCGGATGGAAACCGGCGTGTTCTCGCCGGAGGAAACGCTGGCCGCGAAAAAGGGATCGTGCCGGGATTCGAGCTGGCTGCTGGTGCAAATCCTCAGGAATCTCGGCCTCGCCGCGCGTTTCGTCTCCGGCTATCTGATCCAGCTGAAGCCCGATCTGGTCGCGCTCGATGGCCCAGCCGGAACCGCTGTCGATTTCACCGACCTGCACGCCTGGTGCGAGGTCTATCTGCCGGGCGCCGGCTGGATCGGCTTCGATCCGACGTCCGGCCTGCTCACCGGCGAAAGCCATGTGCCGCTGGCGGCCACGCCGCATTTCCGCAACGCCGCGCCCATTTCCGGCATGGCGAGCTTTGCCAATGTCGAGTTCGGCTTCGACATGCGTGTCGACCGCATTGCCGAACATCCGCGCATCACCAAGCCATTCTCGGACGAAAGCTGGCAGGCGCTGGATGCGCTGGGCAACAAGGTCGACGCCGCACTTCAAGCGGGCGACGTCAGGCTGACCATGGGCGGCGAGCCGACCTTTGTCTCCATCGACGATTTCGAGTCCGCCGAGTGGAACACCGCCGCCGTCGGCCCGACCAAGCGCGAAAAGGCCGATGCGCTGATCCGTAAATTGCGCGAACGCTTCGCGCCGGGCGGCTTCCTCCACTACGGCCAGGGCAAATGGTATCCGGGCGAAAGCCTGCCGCGCTGGACCTTTTCGCTCTATTGGCGCACCGACGGCCAGCCGGTGTGGAGCGATCCGTCGCTGATCGCACGCGAAAAGAGCGACGCAAAGGTGGGGCCGCAGCAGGCCGAGAGCTTGCTGACGGCAATCGCCGGCGAACTCGGCATCGACAAGGCGATGGTCAGCGAGGCCTATGAGGACCCGGCCGAATGGCTGCTGAAAGAAGGCAAGCTGCCCGACAATGTCGATCCGTCCAACTCCAAGCTGGAAGACCCGGAAGAGCGCAGCCGCATGGCGAAAGTGTTCGAGCGCGGGCTGACCAAGCCGTCGGGCTACGTGCTGCCGGTGCAGCGCTGGAACAGCCAGGCTTCGGACCCGCGCTGGCGCTCGGAGAAGTGGAAGACCCGGCGCGGGCGGCTGTTCCTGGTGCCGGGCGATTCCCCTGTCGGTTACCGCCTGCCGCTGGGCACGCTGCCCTATGTGCCGCCGGCGCAGTTCCCCTATATTGTGCCGGTCGATCCGTCGCTGCCGCGTGGACCGCTGCCGGCGCGGGAAGCCATACTGCCAGAACCGGCTCCGGCCGAGCTGGAAGGCGCCGACGAGATGGCACGACGCCAGCAGGCGATTTCTTTCACGGCGACGACCGGCCAGCAGGATAGGGTCGAACAGGAGATCACCGAGATCGGCGGCGCGGTGCGTACAGCACTTTCGGTCGAGCCACGCGACGGGCGGCTGTGCGTGTTCATGCCGCCGGTCGAGGCGCTGGAAGACTATCTCGAACTCGTCGCAGCCGCCGAAAACGCGGCCAAGGCGATCGGCCTTCCCGTCCATATCGAAGGCTATGGACCGCCGCACGATCCGCGCCTCAACGTCATCAGGGTGGCACCCGATCCCGGCGTCATCGAGGTCAACATCCATCCGGCTGCCAACTGGCAGGACTGCGTGGCGACGACGACGGCGATCTACGAGGAAGCACGGCAGACGCGGCTTGGCGCCGACAAGTTCATGATCGACGGCCGCCACACCGGTACCGGCGGGGGCAACCATGTCGTCGTCGGCGGCGCGACGCCCAATGACAGCCCGTTCCTGCGCCGGCCCGATCTGTTGAAGAGCCTGGTG
Organism: Mesorhizobium sp. M1252; assembly: GCF_040318265.1. NCBI lineage: Bacteria > Pseudomonadati > Pseudomonadota > Alphaproteobacteria > Hyphomicrobiales > Phyllobacteriaceae > Mesorhizobium > Mesorhizobium sp. M1252. Next base: position 334,512 of record NZ_JAMYLX010000004.1, on the reverse strand, counting down.
CTGCAATGGCAGCGGCGCCCGTCGCTGTCCTATCTATTCTCCGGCCTGTTCATCGGCCCGACCAGCCAGGCGCCGCGCTTCGACGAGGCGCGGCACGATTCGCTTTACGAACTCGAGATCGCGATGGCGCAGGTGCCGCACCCGGGCCAGGGCAACCCAGCGCTGCCTTGGCTGGTCGACCGACTGTTTCGCAATCTGCTCACCGATGTCACCGGCAATACGCACCGCTCGGAAATCTGCATCGACAAGCTGTTTTCGCCCGATGGCCCGACCGGCCGGCTTGGGCTTGTTGAGTTCCGCGGTTTCGAGATGCCGCCCAATGCGCGCATGTCGCTGGCGCAGCAATTGCTGGTACGCGCCATCATCGCCCGTGCGTGGAACAACCCGCTTGATGGCCGCTTCGTGCGCTGGGGCACCTCGCTCCATGACCGTTTCATGCTGCCGCACTATGTCTGGGCGGATTTCCTCGACGTGCTCGACGACCTCAAGCTCAATGGCTTCGAGTTCCGTCCGGAATGGTTCGATGCCCAGCTCGAGTTCCGCTTCCCCTTCTGCGGCGAAGTCCAGCACGCGGGCATCAAGCTGGAGCTCAGGCAGGCGCTTGAGCCTTGGCACGTCATGGGCGAGCAGGGCGCCATCGGCGGCACCGTGCGCTTCGTCGATTCCTCGGTCGAACGGCTGCAGGTCAGAACCGAAGGCCTCAATCCGGAACGTCACGCCATCGTTTGCAACGGCCGAATCGTGCCGATGAAGGTGACCGACAACCGCGAGGTCGCGGTGGCGGGCGTGCGCTTCAAGGCCTGGCAGCCGGCGTCCGGCCTGCATCCGGCGCTGCCGGTCAACACGCCGCTGGTGTTCGATATCTATGACCGCTGGTCGGGGCGGGCGGTGGGCGGCTGCGTCTACCATGTCGCGCATCCCGGCGGGCGCAGCTATGACACTTTCCCGGTCAATGGCAATGAGGCCGAGGCGCGGCGACTTGCCCGCTTCGAGCCGCGCGGCCACACGCCGTCGGCCTATGTGCTGCGCAACGAAGAAGCCTCTGAAGACTTCCCGATGACCCTTGACCTCAGGCGGCCACCCAGACTCTGATCAGCGATGGCAAAGGGGAATCAGAAAAAGATACGCGGCAAGCCGCTGAGGCACAGTCTGCTGGAGCACTACCAGCCGATTGACGGCGTCGTCGACGAAATGGTCGATGCTTCAGGCCATCCGCGTCCGGCCTGGGCGCCCTTCATCGAAGCGCTGGAGGAACTGGGTCCCGAAAAGCTCGGCCAGCGCTTCGCCCGCGCCGACCAGTATCTGCGCGATGCCGGCGTCTATTACCGCGTCTATGACAAGGCCGGCGCCAATGAGCGCGAATGGCCGCTGGCGCACATCCCGCTGCTGATCGAGGACAAGGAATGGGCCGAGATCAGCGCCGGCCTCGTGCAGCGGGCCGACCTGTTCGAGGAGATCGTCGCTGATATTTACGGGCCGAACCGGCTGATCGAGAAGGGCATCCTTCCCGCCGGATTGATTGCGGCGAGCCCTGAATATTTGCGGCCGGTCGCCGGCACCAGGCCGGCCAGCGGTCATTTCCTGCATTTTTGCGCTTTCGAGCTCGGCCGTGGACCCGACGGCAACTGGTGGGTGCTGGGTGACCGCACGCAGGCGCCGTCGGGTGCCGGCTTTGCGCTGGAAAACCGCGTCGCCACGACACGCGCGCTGTCCGATATCTATGGCGAGATGCATGTGCACCGCCTCGCCGGTTTCTTCCGCCGCTTTCGCGATGCGCTGATCGGCATGGCCAAGGAGAATGACGGCCGCGTCGCCATACTGACGCCGGGTCCGCTCAACGAAACCTATTACGAACATGCCTATATCGCCCGCTATCTCGGCATCATGCTGCTCGAGGGCGAGGACCTGACCGTCTCCGGCGGCAAGCTGATGGTGCGCACGGTTTCCGGGCTGATGCCGATCAGCGTGCTGTGGCGACGGCTCGACGCCGCCTTTGCCGATCCGCTGGAACTGCGGCCCGACTCGCAGATCGGCACGCCGGGGCTGGTCGAGGCGATCCGCCGCGGCGCCGTTTCGACGGTCAATGCGCTGGGTTCGGGCCTGATGGAAACACGAGCGCTGCTCGCCTTCCTGCCGAAGATTTCGCGCGAATTGCGCGGCGAGGAGCTATTGTTGCCGAGTGTCGCCACCTGGTGGTGCGGGCAGGACAGCGAACGCCGGCATGTGCTTGCCAATCTCGACCGCATGGTGGTCGGCCCGGCGCTGTCGACGCGGCTTGCCTTCGAAGACGACGACCAGACCAGGCTCGGTTCGGCGCTATCGCCGGAAGAACGCACCGCACTGATTGCGCGCATCGAGAGCGACGGCGGCGGCTTTGTCGGCCAGGAAGCGGTGACGCTGTCGACGACGCCGGTCTATGTCGGCGGCTGGCTGGAGCCGCGGCCGGCAAGCCTCCGCGTCTATCTGGCGCGCACGCCTGAGGGCTGGACGGTGATGCCGGGCGGCTTCGCTCGCGTCGGCCTCTTGCTCGACCCGACGGCTATCGCCATGCAGCGCGGCGGCCAGGCGGCCGACGTCTGGGTGGTCAGCGACCGGCCTGTCGAGCGCGAGACGCTGCTGCCGCAGGAGCATGACAGTTTTGCCCGCACCATGCCGGGGAGCCTGCCCAGCCGCGCGGCGGAAAACCTGACCTGGCTCGGCCGCTACATCGAGCGCTCGGAAGATACGGTGCGCATTCTGCGCGCCTATCATGTGCGGCTGGCCGAAACGTCCGATCCGGACATGCCGCTGCTCGCCGATGTCAGGGATTACCTGGAACCGTTCGGCATCGATCTCGAAGCGGCCATTCCACCCGGATTGATCGGTACGCTGGACAGCGCCGTCTACAGCGCCGGACAGATCCGCGACCGTTTTTCGCCCGATGGCTGGCTGGCGCTGAAGGACCTGTCGAAGACCATTCATCAGTTCGCCACCACGGTGGCGCCGGGTGACGACGCGACACGGGCGATGACGGTCATGCTGCGCAAGCTCGCCGGTTTCTCTGGCCTGTTGCATGAGAACATGTATCGTTTCACCGGCTGGCGTTTCCTAGAGATCGGCCGGCGCATCGAGCGCGGCATCCAGATCGCCCGCACCCTTGCCTGTCTCACCCGAGCCAGTGCGCCGGACGGTTCGCTCGACATGATGCTGGAGATCGGCGACAGCGTCATGACCCACCGCCGACAGTATCCGGTGCGGGCGGGGCGCCGAACGGTGATCGATCTCTTGGCGCTCGATCCGCTCAACCCGCGCTCGATCCTGTTCCAGCTCGAGCGGCTGAAGGCGGAGATCGGCCTTTTGCCGTCGGTTGGCCCGGAGGGGCATATGTCGGTGGCGGCCAAGGAAATCCTGCAGCTCAACACGGCAATTGCCGTCATGGAGCCATCGGAGATGTCTGCGGAGGTGCTGGACGATCTCGCCACCGAGATCGGCAACCTCTACAACAGCCTCGCCAAAGCGTACTTCGGTTAACATGCTGTACGATATCAGGCTTCATCTCAGCTACGATTATGACGCTGCGGCCGGTGGCAGCCGGCATCAGGTGCGTGTCTTGCCGCAGACCATTGCTGGCGTGCAGCGCGTGGTCGCCGCCTCGCTGTCGTTTGTGCCGACCCCGTCGGAGCGCACGGATTTTGCCGATTTCTTCGGTAACAATGTCACCGCGATCGCCTTTCGAGATGTCCATGACGGGCTCGATATCAGAATGAGCGCGCGCGTGTCGGTGTCGCGGCCGGAGCCTGGGCTCGACGTGTCGCCCGACTTGCAGCGCCTTAGGGAAGAACTCGGCACGGTGCGGTCACTGGCGCCTGATGCACCGCATCACTTTCTCACAGCCAGCGATCATGCCGGCATCGATGCGGCGATCACCGCCTATGCACGCGGCAGCGCCAGCGGCTCGACGGTCGGCACGGCCATCGATCTGTGCAACCGCATCCACCGCGACTTCACCTATGATGGTGAGGCGACCACGGTGCATACCAGCGCCGGCGACGCCTTCTGTTTGAAGCGTGGCGTGTGCCAGGATTTCTCCCACATCATGATCGCCGGCTTGCGCGGGCTGGGCATTCCCGCGGGCTATGTCAGCGGCTTCCTGCGCACCATTCCGCCGAAGGGCAAGCCGCGGCTCGAAGGCGCTGACGCCATGCACGCCTGGGTCAAGGTGTGGTGTGGGCGCGATGCCGGCTGGCAGGAGTTCGACCCGACCAACGGCATGCGGGCCAGCAACGACCACATCACCGTCGGCTATGGCCGCGACTATTCCGATGTGGCGCCGATCGTCGGCGTGCTGAAAACCACCGGCGGTCAGGTCGGTGACCAGGCCGTCGACGTCATTCCGGTCGCGCTGGAAAAGGCCTGAGGGCGGAACCAGCTGTCTGCCTGGCGCTTATCCTACGAGAAAAATCTCGTGGAGCGGGCATGCTGGACAAATCCGGGGCGCCACCGGGCCGATCTGTTGCCGGACAGGGCGACGATGACACGCCGAGGAATGGTGCGCAGGCCTCTGCCGATCAGGCCTCGCTTACCTATGTCAGCGACAGCGAGCCCGGTATCCGCCGCCTGAAGGCGGGCGAAGGCTTTTCCTACAAGGGCGCGAAAGGACAGGCCGTCGGCGCGGCAGCCATTGCCCGCATCAAGGCGCTGGCCATTCCGCCGGCATGGACGGATGTGTGGATCTCGCCCGATCCCGCCGGCCACATCCAGGCGACCGGCCGCGACCAGCGCGGGCGCAAACAGTACCGCTACCATCCGCTGTGGGCCGCCGAGCGCGACGGCGCCAAATACTCCAGCCTTGTCGCCTTTGCCGAAAGCCTGCCGGAGTTGCGCCGCCGGATCGATGCCGATCTGCGCCGCCGCGGCCTGCCGGCCGAGCGCGTCGTGGCGGCAATTGTCTGGCTGCTCGACAACACGATGATCCGGGTCGGCAATGCCGCCTATGCCCGTGACAACAAGAGCTTTGGGCTGACGACGCTGCGCGACCGCCACGTCGACATCAAGGGATCCAGCCTGCGCTTTGCCTTCAAGGGCAAGTCCGGCAAGGAATGGAAATTGAAGCTGGTCGACCGCCGCATCGCCCGGGTCGTGCGCGGCGCGCAGGATATTCCGGGGCAGCAACTGTTCCAATATCTCGACGAGGACGGCGAGAGGCATGGGGTGCGTTCCGACGATGTCAACCGCTATATCCGCGACGCGATCGGCGCCAATTTCAGCTCCAAGCATTTCCGCACCTGGGGCGGTACCATCCATGCCGCGTCGCTGTTTGCGCGGACGGATCTTCCCGAAAGCCAGGCGCAGACCAAGCGTGTAATGAACGCCGTCATCGACAAGGTGGCCGAGCGGCTCGGCAACACACGCGCCGTCTGCCGCAAATGCTACATCCATCCACAGGTTTTCGAAGCCTGGGTGGAAGGGCGGCTGCTTAGCGAAATGACCGAGGCCAACAAGCGCAAGCGATCGATAGACGGTCTCGATGATGAAGAGGCTCTTGTGCTGAGATGGTTGAAGGCAAGCGAAGGCTGACAAAAATGGCGTAACTTTTTTGTCGACGCCATGTCGGCACAGGCCCTACTGTTTCGTCCTTTGAGACAGAAAAGGACGTCCCATGCTCTACGCTATCCTCTGCTATGCCTCCGAAGATGTCGTCTCCTCCTGGAGCAAGGCACAGGATGACGAGGTCATGGCAAAGCTCATGCATGTGCAGGAAAAATACGCTCAAGCCGGCCGGCTTGGGCCGGTGGCGCGGCTTTTGCCCACCACCGCCGCGACGACGCTGCGCAAGGTCAAGGGCGAATCGGTCGTCATCGACGGCCCGTTTGCCGAGACCAAGGAACAGTTCCTCGGCTTCTACACGCTGGAATGCGCCGATCTCGACGAAGCCGTCGACTTCGCGCGCGAGCTTTCCGAGGTCAATCCCAGCGGCGGATCCTATGAGATCCGACCGGTTTCCGTCTTCAACCCAACCAGAGTAGCCACATGACAGACCTCGCCTGGATAAGCTCGGCGATCAGCGCTGCCCGCCCGCAGGCTATGGGTGCGCTGCTGCGCTATTTCCGCAATCTCGATACGGCGGAGGAAGCTTTCCAGGACGCGTGCCTGAGGGCACTCAAGAACTGGCCGCAGAACGGGCCGCCGCGCGATCCCGCGGCCTGGCTGATCTTTGTCGGCCGCAACACCGGCATCGACGCGGTGCGCAAGCGCGCCAAGCAGGCGCCGATGCCGGAAGAGGACCAGATCTCGGACCTGGAAGATGCCGAGAGCGATATCGCCGAACGGCTGGACGGCGCGCACTACCGCGACGACATATTGCGGCTCTTGTTCATCTGCTGCCATCCGGATCTGCCGCCTACGCAGCAGATCGCGGTGGCGCTGCGCATCGTCTCCGGTCTCACCGTCAAGCAGATCGCGCGTGCGTTCCTGGTCGGCGAAAGCGCCATGGAACAGCGTATCACGCGCGCCAAGGCGCGCATTGCCGATGCCGGCGTGCCGTTCGAGACGCCCGGCGCGGTCGAGCGCTCGGAGCGGCTCGCCGCCGTTGCCGCCATGGTCTATCTGATCTTCAACGAAGGTTATTCCACCAACAGCGGCGAGGCGCCGGCGCGTGCGCCGCTTTGCGAGGAGGCAATCCGGCTGGCGCGCCTGTTGCTGCGGCTGTTCCAGACCGAGCCGGAGATCATGGGTCTGACGGCATTGCTTTTGCTGCAGCATGCGCGCGCGCCGGCCCGCTTCGACGAGAACGGCGAGATCGTGCTGCTCGACGACCAGGACCGCTCGCTGTGGAGCCGCAAGATGATCGACGAAGGCCTGGCGCTGGTCGACAAGGCCCTGCGCCACCAGAAGCCCGGACCCTACCAGGTGCAGGCGGCGATCGCCGCCCTTCATGCGCGGGCGGCAACCCCCGAGGAGACCGACTGGACAGAGATCGACCTGCTCTACAGCCTGCTGGAGGCGATGCAACCTTCGCCGGTGGTGACGCTGAACCGCGCGGTTGCGGTCGCCAAGGTGCGCGGGCCGGAAGCTGCCCTTGCCATGATCGAGCCGCTTGGCGAGAGGCTGTCCGGCTATTTCCACTTCTTCGGCCTCAAGGGCGGTCTGTTGATGCAGCTCGGCCGTGGCGAAGAGGCGCGTGTCGCCTTCGATCGCGCCATTGCGTTGGCCAACACGGCAGCGGAAGCCGCCCATATCCGCATGCATATCGACCGGCTGATGCGAGACGGAGCCGTGAAGGCGCCGGCGAAGACAGCGCACTAAGCCTGTTCCTCCTCTGGCTCAATCGTGCAATCTCGGCTTGGACCATGCCGGGGTGGCGATTTTCCCCTGAAACGAGTAATGGCACGCCATGACAGCGCTTGCGGCATGCGGGCGATAATGGCGCCAAGGCTCGACCGCCGCCCTATGATGGCGAGCGGATCTGAAAGGGACAAAAATGACGATAGCGAAGGAAACGGCCGAACTTCTGGCGAAACTGGGTGTGGCCAAGGACGCGCTGACCGGCGGCGACCTCGTCGTGCGCAGTCCGGTGACGGGTGAACAGATCGCGGCGCTGAAGACGATTTCGCCGGCCGATGCGGCCAAGACCATCGATGCCGCGCACACGGCGTTCCAGGCCTGGCGGATGGTGCCGGGTCCCCGGCGCGGCGAACTGGTGCGGCTGCTCGGCGAGGAGTTGCGCGCGCACAAAACCGAGCTTGGCCGGCTGGTGTCGATCGAGGTTGGCAAGATCCCGTCGGAAGGCCTCGGCGAAGTCCAGGAAATGATCGACATCTGCGATTTCGCCGTCGGCCTTTCCCGCCAGCTCTACGGTCTGACCATCGCCACCGAGCGTCCGGGACATCGCATGATGGAGACCTGGCATCCGCTCGGCGTCGTCGGCGTCATTTCGGCCTTCAACTTCCCGGTCGCGGTGTGGTCGTGGAACGCGGCGCTCGCGCTGGTCTGCGGCGACGCCGTGGTGTGGAAGCCCTCGGAAAAGACGCCGCTGACGGCGCTCGCCTGCGAGGCGATTTTTGCCGGCGCGGTCAAGCGCTTCGGCGCAGATGCGCCGCAGGGCCTGGCACCGGTGCTGATTGGCGACCGCTCCGTCGGCGAGATCCTGGTCGACCACCCGAAGGTGGCGCTGGTTTCGGCCACCGGCTCGACCCGCATGGGCCGGGATGTCGGCCCGCGTCTGGCCAAGCGCTTTGCCCGCGCCGTGCTCGAACTCGGCGGCAACAATGCCGGCATCGTCTGCCCGACCGCCGATCTCGACATGGCGCTGCGCGCCATCGCCTTTGGCGCCATGGGCACCGCCGGCCAGCGCTGCACGACGCTGCGGCGCCTGTTCGTGCATGACAGCGTCTATGACGCGCTGCTGCCGCGGCTGAAGAAGGCCTATGAGAGCGTCTCGGTCGGCAACCCGCTGGAGACCTCCTCGCTGGTCGGGCCGCTGATCGACAAGGCGGCCTTCGACGCCATGCAGAAGGCGCTCAAGGAAGCCACCGCTCACGGCGGCAAGCTGACCGGCGGTTCGCGGGTCGAGAATGGCCATCCCGATGCCTATTACGTGCATCCGGCGCTGGTCGAAATGCCGAAGCAGGTGGCTCCTGTCACCGAAGAAACCTTCGCGCCGATCCTCTACGTGATGAAATATTCCGATTTCGATGCCGTGCTCGACGAGCACAATGCGGTCGGCGCCGGACTGTCGTCGTCGATCTTCACCCGCGACCTGCAGGAATCCGAGCGCTTCCTCGGCGTCGATGGTTCGGATTGCGGCATCGCCAACGTCAACATCGGCACGTCGGGCGCCGAGATCGGCGGCGCCTTCGGCGGCGAGAAGGAAACCGGCGGCGGGCGCGAGAGCGGCTCCGATGCCTGGAAGGCCTATATGCGCCGCGCCACCAACACGGTGAACTATTCCAAGGCGCTGCCGCTGGCGCAGGGCGTGTCATTCGACATCGATTGAGATGCTGCGCCCGGCTTTTGACCAGTTGATCCACCCGAACCCGTCGGGCGGATCGCTGCCGCTCGCGCGGATCGTTCCGCTTTCAGGCTTCGCCCCCGCTGTCCAGATGTCCGTATCCCGACGGCGGAAAGGCCACCTCGGCCCTGCGCCCGGACGGGTCCTCGCGGTCGGCACGACCGGCTGCGCAACAGCGTCTGCGCCGAACGTTCAGCCAGCGTGCGGCGACGCCGGTCGGCAGGCTTCGAACGCGGCATCGATGACGGCAAGTTTGGCGGCCTGCACGGTCATGTATTCCTGGTAGAAGCTGTTCGAGACCCACATTACGGAATGCCCGCGCCGGCCCAGCCAGCCGACGCTGCCGAGCTTTTCGGCGTCGCGCAATTTGCGCGCAAGATGGGTGCGCGAGAGTTTTAGCCAACTGGCGAATTCGCCGATCGAAACCACGCTGGTCGGGATCCGGTCGAGGGCGGCATTGTCGGGATCGATGCCGGACATCAGCCAATCCATGACGATGCCGCCATTGTTGAGCCAGATGAACAACGAAAAGGTCTGCTTGGGCTCACGCACTGGGTTGGAGGAGAGCAGGCCTTCCGCCACCAGCGGCTGCAGCCTGGAAATCATGCCGTGCTGCTCGAGAAAGGCGGCGAGGCGGCTGCCGCTGTCGAGACCGTCGAGCGTGCGCAGATGCGCAACCACCCAGCCGTCGAATTCCTTCAGCGTCGCTGCCGTCACCTGAAACGGGTGGGCTCGTCCGTCACCGGTGTGCGGCAGGTATTCGATGATGTGATAGTGCAGCATCTCCTTGATGAAGGCTTCGGCCGTGTTGCGGCTAGCGACGGAATAGTGAAGCACGGCATCGATGAAGCGGGCCAGTGTCAGTTCCGTGCGGGGATCGCGCGGGTCGCGGGCGAAATGCAGGGCTAGGCCGGTGTGAGCCAGCAACCAGCGCTGTTGCGTGGCGAACACGGCGGCCAGGCGTGGGCTCGTTTCATAGATATGCAGCAGCGCCTTCGACTGCGCCTCGACATGACGGTGCAGCGCCGGATGGCCGGCAATATATTCGAAATTCAGCGCCATCCTCCTCGTCCTCCGGCCAGCCCCCCGGCAGCGAAGACGTGCAATCACATTTCCAGCCTTAGCCGCCCGTGTCCAGCCATGCCAACCCGGACAAAAGGCCTAGAGCGAGCCTGGGCTATCGTTCCGGCTATTACGGCCGCAACCGCGAGGTGATGGAGAGCCATCGCGTCCTAGCCACGAACACCACATCGTGGCAAACTTCTTGTTAACCACATGCTCGGTGAAAATATCGGATTAACCTCAGATGCCACTATCGAGGTTATGTTCCGTACCTTAGCGTTCAATATGAGTTCAAGGGATGTGTGGATTCGGGGGTTATTTCGGGTCAATCCGGGATGCGGAAGCTTTGCTCACGCACATGGTAGCCGCAATTGCCCATCGTGGGCCGGATGAGCAAGGGAAATTCGTAGCACCCGATGCCGGGCTCGGGCATGCGCGGCTGTCGGTGATCGGCATCGGAGACGGCCAGCAACCGATGTCCGACGAGGCCGGCAATTTGACGATTGCGTTCAACGGCGAGATTTTCAACTACATAGAACTGCGCGAAGGGCTGATCGCCAAGGGCCGACACTTTCGGACGTCGAGCGACACAGAGGTCATCCTTCAGCTCTATGAGGAGATGGGCGAAGACTGCTTGTCTCTCCTGAACGGTGATTTCGCCTTGGCGATATGGGACAATCGGCAGCGACGAATGGTGCTTGCACGAGACCGGATGGGTGTCCGGCCGCTCTTCTACACAAGTAATGACGGGGTGCTTTACTTTGCCTCGGAGATCAAAGCCCTATTGAAGGTCCCGGGCGTCTCCGCTGAAATTGATCCGATTGCGCTGGATCAGATCTTTACGCTGTGGGCGCCGATCGCTCCGCGCACGGCGTTCCGCAATATCCACGAGTTGGAACCGGCAAGTGTGATGATCGCGACGCAGGGGCAGGTCACGGTCAAACGATACTGGCACCTGGACTATCCGCATCGTGATGAGCCGTCGAAGATCATGAACGAGGACCACGCGGCAGAGGAGTTGCAAGCCCTTCTGACCGATGCGGTGAGGCTTCGCATGCGGGCCGACGTGCCGGTCGGTTCCTATCTTTCGGGAGGGCTCGATTCGTCGCTCGTTTCGGCGCTTGCCGCCGGCATGACTCCTCGGAGACTGGAGACATTTTCCGTAACCTTCGACAGCGCCGAGCATGACGAAAGCGCCTTTCAGACCGAAATGGCCTCGGCGCTCGGCACGCGCCACCACGCCATAGAATGCGGCGCCCGCGATATCGCCAGCGTCTTTCCTGAGGTCATCCGCTTTGCCGAGCGGCCGATCATCCGCACGGCGCCAGCGCCACTCTACAAATTGTCCGCCCTGGTTCGCCAGGCCGGCCTGAAGGTGGTGCTGACGGGTGAAGGCGCCGACGAGGTCTTCGCCGGTTACGACGTCTTCAAGGAGGCGCGTGTCCGCCGGTTCTGCGGGCGGCAGCCCACATCGCGCATAAGGCAGCAGCTGTTCCGCCGGCTTTACCCGTATCTGCCGGGCCTGCAACAGCAATCGGTGGAGTATCTGGCTGCCTTCTTCGGCACCAGCAACGCTGCCCTCGACGATCCGCTGTTCTCGCATCGGCCACGCTTCAAGACCACGGCGGCGGCGAAAATCTTCTTTTCCGGCGACCTGCGCGCGACGTTGAAGGGTTATGACGCGGCTGAAGAGCTGACCAGCCGCCTACCCGAGGCGTTTTCCCTATGGCATCCGCTGCATCAGGCGCAATATCTCGAAACCCGCTTCCTCCTGCCCGGCTACATCCTCTCCAGCCAAGGCGATCGGATGGCCATGGCGCACGGCATCGAAGGGCGGTTTCCTTTCCTGGATCATCGCGTGGTAGAGTTCGCGGCAAGACTTCCGCCGGAGATGAAACTGAAAGGCTTGATGGAGAAGCACATTTTGCGCAAGGTGGCCAGGCACCACCTTCCGGCGGCGATCGGCAAACGCACCAAGCAACCTTACCGCGCCCCGGAGGCCCGCTCCTTCGTCGGGGCGGAGGAACTAGACTATGTGCGTGACTGCCTGGCCGAGGCGAGCATTACCGCCGGCGGCCTGTTCAACGCCAAGGCGGTGGCCAAGCTCCACGAGAAATGCCGCATGGAGACCGCGACCGGATTTCGCGACAACGCCGCCTTCGTCGGCATTCTGTCGACGCAGCTGTGGCAGAAGAATTTCGCCGGCCAAGCGGTCGGCGCGGCAAGAGCGGCCTGAGACGGCGAGGAAAAGGAAAGACATCATGACGGCAATCAAGGACAGGGTCAGAAGCTTTATCGTCGACAACTTCCTGTTCGGCGACACCTCCTACAAACTGTCGGATTCAGCCTCGCTGATCGAGAACGACATTATCGATTCGACTGCGGTGCTTGAGCTGGTGGCCTTCATCGAGGACAATTTCGGCATCGCGATGGTGGATGCCGACATCGTTCCAGCCAACCTGGATTCGCTTGACCGCATCTCGTCCTTCATCGAGGCGAGAGCACAAACGCTGGCAGCGTAAGCGCCAACGGCGAGGAACGTCCCGTGCGGATCGAGCATTTTCTGGTGGCGAAGGCTGCTGCCCACCCGGCCAAGACGGCATTGGTCACTAGGGGCAAAAAGCTGAGCTACGAAGAACTCGACGACCTTTCGAGCCGGCTGGCCACCGCTCTCTTCATGAATGGGATCAGGCGCGACGACCGCGTCCTGATCTTCATGGACAATTGCTGGGAGGCCGCCGTATCGATCTTTGCCGCACTCAAGGCAGGTGCGACCTTCAGTCCGATCAACCCCTCCACAAAGGCCGACAAGCTCGGTTACATCATCGCCGATTGCGACGCCAGGGCGGTCCTGACGCAGGCGAAGCTGATGCCCGTGGTCACCGAAGCCTGCGCATCGCAAGGCAAGACCGGCATCTTCGTGGCTTCCACCCCTGGGGCCGATGGGCAATGCCCGGCAGGGGCCGCGTCCCTGACTGACTGCCTGACGTTCGATGGCGCGGAGGTAGACCATCGCGGCATCGACGTCGACCTTGCGATGCTGATCTACACGTCAGGTTCGACCGGCCGGCCCAAGGGTGTGATGATGACGCATCGCAATTGCGACGCTGCCGCGGGGTCGATCGCCACCTATCTGCGCAACGCGCCGGACGACATCATCCTGAACGTCCTCCCGCTTGCCTTCGACTATGGCCTCTACCAGTTGCTGATGGCAGTCAGGCTCGGGGCCACGCTGGTGCTCGAGAAGTCCTTCGCCTTCCCGCACGAGATCTTCGAACGCATCCGCAAAGAGGGCGTCACCGGCCTTCCGCTGGTGCCTACCATGGCGGCGATGATCCTGCAGATGCGTGATCTGGCGCCGGGTTTCCTGCCCAGCCTCCGCTATATTTCCAACACCGCGGCCGCCTTGCCGCCAGCCCACATAGAACGCCTGCGCTCGCTGCTGCCCGGCGTCCGGATCTATTCGATGTATGGGCTGACCGAATGCAAGCGCTGCACCTATTTGCCACCTGAGGAACTTGACCGCCGGCCAGGGTCGGTCGGCATAGCCATCCCCAACACGGAAGCCTTTGTCGTCGACGACCTTGGACAACGCGTGCCGGCGGGCGTGGCAGGTGAGCTCGTCATCCGCGGTCCGCACGTCATGCAGGGCTATTGGCGCAACCAGGCCGCAACGGAACGAGCGCTCCGGCCGGGGCCTAACCCTTGGGAAAAGGTGCTCTATACGGGCGACCTGTTCCAGACCGACGAGGACGGCTTTCTCTATTTTGTCGGGCGTAAGGACGACATCATCAAGACGCGTGGCGAGAAGGTCGCCCCCAAGGAAGTGGAGGCCGTGCTCCACGCCCATCCAGGTATCGCGGAAGCGGTGGTCGTCGGCGTGCCGGATCCGGTGCTGGGGCATGCGATCGGCGCGCTCGTCGTGCGGTCCGACCCGGCGCTTGGCGGAAAGGACATCATTCGTCACTGCGCGCGCCACCTGGAGGATTTCATGGTCCCCAAAATCATAGAGTTCCGCAGCGAATTGCCGAAGACGGAGTCGGGCAAGGTCAGCCGCCGGCTCGCGGCTGAGATGATGGAGGCCGAGCAATGAACATCGGCTCAACCCAGGATGCGCCGGCCTTCACGCAAGCCCTCGCCATCGATCCCGCCGCCGAAACGGACAGGATCGTGGCGGCCCTGCGCGAGCAGTTGCGCGGCATTCGCAAACGCGGCCTCGTGCTCGGTCTTTCGGGCGGTATAGATTCCAGCGTTTCGGCTGCATTGGCCGCGCGGGCCGTCGGCCACCAGAATGTGCTGTGCGTCCTCATGCCGGAAAGCGATTCCGACCCCGAAAGCCTGCGGCTCGGCCATCTGGTCACCGACACTTTCGGCGTCGAGGCCGTTGTGGAGGATATCGGGCCGACCCTGCGGGCAATGGGCTGCTATGAACGCCGCGACGCCTTCATCCGCGAATTGGTCCCGGACTACGGCGAGGGCTGGGCCTCGAAGATCGTGATCGCGAACGTGCTCGAAGGCGAGGGCTACAACATCTCGTCGCTGGTGGTGCAGGACCCGCAAGGCAAGCAGACGAAACTGCGGATGCCGGTGGCTGTCTACCTCGGCATCGTTGCCGCCACCAACATGAAGCAGCGCACCCGCAAGCAGCTCGAATATTATCATGCCGACCGGCTGAACTTCGCCGTGCTCGGCACACCGAACCGGCTGGAATACGACCAGGGGTTCTTCGTCAAGAACGGCGACGGCGCCGCCGACGTCAAGCCGATCGCGCATCTCTACAAGACGCAGGTCTATGCGCTAGCCGCCTATCTCGGCATTCCGGAAGAGGTCCGCAACCGGCCGCCGACCACCGACACCTACTCGCTGGCGCAGACGCAGGAAGAATTCTACTTCTCCCTGCCTTACGATCGGATGGATCTGTGTCTCTACGGCCTCAACAACGGCGTGTCCGCCGAGGTGGTAGGGCAAGCGGCGGGATTGGCCGCCTCACAGATCGAACGCGTCTGGGCCGACATCGCCGCCAAGCGAAAGGCGACGCGCTATCTGCACCTGCGCCCACAGCTCGTTGACGGCGTGGACGAAGTCGGCTCCTGACCTGATGCATTATGCCATTCCAGACGGAAAACCGCGCACCCTTTCCTGGAATTGCTCTAGGCGGAACGCTTCAGGTGAAGCGGCCGCCGATCAACTGGCTCCACTGCTCGCCCGCAAGCCCGTTCAGAAAGACCTGCGCGTTCTTCATGGCATCGAGAAGCTCGGGATCGCGTGAATGCACGACGGTCGAGGCGACCGGTATGAAGGCTATGCGTCTTACAAGCATGGCGTCCAGAAGCGCGGGCTGGACGCGGCCGCGCAAGCCGGAGACACCGCGCCGGGCGGCATGCTCGACCAGGCAATCGATCACCGGCCCGGCCTGGCCGGGAAGAGCGAGGACCTGCAGCACGCGGCCGATCCCGTCCGGTCGAGCGTAGTAGGCGAAAGCGCCGACATTGGCGCCGTTCGGCGATGCCACCGACACGCAGACAAGCTCTCCGAAATCCGGCTTTTGCGCCGCATCGCCCAGAATATGGTTGAGCTGACCTTCCGCCCACTGCGGACGTAGCGGAAACTGGGCGCAAAGCGGCTCCAGCAGCCCCGCAAAGCTGCCGCTGTCGATCTCGGAGGTCCGAAATGCCCCCCGGCTCGATGCGTTGGCGACGACGCCGGTCCAGCGTCGTTGACCGCCCTCCATTTTGCGAAGGTAGAGCCGGTCGACCATCCGGGCGAGCGGGTTCAACATCCAGGCAAGCTTCATGTGACTGGCAAAAAGGCTGAGCACGAAGGTCGCCGGCCGCATCACGCGAACCCAGTCAAGGCTGTATTGCGGCAGCACAACGCCGCGAAGCCGCGTCCACAGTTTCACGGACGTATCATTGGCGGTTTCGCTGAAGGAGATGTTCTGCGGACCATCGAGGAAGGCCTTCAACAGGCGGGCACCGGCCATCGGATCGGTCTCGTGATCCTCGACCATCAGCGAGCTGCAGATGGCAGCGTAGAGCTGCCGTCCGTTGAATTTCATCGGCAGCGCATGAACGCCGACGAAGCCGGAAACCTGGCCGGCGTCATTGACATGGACAAGCGAACGGAGCCCGCTGCCCCAGTCGGGTGCGTCCAGATAAAACCGCCTCATGTAATCGACGAGGGAGGCCGGCGCTGGCCCCCGCTTCTTGCGCAGCATGCGTTGAAACATGCCCGCGACGGCCGCAAGGTCGGCCTGATCGAGGGCGCGGACGACGCTCACGCCGGGCTCCCGGTTCCGGGAACCCGGCCACCATGTTTGCGCGCCATGGCGACACGGGGCTGGCCGTCGGCCGTCACGGCAAAGGTTGGGGTTTCGTAGGATTTCGTTCTCGATAAAAGGGTTGCTATCTGCCGATCCTGACCTTCGCCGAACTCAAACAGCAGCCATCCGCCTGGCTTGAGGAAAGCTGCGGCATCCCGGACCAGCCTTTGGAGGATCGAAATACCGTAAGGGCCGCCGTCGAAAGCTTCCCGAGGTTCGTTCTCCAACAGATGCGCGCTTTCGCTATCGAGACGGGACGACGAAATATAGGGCGGGTTGCACAAAACCATGTCGGCAGCGCCGTGGAGGCCGTCACCCTCGATCGCGGCAAATAGGTCGCCTTGCCGGACCTTGATCCTGTCCTGCAGGGCGAGGCGCACAACATTGCGGCGGGCAAGCGAAACCGTGCTGTCGGTCAGGTCCGCCGCCCATGCCCGAGCCCGAGGACATTCGCTGACGATGCCCACGGCAAGATTGCCGCTGCCGCAGCACATGTCGATCAGGATCGTTTCGTGCGCCTGTTCGCCAAGAATGGCCGCGGCCGTCCGGCCAAGCAGTTCCGTTTCGGCTCGCGGCACCAGGACGTCAGGCGCGAGTTCCAGCTCAACCCGCATGAAGCGGTGCAATCGCGGCCAATTGCGATCGTTTGCACGGCCGGCAGGAAGGCTGTGATGCTGGGGCAAGGAAAATCCCTATCCTGAGGATAAAACGCGGGTTCCCTGTTGTTACCAACTCCGGGTAAATTGATGTTAAAGATCATGATTGGATTGGGAGTAACCGGCCTATGTTGGCGGCGTCCTGTCCCATCAATGGCGGATTCCTGTGCCGCCGCAAGCCGATCCATGCGCTAATTCAGAGCAACGCCTCGTACCGGTCTCCGATCTTTTCAATTTCGAAATCCGCCGCCCTGCTTTTCAGGATCGCGGCGGTTGTCGGCTGGTCGAGCATTCCGGCCATCGCCACTGCCAGGGCCGCGGCATCGCCGACCGGCACCAGGGCGCCGAAGCGGCCGTCATCAAGTATTTCGCGCGGGCCGTGCGGCGCGTCCGTGGAGACCACCGGAATCCCCGCTGCCATGGCCTCGACCAGAACATTGCCGAAGCCCTCGCTGGTCGATGATAGGACGAACAACTCAGCTACGGCGTAGCAGGCCGCCGGATCATTGACATAGCCCGCAAACAGAACGTCTGCGCCGATACCGGATTCTTTGGCATAGGCGCGCAACTCGTCGGCCAGCGGACCCTCGCCGAAGATGACAAGCCGGGCCCGGCGGCCGGCGCGCAGCACAGCGAAGGCCCGCAGCAACGTCCAATGATCCTTAACGGGCACCAGGCGTCCGGCGGTGATGATGATGGGGCCGTCGCCCATCGCCGCGAGCTCTGCCTGCCAGGCGTAGGAGCGTTGCTGGGATGCCGCAGCCGGCGGCAGCGGGTTGTTGATGACCACGACCTTGGATTTCGGGAAGCCTCGGGCCACAAGATCGCCGCCGACACCCTCAGAAACCGCGATGGCCCTGGTGGCGCGGGCCGCAACCAGGGCCGAAAGCCAGACCGCCATTTTCGCGCCAAGGCTGCCGGAAGGCAGTGAGGCGGCGGCGTGGAAACTCGGGAAGAACCGCGCCCTGCTTCGCGCGAGGGAAAGCGCCAGCGCCACGACCAGATTGGCGAATTCCGGGGCGCTGTAGATCGCGTCGGGAGAAAGGCGGCCAAGCAGGCCCGCGCTTCGCACGATGCCTTTCAATGTCGCCCACTTGCCATAACCCTCGCCGCGAATGGGGAGGCCGAAATCGACCAGATGCACGGCAGGCGAAAGCAGGGCGGCATTGGGCCCCTGCGCGTTCCAGGTAAAAAGCGTGACGTTGTGGCCGCGCGATGCCAGCTCGTTCGCTATCAGGACGAACACACGCTCGGCGCCGCCGCCCCTGAGGCTGGCAATGTGAAAGACAATCCGCTTCGCCATTTCAGGCGCGGCTGGCAATGACATCCGGGCGGTTCGGCGGAAGCCGCATGTCGCGCACGATACCCAGGGTAATGGCGAGCAACATGCCGAGGATCATGCCGCCAATGGCCCCCAGGCCGATCATCACGACGGTGCGCGGGGGCCATGAACGGCCCTTTGGCGGCACTGCGGTGGAAATCACCTGCACATTGGTGCTGTCGATCTGTTCGCGCTCGGTTATCTGGCGTGCCCGCGACAGGAAGCTCTCATAGATAGCCGTCTTCGACGCGGCGTCACGTTCAAGCTCACGCAAGGCGACCTCGGAATCGCTATCCGAGAACACGTTGCCCTTCAAGTCATTCATCTTGGCATTGAGGGAGGCCGACGAGGTTTTGGCGGCATCGAGATTGACCTTCGCCAGGCGCAGGGTGCGCGCGTATTCGGCGCTGAGTTGCGCGCTGACCGTGTTGTACTCCGTCTTCAGCCTGACGATCGACGGATGACGGGGGCCAAAGGTCATCGACTGCGAATCGATCTGCTGGCGCAGGCCGTTGGCCGTTGCGCGCAGCGCCACAAGCGCCTCCGACGTGGCGGGACCGGAATTGGTGCCGTTTGCGCCGGCGGCAAGCAGGGCGTCGTAACTTGCCTGCGCGGCGATGACGCGCGATTGCGTCTCCACGATCTGGCCGTTGAGCTGGGTCATGGTTTGCGAGGAAACAAGCTGCCCATTGCTGGTGGCCAGATTGTGGCTGCGCCTATAGGCTTCGACCTTCTCTTCGGCCGCCTGCACATCGCTCTTGAGCTGGCCCAGCCGCCCGTCCAGCGCCGCCGCGGCACGGCTGGCGCCGGAAGCCTCGGCGCTGGCCAGCTCTTCCTGGAAAGTCTTGACGATATCCTGCGAAATCAGGATCGCCTTGGCGGGGGTTTCCGCCGATACCATCAAGGTCGTGACAAACGACTTTTCATCCGCGATGCTGCTAACCCGTTCCGCCAGGTTCTTCAGGGCGGTAAGCTTTGGATCGGGTTTGGCGCCGTCCGTCCCTGTGCGGCTACGGTCCGCGTCGAAGAACTCCGGGTCACTGGCCAGGTCAAGATCGTCTACAACACGTGAAAGCACGCTGCCCGAGGTCAAGATGCGCTCTTTGCTGCGCGCGCTGAGCAGCTGTCCATCGACCTGGGCCGATTGCGGGTAAAGATCGTTCGGAACAACCTGAAGATTGGCGGGATTGATGAGGATGTCCGTGGTCACGGTGTAGCGCTGCTTGCTCAGCAGAGCGTAGGCACCGCCGATGATCCCGCCGGCTATTGCCAGCAGGCATACCAGAGCGAGGCCGGCGCGCAGCCAGACAAACAGACGCCCGAAATCGAGTTCGAGAAAGGTTCCGATCTTGTTGAGCGTCACCGTCGTGACGGGCTCGGCTACAGGCGGCGCCACGGGTGCAGGCGACACAGGGGCCGACGTTACAGGGGCCGACGTTACAGGGGCCGACGTTACAGCGGGTGCCGCCGCATGTGCCATGATCGGCGCGGTTTGTTGCGGCTTTGGCCTGCTGGCGCGCCGCGCATTTTCGATCCGTTCATAGGGGCTAATGCCGGCGGCGGCCGCGGCTGGAGGAGGACCGGAAGCGGCGGACATCATGCTAACCCTTTAATATTCAATACGCACAGCCTGCTTTACGGAAACATCGTTAACATTTCATTTTCCAGGCGTGTCAGGCGCGTTCCGGAACAGCGATCTATCCACCCTTGGTCGGTATTCTGCCACGCCCGTCGTAGCCTGGCAAAGCGTGCAGGCGTTTCAAATGGAAATACAAGAGGTCGTCGCGAGGGCACCCGCAAGGAGCGGGCTTGGCGTCATGTCGCTGTTGATGCTGGTTGGCCTTGAAGGGGCGTGCCGGTTTGGCGCCCATCCGGCTTTCGATAAGCGAGCAACAAGATGACGAGCAGCATGATATCCGGCGCCTTCGAAGAAAGAGCATTGTTTGACAATGCCGCGAGAATGGACGCGGCCGCTGCGATATGGGCGGCCCGAGGCGTATTGCGCAGGAGCTTGAAAAGGAACCGGAAGAAAGCAAACGCGAAGAGCAAGGCGATCGGCAGGCCAAACAAAAGCGTAAGAACGACCGGCGTGCTTTCGATGAAGGGGAGGTTGAGCTTTTCGTTGACGATCTTCAACAACTCGTTGGGATTCATGCCAAGCAGGATGTCCCTCCATTCAACGAACTTGAATACATCGTAGATCTTGACGCGCGCGTCGTAATTTTGATCAAAGAGCGTATTGCTGAAGCGGTTCAGCAGCCCCGCCGAAAAGAGTATCGCAATCAGTATGGCGCCACCGGCCAGCGTCAGCATCAGCACCAGGAGTTTGGCCTGGCGTTGATGTCTGGGTGACAAGTCCGGCCAAGGCAGGAACACGAGCAGGAACAGGATCTCGCCGCAAGCGAGCAGCAGGGCGGTGCGCGCGCCCGAAGCGGCCGTGCCGATGAAGAGAATGAAGATGCAAAGCGCGCACACCCAGATACGCCACCGCGTCAATGCAACGAAACCTATGGCGGTGGTGCAAAGCGCGCCCAGCGCCAGCGGATGGGCCGACAGTCCGATCGGCCGAAAGTCCAGCTCAACGAGGGGATAGGGCAGGAATCGATGCTGGGTGACGGCCTCGATCGTTCCGATGATGGCGCTGAGGACAATCATGCCGACGATGACATTGCCAAGCGCCCTGCGCACATGGTCACCCAGGGCAAGCATGATCATCGCCGCGGCACAAGAGACCAGATAGGAATCGATTATGAAGCCGGCCGAGCCGGCACGGCCTATCACGAAGAGATAAGGCACCAGCCACAACAGCAGCAGCGAATATAACAATGTCGCCTTGAACAGCCTGACTTCATCGCCTTCGAGCCGAATTGGCCGGGTCGTGGCGATGACGACAAGCAGCAGAAAGATGGCATAGGTCCCGATATGCAGCTTTTCGGGAAACGACCCCCCCTCCGTCGAATAGGACATCACCATGTTCATCAATTGCGGAGAGATGGTCGAGCGGAGCAGGAAAGCGAAGGCCGCGAGGAGAAAGAACAGGAGTGTGAGGGCGTCTTGGCGGCTGGCCTGCGCGGTCACGAACTGTTGCTCTGTGGGGGTGACACTCACGATTATCTGACCAGCGTTGCGGCTTGCGATTGAGATGGCAGGGGACGAACGCACCCCCGGGTACATTTTCCTGCAAGAACGTAAAGGAATATGGATAACCCGATCTTAACAGTGGCGATGCCCGGCATGGGCCGCCACATGTCAGCTTTGTCGAAAAGCCGGACACCCCTCATTGAAATCTCACCAAAGTGCGCCGAGAGGGAACGAATGCACGCAATGCACTTGTTGCGCGACATGCATCGGCAGCCGGATTTACGCTATTTCATGAAGTCGGTAACCCACACTTAATTGGCCGGTCGTATTGATGGCGATGCTTTGCACGGCGCCCGACGCGCTGCCTGTGGACGGCACAATGGCATCAGGCGCCGGCAAAGCGCAGGAGATCAAGGTGAAGAAATTCTATTCCATTCAGTATCTTCGCGCCTGCGCCGCCTTGCTGGTTCTGTTCGCACACGCCTTTTCCTACCAGATTGGCGTGGACAATCTGATTATTGTGACGGCGGGCCGCCTGGGCGTCGTTCTGTTCTTTGTCATCAGCGGTTTCATAATGGTCCATATTACGGGAGATGGTCCGTTTTCCGCTGCCACCTTCCTGAAACGCCGAGCAATCCGGATCATCCCCCTTTACTGGCTTTTCACCAGCCTCGCCGCGGTTCTGGCGGCGCTCGCGCCAAGTCTCTTCCAGAAGACCGTCTTTACATGGCCCCACTATCTTCAGTCGCTCCTCTTCATTGTTCACGAAGCGCCTGGACGGGATAGCGCCAGTCCAATACTCTCACTCGGCTGGACGCTCAATTACGAGGTATTTTTCTATATCGCTTTTGCGGTGTTCGCATTCCTGTCCGTGACCTCGCGCGTATTTGTGCTGACGGTCTTTTTCATTGCGATGTGGATAGCCGGGCTGTGGCTGGCTCCCACCAACCCTGTTATCCAGTTCTATCTCAACCCTTCTCCGGTGGCATTCGTCATCGGCATGTGGATAGGGCGGCGCTATTTGGACGGTGATTTCACTTCCGACATACGCCATGCCTGGATATTCGGCGTAATGACCGCTGCAGGCGTGGTGCTTTCATTCGTCGATGACGGTACGCCGCTCTTGGGTCAGATCAGCTTCGCGGGACAAGCAATGTGGGCGGCGGGCCTGCTTCATCTCAGCCTCATTCTGGAGCCGAAACTCAAGCACTGGAGCCTTCTTGAGCAGTTGGGCGACGCTTCCTACGCGCTTTATCTGTCGCATATCTTCGTGATCGGCGCTGTGGCGTACCTGGCCAGACGCACCGTCGGATTCGAGCATCCGACAACGGTATTGTTGGTGTCGGTGGTCAGCATCGTGGCAGCCTGCCTCGTCAGTCTGGTGATTTACGAGATGATCGAGAAGCCGATTCTTCAGACCCTGAACGGCAGAAGGAAGACGAGAAACACACCGCTTCCTCATATTGCCACGGAGAACAAATAAGCAGGCCACGCAACGGGACGCTCACGGCTTTCAGCGCTTCAGTCAGCCCGCGCTGTCCACGACCTCGACATTGCCGGCGCGGTTAAGCGTATGAATGCCCGTGCGTGCCCATGCCGGACCCGCGCCGATCGGCCGGGGCGAGGCAAAACGGACATCGGACGCGTCGAGTCGCTCAAGCCGCATCAGCCCCAGACCACCGCCATAGGCCCTCGATCCGTTCTGCACCGGCAGCACCAGGGCATCGTCGTGGCGGATAAAGGCGCCGCCCGGCCGGGTGGCCGAATGATCGACGGCAATGGGATTGAGCGGATGGGCGACCCATGGCCCGCGCAGCGAGGGTGCGCAATAGACCGCCATCGTGTCCGACGCGCTGCCGTAGCCGAACCGCTCCGTTCCAACCAGCCAGAAGCGACCGTCGGATTCGAGCAGCGTCGCGTCGTTGAAATCCCTGTCCGCCATCAGCACCGTGTCGCGGACCCAGCGGTCGGGAAACTGCGCGGCGCGATAGAGCACAAGTTCGCGAGCCGAACCACTTTCGGGGATCATGAAAATCTCGCCATCGTGTGCGAACACCTGCGGATACGACAGGTGGTGCGCTTCCTCCAATACAACCCTTGGAACACCGAAAGTGCCATCGTCACCGAGCTCGGCGACGGAAATCACGCCGCGACTCGTCGCGTAGGGGAATTCCTCGACAAACAGATGATGGCGGCGGTCGGCCTCGAAGACGAACGGGTCGGCATAGAAGCGTTGGCCATCGTCCGGCAGGACTGTGAACGGTTTGCCGTCGAGTTGCCCGGTTTCGGCGATGCCTGGTCCGTCGATCACCCGATAGGCAACCTGCCAATAGAAGGGGCGTCGTCCCCGCCTGATTTTTTGCACGGCGCGATCGATCAAAGCCCTGCCGAAAAAGGGCACATAGTGTCGAACAAAACTGTCGTTCTTCAGGATCGGCACCGGGTTGTCGCTTACCGGCACAAGCTTGCCCGCAAAGAAGCGGGCGACGGTTTGCATGATCAGCGACATGGCGCCGGCGAGCAGGTCGTTGCAGCTTCGAGATAGCCAGAGCCTGTCTGCCAGCATCGGTCTAGCCTGGGCCACGACAACGCCATCGAGGCGAGCGCCAAGTTCAGGCAATTGTCCGCTCGCCAACATTGCGGCAACGCCGGCTGGAAAGCTGTTGCGACCGCAAAATTCGAGCCTCAGGACTGGCGCGTCTTGCCCCGTTGCGCTGGCAGTGAGATCTATGACGAGGTCCGGAGGGCCGCGATCGATGGGCGGCAACGGCTCGGACCGGCCCGCCAGCGAGGGACCGAAACGCCGGCTCTCGATCGCCAAGACAGTGTCCAGCCCCCGAGCGGTTGGCGCCGGCGCCGGCGCGTGGCAACTCGAGACCACATAACCTGCCGCACCCAACCGCATGAAAAGCTCATTTTCCCAGCGCCGGGATGCGACGGCGTGGCCGATGATTAAAATATTAGTCAACCCAAGTTATTCTCGTTAAAGCAAAAAATGGCTTTGCTCTGGTATCTTTCCCCACAGTTCCTGGCAAGGGTTGCCCAAGGGGGGCTGCGGACTCTAGCGTTAATCATACGTTAATTTTTTTGAATACGAAGGCGGTTCAGGGCGCTATTGTTAGGCTGAAAGCACATGTCAGCCGGGCGCCCACGCTTTCGGTGACCAGGGTCAACCATGAACGCCGTTTCACATCCGAGATTGCCCTCAAGGCGAAAACTGCTGATCGTGTTCGGCACGAGGCCGGAGGCGCTCAAATGTTTTCCGGTGGCGCGCGCCGCGCTCGCCCATTCAGGCTTTACCACGGAAATATGTGTGACGGGCCAGCATCGCGAGATGGTCGATCAGGTCATTGAATTGACGGGCCTGCCGGTGCACTACGATCTCAACATCATGCAGCCAGGTCAGACGTTGTTCGACGTGACCTCGCGCGTGCTCCTCGGAATGGCGGGGGTGCTGGAGAAGGCGAAGCCGGACATCGTCATCGTCCAGGGCGACACAACCACCGCGATGACCGCGGCTCTAGCTGCCTTCTACAAGCGGATTCCGGTTGCCCATATCGAGGCGGGATTGCGCAGCCACAACATCAACTCTCCCTTTCCGGAGGAACTGAACCGCAAGATTGCCGGCAACATCGCCACCTGGCATTTTGCGCCGACCACCGAGGCGCGCGACAATCTCTTCGCCGAAGGAAAGGCTGCGAACACCATCTTCGTAACCGGCAATACCGTGATCGACACGCTGCTGCATTTCTCCAGCGAGATCGATGCCGACAAGCTGATGAACGCCAAGCTCGCCGCTCGTTTCCCCTTCATCGATCCGACCAAGAAAATGATCCTCGTCACCGGTCATCGCCGTGAGAATTTCGATGGCGGCATCCAGAGGATCTGCACCGCGCTGAAGGCATTGTCGGCGCGCAGGGATGTGCAGATCATCTACCCGGTCCATCCCAACCCGAATGTGCGCTCCGTGGTCGACGCCGAAATCGGGACGGTGCCGAACATCCACCTGATCGACCCGCAGGACTATTTGCCGTTCCTGTACCTGCAGAAACAGAGCTACCTGGTGTTGACCGACAGCGGCGGCGTGCAGGAAGAGGCGCCTTCACTCGGCAAGCCGGTGCTGGTGATGCGGGAAAACACGGAGCGACCCGAAGGGATCGCCGCTGGTACTGCCCGGCTGGTCGGTACCGATATCGAAAAAATTCTGGCCAATGCCAATAGCCTGCTCGATGATGAGAGCGTCTATCGCGGCATGGCCGAGAGGCACAACCCATACGGCGATGGCCAAGCTGCGACCCGGATCGTTGAGGAATTGCTGAATCATGGCTGAAATCAAAACCGTTTCCGTTATCGGCATGGGCTATATCGGCCTGCCGACCTGCGCCATTTTTGCCAGCCGCGGACTCGAAGTCATCGGTGTCGATATCAATGAGGCGGTGGTCGCGAAGGTCAACCGCGGCGAAATCCACATCATCGAACCGGACCTGGATGGTTTGATCCAGAAAGTCGTCGCCAATGGCAAGCTCAAGGCATTCAGTACGCCTCAGCCGGCCGATGCCTATATTATCGCCGTTCCAACTCCGATCACCCCGGACCGCAAGCCGGATGTCAGCTACGTGCTTGCGGCAGCGCGAAGCATCGCTCCGGTGCTAAAACGGGACGACCTGGTGGTGCTGGAATCAACATCGCCGGTCGGTACGACGCGTGTCATGACAGCGCTGCTCGCGGAACTGCGACCCGATCTCAAATTTCCCGTCGCACATGGCGAGGAAGCTGACGTCCTGGTCGCCTACTCTCCCGAGCGCGTGCTGCCGGGAAAGGTGCTGACCGAACTGATCAACAATGATCGCTCGATCGGCGGGCTGTCCCGAAAGTCTTCGGAGCGGACAGCGGCACTCTATTCAAGCTTCGTCGCCGGCGACCTGTTCATAACCCAGGCCGAAAGCGCGGAACTGGTTAAGCTGACCGAAAATGCGTTCCGCGATGTCAATATCGCCTTCGCCAATGAGCTTGCGGCGGTGTGCCAGGATCTGTCGCTCAACGTCTGGGAGGTAATCGATCTCGCCAACCGGCATCCTCGCGTGAACATCCTGCAGCCGAGCCCGGGCGTGGGCGGCCACTGCATTGCGATCGATCCGTATTTTATCATCGACGCCGCACCGAACAATACGCGGCTGATCAGTTCGGCACGGCGCATCAATTCCGAGCGACCCTTGTCGGTGGTCAGGGACATCGAGGCATTGCTCGACCCGACCCGCAAGCAGACGATCGCCTGTCTTGGCCTCAGCTTCAAACCCAATATCGACGATATGCGCGAGAGCCCGGCTGTCGAGGTTGTTAAGCTTCTGTCCAAGATTCCCAATATCAAGATCGTCGCTGCCGAGCCCAATGCGCGTCAGTTGCCACACGAGCTCGAGGGCAGCGGCGTCATGTTCACCGATGCACTTTCCGCTATTGACCAATCCGATATCGTCGTCCTGCTGGTCGACCATCGACAATTCAATCTGATCGATCCCGAAGCGCTCAAGGACAAGAAGCTCGTCGACACACGGGGCCTGTGGACCTGGCGCAAGGCGCGCAAGCCCGACGCCCGCATCGAAGGCAAGAAATCCGAAATGGAACGCTCGCAGTCTCTCGCTCGCACCGGAGAAGCGGCATGAACTCGCATGACCCGGCATGGGCGCAACACTCTCTATTGGCATCACGCCGCCGCGAGTTTCTCGGTGCGACCATCCATGCGCTGACCATGGCCGAGACGCTGGCCATCGCAGACGAGGCGATGGCGACGCGGCGACCGCTTCATCATGTTGTCGTGAACGTCGCCAAGCTTGTGAACATGCGCAAGAATGCCGAACTGCGCGAGGATGTCGTCGGGGCGGATATGGTCAATGTCGACGGCAAAGGCGTGCTTTGGGGCGCGCGGCTCTGCGGCGTCGAGTTGCCGGAGCGTGTGACCGGCGTCGACGTCATGATCAACCTGCTTGCGCTGTGCGCCAAGCGTGGCTATCGCCCCTACCTTTTGGGCGCTGAACAGCACATTCTCGACGCAGTTGAAAGCCGACTTGCCAGAGATCATCCGAGCCTGGCCATTGCCGGCCGGCGCAATGGGTATTTCAAGGCGGAGGAAGAGGCCGCGATCGTCGAGGCCATCAACGCTTCAGGTGCCGACTGCCTGTTTGTGGCGATGCCGACGCCGAGCAAGGAGCGCTTTCTCAAGCGCTATCGCGACGTACTCGCTCCGAGTTTCGTCATGGGCGTGGGCGGCAGCTTCGACGTCTATGGTGGAAAGGTCGCCCGGGCACCGAAACTGGTTCAGGCGGCGGGCCTGGAGTGGCTGTTTCGCGTGGCGCAGGAGCCGCGACGCTTGTGGCGCCGCTACTACGATACCAACACCGCCTATGCACTGCTGCTGTGGCGTGAGTTCTGGTCTCGCCGGGGACGCCGAAACGTCAATCCGTAGGCTCGCGACTTTCAGACAAGCATGCCTCATTGCGCGGGATTTATGCGATCCGGAGCCGTGCCCTTAGCTTGCCGATGAACTGCGTCACGGCCGCGGGGTGAAACAACCAGGTCAGTCCCAGGAAAGCCGCAGCGCCGGCGACACCGCCCGCCGCGAGCGGAAAGATCGCCGGCATATTGCCCAGCGCAGTGCTGGCAAGGCTGGCGGCCAGTCCGGTGCAGATAGAAATGATGGCCGAGACAGCGATGTCGCGCCAGGGAACCGGCACCGGCGTGAGCCTCTCGGCGATGACGATGCAGGCTGCAAGACCTGCCAGCGATCCGCCCGCCAACGCCAACGCCGCGCCAACCTCCGCCATGGTGGGAATCAACAGAAAAGACAGTGAAATCGTTGCCACCGAGCCGAAGGAATTGGCGATGATCAGCAACCACGGCCGCTTATGTGCGTGCACCACGACGCCATAAACGAAGCTTGTGAGATTGGCACAAAGAACGCTGAAGGCGATGATCGGAAACAGCAGACCGAAGCGACCATGATATTCCG
This sequence comes from Mesorhizobium sp. M1252, assembly GCF_040318265.1. Classification (NCBI taxonomy): domain Bacteria; kingdom Pseudomonadati; phylum Pseudomonadota; class Alphaproteobacteria; order Hyphomicrobiales; family Phyllobacteriaceae; genus Mesorhizobium; species Mesorhizobium sp. M1252. The sequence continues at coordinate 306,078 of NZ_JAMYLX010000004.1, read as the reverse complement.
CGGGCAGCAGGAGTCGCGTGATGTCGCCGCTGAGCGCGATAAGCGTTGCTGCGACCGGCAGGCAAAGGCGTATCATCAAGGCCATGAGTTGCGACAACAACCGCCCGGACGCCTCGGATCCCTCTTCGTCGAAGCGGCTGACCACTTCTGGAAATGCGCCCATGTTGATTGCGTTAGCGACCATATCGATCGGCTGCCGAGCCAATGCGTAGGCGGCTGCGAAGACAGCCACCGCGCCGGCATCGTAGTAGAGCTTGAGGAAGACGCGTTCAGCGCTGTTGAGACCGAAACCGACCAGCGCCATGATGACGAGGGGCACGCCGAGGGCGAAAAACTCCTTGTGGGTGAAGCGCGGCGGGCCGCCAATAACGCGCCCGGATGCCACCACGCACGCCACGATGCCGGCAATCAGCACGGCGAGGCTCGAGCCGAGCGATACCGTCAGAAACGAGCGTTGGAAGATAAGGATGGCGGCGATCGGCAAGGCGAGTTGCAGCAGGCCGCGCAGATATTCAAGCATCGAATAGAGGGAATGACGCTGCTGCATTTGCAGCACCGTCAACGCGAACCGGCTGATGGAGCCGGCAATCAGATAGCTGCAGACGGCGATTGCAAATTCGATCCAGCGCTCCGGCACGATCACCGCCGAGGCGATCACGGATATGATCAGGGCCAGCACCGTGGTGACAAGCAATACCTGTCCGGCAAGCATCAGGCTGCCACGGCTGACGTCGCCTTTTCCGCCAAGCCGCAGCAAGGCAATGCGCAGCCAGTTGGTAACGGCAACATCCGTCATTTCGCCCACGGTGACCACCAGGGTCAGCAGGCCATACTCGGTCTGGTCGATCAGCCGCGTCATGACGACCAGCAGGAGCAGAGCGGAAACCCGCGTCAGCAGAATAGCTGGGCCATAGATGAGTGTGGAACGGAGCAGCAAAGGGTTGTTCCCGGAAAATTTGCCGTCGATTAATCGTTGACCGACGGGAATTCCAGCATGATGACGGCAAAGGGTGAACGGATACAGTTTGAACCAAAAGATTTGTCGTAAACCTTTTTTGGAACCTTTGCTTTACGGTCACCCGGCATCCGCAATCCAAATGGTGTCATGTTGCAGCGTCTCGCCCACAATAGAAAAATACATGTCCTGGTCGCAACGCCCTCGGGCGTTTCGGGACAAGGCGGCATCGACCGGATCATGGGGGCGCTGAAGCAGGAGTTCGAACGGCAAGAGATCGCCGACATCGATCTGCGCTTTCTTTCCAGCCGTGGCCCGGGACATGTCGGGCTTTCGATCTTCTACATGCTTGGTTTTTGCGCGCGGATGCTTGCGGCCCGCCTCGACAGACGCGCCGACGTCATTCACATCAATATATCGGTCTCCGGCAGCACCTATCGCAAGATGATGATCGCCGCCTGCGCCAGGCTGTTGTCGATACCATATGTCCTTCATCTGCATGGGGCGCAGTATCAGACATTCTGGAAAGATGATCATAGTTTCATGAGCCGCCGTATCAGGGCTCTGTTCGAGCATGCCGGCCGGGTGATTGTCCTGGGGGGGCTTTGGCGCGATTTCGTCGCCAGCCGGGCACCGGCGAACGGCGGCAATATTGTCATCGTTCCCAACGCCACGGCAGTTCCTTCCCTGGCGCATGTCGGCGGAGGCGATCACGTGCACATCCTGTTCCTCGGCCGCATCGGCGAGCGAAAGGGCGTGCCGCAGTTGGGCGAGGCGCTGGAGCGGATGAAACATCTCAGGGGTTGGCGTGCCACGATCGCCGGCGATGGTGAGGTCGAGCCGGCACGAGCGAGGTCGGTCGCTCTAGGGATTGCCGACCGTATTGCTTTTCCGGGCTGGGTGGGACCTGACGAGGTCGCATCACTGATCGCTTCGGCCGATATTCTGGTGCTCCCCTCGTTCGCCGAAAATCTGCCAATGTCGGTGATCGAAGGCATGGCGGCCGGCCTGGCTGTCGTGGCCACCCCGGTTGGCGCGGTCGAGGACATCATCACCCACGAACAATCCGGTCTGTTGGTGCCGCCCGGCGATGTGGCGGCGTTGACCGAGGCGTTAACTCGGCTGGTCGAGGATACGGCGCTGCGCGCGCGGCTTGGCGCCGCCGCCATGGCGGTGCACCGGGAAAGGCTTGAGCTTGCACCGTTTGTCGACGCGATCTGCGATGTCTGGAGATCGGTCGCGTCCGAGGCGCGATCGGTCAAGCGCTGACGCTGTCCTTCATTGTCGTCACTGCGGCGGGCCAAGCGCGAATTCGCGGTGGAATATCTCCAGGTTCAAAAGCGCCCATATCAGTTTTTCGTGGTCCGCGGCGCGCTCGGCGTGCTCCCTGACCATCTGGTCCAGCTTCTTGGCGCTCAAATAGCTACGGATGACCGAATGGGACGAACACAGATGGTCCCGTACATAATCGCTCATCGGCCCGCGGAACCATTCGGCGACGGGCACCTTGAAGCCGATCTTTGGGCGGTTGAGGACCTCGTCGGGAACCATGCCGGCCATGCAGTCGCGCAGGATCTGTTTGCTGTGCAGGAGGCCCAGCCTGTAACGATCGGGCAGTTGGCTGACGAAGGAAACCAGATCGCGATCAAGGAATGGCATTCGCCCCTCGATTGAACCGGCCATCATCACTCGGTCGCCCCGTTCCAAGAGGTTGTCGGGCAACCACGATGTCTGATCAAAAAACAACACACGGCGCAGATGAGATTCCGTCACACTCGAAGAGAACGGGAAATCATTGCGGTCATGGCCGCAAGTGGCCAATCCACCGAGGAGCGAATCGCGTTCCCGCGCCGTCATGGCTCCAAACCAGGAGATCATCCGGGTGGCAAAGTCCCGTTCACCCGCGCTTCGGGCAAATATGTCGAACTTGGCCGATGCGCCGGGCAATGCGCGCATCAAAGGGGCGAGGAGATTGTTGTGAAGCGACGCTGGAACAAGTGACCGGTAGACACCCGCCAGAGACTCTGCGCGATGTTTGGGGTAGCCGCCGAGAATCTCGTCCGCCCCTTCGCCCGTAAGCACCATCTTGACGTCCCGCGAGGCTCGAACCGACATCAGGTAAATTGGAATGTCCGTACTTTGTGAAACAGGTGCCCCCCGATGGCGGACCATCTTGGGCAGATGATTCATCAGGTCATCCGCCTGGATGACGATTTCGCAATGATCGGTCTTGAAATGATCGGCGACGCGCCGGGCGAATGGAAGCTCGCTGTAAGCCTGTTCGCTGAAACCGACCGAAAACGTACGAATGGGGTTGTCGCTGTGCCTGGTCATCAGGGCAACGATTGCCGACGAGTCGAGCCCCCCGGACAGAAAGGCGCCAAACGGCGCATCACTGCGCATCCTGATCTCGACAGAACGGTCGAGCAATTCCAGAAATCGTCGCTTGGCGGTTCCTGGATCGATATCCGCTGTCAGATCGGTCTGATCCGGGGGCGCATAATAGCGCGTTTCCGTTACTTCCCCTTGCGACCACACAGCGTAGCTTCCCGGGTTGAGCTTGCGGATCTGTTTGAAAAGCGTCCGCGGTCCAGGCACGTAACGCCAGGTCAGATACTCGCGCACTCCATCCAGATCGAGCTGCTGGCCATCTGGCTGCGCAGACAACAACGCGCTGATCTCCGAGGCAAACGACAGCAAATTTCTGCCTTGCATGAGGTAAAGGGGTTTTTTTCCAAAGGGGTCGCGGGCGAGGATCAATTCGCGCCGTTGAGCGTCCCACAGCGCAAAAGCGAACATCCCGCTCAACCGGTCGAACATGGCCAGGCGCCACTGGTCATAAGCCCTGAGCAGCACTTCCGTGTCGGAGCGTGTGCGAAAACGGTGACCGAGACCGATCAACTCCTCACGCAGCTCGATGTAGTTGTATATTTCGCCGTTGAAAATAATCCGGAGCCGTCCGTCCTCGGTCTGCATCGGCTGATTTGAATCGGCGTTTAAGTCAATAATCGCCAGGCGGCGATGCACCAATGCCAACTGGTCCTCGCCTGTGTTCAGGTCCAGGAGTTCGATGCCTTCGGCATCGGGACCACGATGCTGCAAGGCATTCGACATCCCGGCGGCCCGATCTTGTGGCTTCTCGACCCTGCGCCCAATCCAGCCGGCAATTCCGCACATTCTTTCCCTTGGCCCTCTTTCCCTTGTTTGCGTATGATCGAGGACACCAATCTACAGCGAATATATTAAATAGCTGCTCGGTGGAGTGATTTTAAAACTGAGCCTGATTTGGTTCGATCAGGCCCTCTCGGCTGCAACTGGAGACGACAGTCCTTGGGTTTCACGCGATTGATCGCCAGCAACCAGGCAGACCGCTCGAACCGATCCTGACCCGATGACGAGTTATGGCAGGCCCAGTGCCCGCAACATCTCCCGGTCCGGGATCGCAGGCCCCTTGGGTTGGATAACACTCATTCCGTAAGGATTGGAGAATTCCCAGGCCGACCACGGCATCGCGAAGCGTTCCGCCTCTCTGCGCACTGCGATGAGATAGCGCAGGCGATCAGCATCGAAAGCTCCCATGCGGCCATCCGCAGACATCAGGATAACGCCGAATTCGCCCACGAACAGGCGTCGGCTCGCTATGCCATGGGCTTCAGCCCAGTCGACCGCCTGACGGAAACCCGCTTCGAGCTGGCTCTGCCCCCAATTCTGCTCAAAGTATCGGGCGATCGTTTCACGCGCCGAGGCCATGTTCATCACCTCTTCGATCTGGCTCAAGCCGGCGGCGTCCATCTGCGCCTTGAGGGTTTCGGCGACCACTTCGGGCGTGCTGGCGTCGGCAGGCCAGGGAAGGCCGGAGGAGAAAGCGTTCTTGTCATCGGCCCGCTGGTGCGTGAAGCTGTGCGGATCATACATGTGGAAACTGTAATAGACGTTGGGGTCGTCGAAGTTGGGGTCCAGGTTGACCAGTCCCGCGATGCTCCCGCCGCAGGCGCCGGTCGCGACGATGGTGAGTTCGCTGCTGACGGCGCGAATATCGCGAACCGTGCCTGCCATGATCCGCTGCCAGTCATCGCTGCCGCTTGAATCGCAAGGGTAGTAGGCGGGCTCGTTATAGGGCTCGAGGGCGACCTTGTCGGCGCCAATTTTGATCAGCATGGCAGCCACCGCCACTACCATTTTGCGATAGCGGGCAACACCCTCGCTGTCGGCCCCGCCATAGATCATTTCCATGCTGTAGGCCGGAACCTGGCTGACGCCATGCAGATCGAAAACCACCTTGAGCCCGCTTGAAACGACCCGCTGCACCGCAGCGGCAAGCATGTCCAGCGCCTGTTGTCGTTTGGCGCCCTCGCTGGCAAGCAGAGGGCCAGGGTCGACACTCAGCCGGACAAAGTCGAAGCCCATGGATCGAATGCGATCAAACTGGTCGCCGTCCGGCCAATCGGTGAGCGGCCTGCCGCCCGCAAGCCATTCCTTCTCGCTGCGATAGGGCGGCCATTTGTAGGAACCATCTTTCTCCACCGGCGACCAGTTGAGCCATTCATGGACGCCGACGCCGCGCTCAAGCGGGATCGGCGCCGCCTCGGCTGACATAGCCATGCCAAGCGCGCACGCTATGACGTAGACAACTTTTCTCATCGCAAAACTCCGCGTCATGGCCGAAGATATTAACCGCGGGAACGGAAAAGAGGATGCCGCCACACGCTTTTTCGACGGGATGGTGTATGAGGATCAAAATCTTGGCGGAGCGCGGATGAGGGTCGGGTGGTATTTCAACCGATTACGCAGCATGGAGTTGGCCGAGATATTGCATCGGTTGGACGAGCAGCGCCGGAGGACCGTTTCGCGCCGCCGCGACGACGGCTGGCAGCGCTATGCGTCGCCGCAGTTGCACCCGGTGCTGCACGGATTGCGGAATGCTGTGCCGGCCGCTGCGACACCAGCCCAGCGGCAAGCTATCCAGGCGGCTGCGCAAAACACTCTTCGGGGCCAGTTTTCAGCACTTGGCCAGACCTGGCCACAGCGAGACCCCCATACTCTCTTTCCACCCGAGCTCTGGCGCCTTGATCCGGTGACCGGCCGGCTTTGGCCAGGCCCCAAGACCCATACTTTCGATATCGATTTTCGCCATGCCACCGGCCGTGGCGATGTAAAATATGTCTGGGAAATCAACCGGCTGCAGCAACTGCCGCCACTGGCTGCCCATCTGCTTCTCACCGGCGATGATCAATCCCGTGCGGCCATCGAGGCGGCGATCGAGAGCTGGCATTTCGCCAACCCACCATTTCAGGGCGTTGGCTGGGCCTCGGGCATCGAGGTCGCGCTACGAGCCATCAGCCTGATTGTCACGCTCGACCTCGTCGGCGACCGGCTTGGCGCGGCGACGCGAGAAAAAGTCGGTGAAATACTGGCGGCAAGCGCCTATTGGCTGCCGCGGTTTCCCTCCCGTTTTTCGTCCGCCAACAACCATCTCGTCGCGGAATTGGCTGGCGAATATTTGATCGGTCTGGCTTTCGGGGCCGAGGTGGCTCGCGAGTCGCTCCTGGCTGAGGTGCTCAAACAGATCCTGGCCGATGGCGCCGGGGCCGAGCAGACCCCGACCTACGCCGCCTTCAGTGCCGAACTTTTCCTGCTGTGCGCTGCGGCGGCGCGCCAGGCCGGACTGCCTTTTCCCCAGCCCGTCGAAGCGCGTTTGGCCGCTTTCGCCAATTTCGCAGGCTGGCTCCCGCCGAAAACCAGCGGCTTCGGCGACAATGATGAAGGCCGCGTGATCACGCTGGGGGGCGAAACCGATTATGTCGGATCGGTCGCGGCCGCCATCCGTGGTTTTCTACGGATGCCGGGCAGCGCACCGGAGCCTGGCGATTTTCGTGCGCTTTTCTTCGGCGCGCCACCGCGGCCGGCGCCGGTGCCGAATGGATTGCATACATTCACGCAAGGCGGGCTCTCCGTCTGGCGCGGCGAGATGAATGGTCGCAACGTCCATCTGACATACGACCACGGCCCGCTGGGCTACCTTTCGATAGCGGCGCACGGTCATGCCGACGCGCTGTCGCTCACCCTGTGCATTGACGGCGATCCGGTGCTGGTCGACCCCGGCACATGGCTCTATGGTTCGGGGGGAGGCTGGCGCGACTGGTTCCGCTCGACGCCGGCGCACAACACGCTGAACCTAGAGGGTAAAAGCCAAAGCATCATCTCCGGGGCGTTCAACTGGTCGCACAAGGCGGTTGCGACATTGGTGGAGAGCGAGCCGGGGCCGCACTGGAGGCTGTGTGCCCGACATGACGGGTACAAAGGCCGCTTCGGCGTTGTGCATCAACGCGCCGTGACACGCGATGGCGACGGCATCCTCGTGACCGACCAACTGCTCGGCGGCAGCCGCGTCGCTGAGATCGTCTTCCAACTCGCCGCCGACCTCCACGCCAACAGGGATGGAAACATTGTCACGATATTGCGCGGCGCTGAACCTTTGATGACTATCCACTTTCCAGACGCAGCGATCCACATCCGTTCCGGCGGCGACACACCGGGCCAGGGCGGCTGGGTTTCGCCGCGTTTTGGTGCAAGGCAGCCAGCCGAACGCCTCGCATGGCGTGGCCAAGTAGGCGAAAAGGGAGTAGTCATCCGGCTCGCGCCAAGTCCGCCGCAGACCCGATAACGGGCAGGTTGCAGGCGCAGCGTTCGACATTAATTACGTTCAGATATTTAGCGGTTTTGACACCGTTGATCTGCTAATTTGGCCATGATTGTTCTGCCAGTCGCATCCCGATACACAGTTGCGGGCAGCATATGATGGGCCTGGCAATATGTGCTTCGCGACGAGCCGGGTCACCATTTCACCACCTAGGAGCCACTGCATCGATGTTTTCGGAATTCGCCAGAGTGATCGTGGAAAAACTCTCACACATCAATCTGCTGACACTCGGTCTCCTGTTGCTCACGGCGCTGGGGAGCGCGGTGGTCGCCTACTGGCGAACGGTCGAACAGAAATCCTTCCGGGACTTTTTCGACTTCGCCTTTCCCGCGGAAGTCATCATGCACCCATCGGCGCGAGCGGACGCATTGTTCTGGATCACGAAAAGGCTGGTGATGCCCTTCCTGCTCATTCCCGCCGGTGTCACCTTCGTTGCCGCCACGGGATATGCAACAAACCAGGCAGTCGGCTGGCTCTTCAGCATCTCGCAACCGCTGATACCCGGCCCCGCCGGCCCAGTGACGATCATCCTCTTCACCGCAACCATGCTCGTTGCTTACGATATCTCCTACTACCTATATCACGTTGCCCAGCACCGTTTTCCGTTCCTGTGGGAATTGCACAAGGTGCATCATTCGGCCGAAGTGATGGTTGGGATCACCAAGGACCGGGTTCACCCCCTGGACGATCTGATGAACCGGATCTGGGACGGCGTCATACCGGGGATCAGTTTCGGCTTGTGGAGCCTGATTGCGCTTAATCCGGTCGAGATCGCCATATTTGGCATCAACGTCTATGTCATTCGCAACATTCTCATGATGGACTTTGTTCGCCACACGCATCTGAAGATTTCCTTCGGCCGGTTGAACGGCGTCATCTTGTGTCCGCACTGGCACCAGGTGCATCACAGTGTCGACCCTCGCCACTACGACAAGAATTTCGGGCTGCTTTTTTCATTCTGGGATCGCATATTCGGAACGCAGTTCATCCCGGATCCGGACGAAGACCTCAAGTTTGGACTGATAGATCGCGACGTACGCGACTATCAGTCACTTTTCGGACTTTACGTGCTGCCGCTCAAGAAAATGGCAAACCATATCATGCGACTTTTTCAAAAGCGCATCGATGTCGCGCAGCCGCAGGACCGTCTCCAACCATGAACAAAATGGCTTCGATTGACGCTGTTGGTGCGGAGCGACTGGAAATCGTCAGTTCGACGGATCGCCTGGCCGCCATCGAAGCCGAATGGGTAGACCTATGGCATCGTACCGATGCACTGATCTTTCAGAGCCATGCCTGGGTTTCGGCATGGTGGAGCACCGTGCGTGACCGCGCCCGGCGCTCGCTGCGGATCGGCCTGGTATGGAGCGATGACAGGCTGGTCGCTGTCATTCCCCTGGCGATCGGCAGACGAAAAGGACTTCGGCTCCTCGAATGGGCCGCCAATAGCTATACGGACTATGGTGATATTCTTGTCGCGCCGGAATGCTCCCTATCGGCCCTCCAGGACCTCTGGAACCGGATCTGTTCGGCGGGTGGCTTCGATCTTGCTTTTATCAATCGTCTGTCGCCGGATGCGGGAGCCCGCAGGATTTTTACACCGGGCTCTTCCAGCGGCGTCAAGCTTCGCGCCAATCACCGGGAGGAAGTCAGTTATCGCGTCGCTGGACAGTGGGCCAGCGGAGCAGCGTGGCTGGCGGACCAGCCGAAAAAGATGCGCCAGAACTATCGGCGCGGCATCAAGATACTGGAGGAAACAGGCGAAGCGAAATTCCGCCTCCTGTCGGCCGACGAGCCGCTGCAGCCATTGCTGGAGCGACTATCGGCGCTGAAGCGCAGATGGCTGGAAAAGCACACGCGTGAATCCGACCTTTTCGAAGAGGGCGAGCCGGTTCTTGCCGCCCTGGTGGACGCGCTGTCACGCGCCGGTGTGCTGCGCATTTTCGTACTTGAATGCAATGGTGCGATGGTCGCGGTTTCCATCAACATCGTCCAGCACAACGTCATGATGGCATTCGTTACGACCTACGACCCTGATTTTAGCCGAGCGTCGCCGGGTGCGGTCCTGATTACGGAGTATATACAGTGGTCGTTTGATCACGGCTTGGGATTGGTCGATTTCCTCTGTGGCGGAGAGGCCTTCAAACATAGGTTTGCAACACAGGCCGTTACCCTCCAATCCGTTCTTGGGGCACGCACTGTGCAGGGCGCGCTCGCTTCTCTCGCTGATCGTATCTGTCAGACGATCCGCGTACGCACACGCGGATTGGCGTCGGCGAATCCAGAGCGCCCGCCCGATGAGACTGCTTAATTTAGCTGGATAACTCGGGCATAAGCCGCCGAGCGTTGAGGGCTTGGCGTGCGACATGGGCGCGCCATTCGAAAATCCGCGTCTATTGCGCCTCGGAATCGGGACCGAATGTGGTCCGCAGGTGGAGGCTTCAGCCAATTCTCGCAAATCACGTCTCTCGAGGCGCAGTTTGTCGTCTGCGAAGCGTCGCAACACGTTCGTTGGCGTCACAACGGTAGCAGGCTAGGTCCTGAAAATCATTGAAGATTTTTTCGGACAGGGCGCCTACCATAGGTCCGCGTTTTACTGTGATTCAACACCTAAGGTAGGCTGGTAGCGGGAGAGGGACTTGAACCCCCGACCCCAGGATTATGATTCCCGTGCTCTAACCAACTGAGCTACCCCGCCAGGGCGGCGAAAGGCCCGAAATCCGCCTTAAATCGAAAGGCATTTCGAGGCGTTCGCCAAGGTCGCGCGGATATAAGGTTGGGAGGGCGAGCCTGTCAAGCATCGATGCGCGAGGGGCGCCGGCATATTGTCGCCGGTAAAAGCTTTGCCGGGCTGGCATTTCCGGTAAGCCACCGGGGTTGAGTTCGACGGGGCACGCCGCTATGTCTCGGCCAAGAAATTAGAGTTTGAAGCTGATGAAGCCGCGCATTGCAGTCCTCGGTTGCGGATACTGGGGCAGCAACCACATCCGCACCCTCAAGGCGCTCGGCGCGCTGCATGCGGTTTCCGATGCCAATCGGGCGCGGGCCGAAGGCTTTGCCAGCGAGCAGGACTGCCTGGCGATCGAGCCCGACCAGCTGTTCGTGCGTGATGATATCGACGCCATCGTGATGGCGCTGCCGCCGCAGTTCCATGCCGATCTTGCCGTGCGCGCCGCTGAGGCCGGCAAGGACGTGCTGGTGGAAAAGCCGATTGCGTTGACCGTGCCCGACGCCGAGCGCGCCGTGCAGGCGGCCAGGGACAACGGCCGCGTGTTCATGGTCGGCCATGTCTTGCGCTTCCATCCCGCCTTCGAGACGCTGAAGGCGCTGATCGACAATGGCGAGCTCGGCGAGGTTCGCTACATCCACTCGCACCGGCTCGGCCTCGGCAAATTCCACACCGAGAACGACGCACTGTGGGATCTGGCGCCGCACGATCTGTCGATGATCCTGGCCATCACCGGCACCGAGCCGATCGACGTCAGGGGCGAGGGGGCCGCACTCCTCGACAATCTCAGCGATTTCGCGCATCTGCACATGCGTTTTCCCAATGGCTTGCGCAGCCATCTCTTCACCTCGCGGCTCAATCCCTATCGCGAGCGGCGGCTGACCGTGGTCGGCACCAAGGCAATGGCGGTGTTCGACGATGTCGAGCCATGGGAGCGCAAGCTGGCCGTCTACCGCCACGCGGTGTGGCAGGACAGCGGCCAGTGGGCCTTCACCACCAACGAGCCGTCCTATGTCGCGGTCGGCCAGGGCATGCCGCTGACACGCGAGCTCGAGCACTTTATCCAGTGTATCGAGACGCGGGCCGAGCCGCGCACCAGCGGCGAGGAAGCCATCAGGGTGCTGCGCATCCTGACGGCGGGCACGGTCACGCACACAAAGTCCTGAGACCGTTTCGAAACTCTGCTCTTAAGGCAGATCGAAACTAAAACTGTCTCCGAGAGGGTAGTGTTTACTCTGCGGGAATCTGCGCCGGCCTGGCTGCGAGCCGGCTGAGCATGGCTTCGGCCTCGGCGCCGCGCTCGGAGCGCTCGATGAAGCCGCCGCCGAAGACGCGGGCTTCGTTGCCGTCGTCAGAATAGAGCACGCAGGCCTGTCCGGGCGCGATGCCGGACTCGCCGTCGACCAGTTCGACAAAGGTGCTGCCGGCGCGGTGATGCAGCACGGCCGGGCGCGGCGGCCGCGTCGAGCGGACCTTGGCGAACAGCTCCATGCCGGCGGCCGGAATGTCGGACAGCGCGCGATCGCCCAGCCAATTCATGTTGCGCAGATAGATCTTGTGCGTCTCCAGCGCCTCGCGCGGACCGACGATGACGCGGGCCCGGTCGGCGTCGAGATGGACGACGTAAAGCGGCTCGCCCGAGGCGATGCCGATGCCGCGGCGCTGGCCGATCGTATAGCGCAGGATGCCGTCATGGCGACCGAGCACGCGGCCGTCGATATGGACGATGTCGCCTGGGTTGGCGGCAGCCGGCTTCAGCTTGGCGATGATGTCGGAATATTTGCCCTGCGGCACGAAGCAGATGTCCTGACTGTCCTGCTTGGCGGCGACGGTCAGCCCCATTTCTTCGGCGATGGCACGCACCGCAGGCTTGGACAGCCCACCCAGCGGAAAGCGCAGATAGTCGATCTGCGCCTGCGTGGTGGCAAACAGGAAATAGCTCTGGTCGCGGTCGGCATCGACGGGCCGGAACAGCGCGCGGTGGGCGCCATTGGCCCCGGAGCGGATATAATGGCCGGTGGCGAGCGCATCGGCGCCAAGGTCCTTGGCGGTGGCCAAAAGGTCGGCGAACTTCACCGTCTGATTGCAAGAGACGCACGGAATGGGCGTTTCGCCGGCAACGTAGCTCTCGGCAAACGGGTCGATGACCGCCTTGCGGAAGCGCTCCTCATAGTCGAGCACGTAATGCGGAATGCCCAGTGTCTCGGAAACGCGGCGGGCATCGTCAATGTCCTGGCCGGCGCAGCACGACCCGGCCCGGTGCGTTGCGGCGCCATGGTCGTAGAGCTGCAGCGTGACGCCGACGACATCATAGCCTTCGCGCTTCAAAAGGCCGGCAACGACAGACGAATCCACACCGCCCGACATGGCGACGACGATGCGGGTGTTTTGCGGGCTGGCGGGAAGGTCGAGGCTGTTCATGGTTCTTTCGTTCTGCGCGGCGCTTCAATGGCAGTGGCGCGAATATAGGTCAACCACACCAGCGGCGCCAGCTTTGCGGCGGTGCCGATTTTGCGGGAAAATTGCGCGCCTGCCCGCCGTTGCCTCAAATGCCGACGAAAAGACTAACGCGGCGTTCATGATCCTTACCTACTCATTAGGGTTCGCTTAGGCAATTTTTAAAGCTGTGGCGGTAATGTGGTGGGGATTGGGTCTTTGAGTTTTTAGTAGAGAGTACGATGACCGATCTTGTTAGACCGCGAGTCAAATATGTTATTGGGCCTGACGGCAGCCCTCTTACGATTGCCGATCTTCCGCCGACGAATACACGTCGCTGGGTTATCCGGCGCAAGGCGGAAGTGGTTGCTGCGGTGCGCGGCGGGCTTTTGAGCCTCGACGAGGCATGCCAGCGCTACAAGCTGACCACCGAGGAATTCCTGTCCTGGCAAGCGTCGATCGACGAATATGGCCTTGCCGGGCTGCGCACGACGCGCATCCAGCAATACCGGCACTAGAGCCAGGACCACAACAGAAAAGGGCGCGGTAACCGCGCCCTTTTGCCTGTCGGTAATGCCTGCTGCTCAGACCGTCAGCACCACCTTGCCGATCGGCCTGGTGGCGAGAAAAGCGTGCGCGGCGCCCGCCTGTTCGAGCGGAAAGCTCTTTGCCACATGGACCGCAAGCTTTCCCGCATCGACCAGTTTGCCAAGTTCGACGAGGCCTTCACGGTCGGGCACGACGGACATGCGCTCGACGCGGATCCCACGCGCAGCAGCCTTGGCTCGGGTGGTGTCGTGGACATTGAGCAGCGACACCAGGACCCCACCGTCCTTCAGGACTGTCAGCGATTGGTCGGCATGGTCGCCGCCCATCGGCTCCAGCACCAGGTCGATGTCGCTGACCTCGGCGGCGAAATCTCCTTTGGTGTAGTCGACCACTTCATCGGCGCCGAGCGAGCGGACGAAATCGAGTTTCTTCGGGCTGGCGGTGGCGATGACATAAGCGCCGTGCGCCTTGGCGATCTGCACCGCCAGATGCCCGACGCCGCCGGCCGCAGCATGGATCAACACGCGCTGGCCGCGCTTCAGGCCGCCATGGCGGACAAGGCCTTGCCAGGCGGTCAGACCGGCCAGCGGCAGCGCGCCGGCATGATTGTGGTCGATGCCTTGCGGCTTCGGTGCGATTTCATCGGCCGGGGCCACAGCGAGCTCCGCATAGGCCGCGGCCTGCTTGGGAAAACGCGGCATGCCGAACACGGCGTCACCGACCTTGAGGCAGCCATCGACGCCTGGGCCCACCGCCTCGACCGTGCCTGAAATATCCCAGCCCAAAGTGAAGGGCGGTTCGCCCAGCAAAGGATAGTAACCGGCGCGCACCGAGCCATCGACCGGATTGATACCGGCGGCATGCACGCGCACGAGCACTTCGCCTGACTTGGGCGAGGGCGCGGGGCGATCGGCCATGACGAGGACGTCGGGTCCGCCGACTGAATTCTGGACAACGGCACGCATGGGAGGCTCCTGCTGAGGTTTCTGTGCCACTATCATTTGGATAGTAATATTCCCTTGTCCAGTATGTACCTTTTCCATATATAGGCACCTCATGGATAGTGATAATGATTGCGGCTCCGGTTATGACGCCTTCCAGCGGACGTGTCCTTCGCACGCCGTGCTCGAGATGCTGGCCAGCAAATGGGTCTATCTGACGGTTTGTGCGCTGCGCCGTGGCCGGATGCGCAACGGCGAACTGGCGCGTAAGCTCGAAGGCATCACGCCTAAAATGCTGACGCAGACGCTGCGCGTCCTCGAGCGCGACGGGCTTGTGCGGCGCGAAATCTTTCCGGTGATCCCGCCGCGGGTCGAATATGAATTGACCGAACTTGGCCAGAACCTGGCGGGGCTGCTCACCCAGATACGCTCCTGGTCGGAAGAGCATGTGCCTGACATCAAGCAAGCGCGGGCGAGGGCAGCGGCGAACCTGGACAGGGATTTGGCACGGGCCTGAAGCTGCGGCCGCCTTGCGGCCGGATCAGCAGCGCCGGAGCCTTTTGGCGCGCTACACGCAAAGCAAAGCGCGGCGTCAGGCGGCGCCGGTCGGGTTAAAACCCTGCCGTCAGCCGATCATGGCGCTGCGACCGCCGAGTTCCGCGTCGCGGATCTTGGTGTCGCGCGATTCCAGCATCTCGGCCTTGGAAAGCTCCGCTTCAGCTTCGCCGAGTAATGATTCGGCAGCGCTTCGCTGCTGGGCGAGGTCGCTTTGAGAGTTTCTGAGGTTATCACGGCGCAGACGCGCCGCCTTGGCGAAGGTCGGATAGGCAAAATGATTGATGTCGGTGATGCCGGCCTTCTTCTCCTCGGCGGTGATCTGAAGCTCCAGTTCAACGGCCATGCGCTCGAACTCGGCGATCATCATGTCGAGCTGCAGCAGCTGCCGCCGCTTCTCATTCACCTGAAATTGCTTCAGCCGAACGAGGTTTTCACGTGACTTCATGATTCGGTACTCCCGGAAACGCACACCTGCACATATCGTCCAATCCGCCCGCCAGGGCCTGGCGCCGCCCGTATCCACCGGCATTCCCCGTACTATGGGAAACAAATCCCTAAAGTTTTTTGCCGGCAGTAACCATTCGTTTACGCGCATTGTTAATCATAAGGGCGAGGACTTAAGGCCGGGTAAAAATTCCGGCTCCCGATACGGAAGCCGGCCAGCGAGTCCCTTGAGTCACTTAGTCCGACTTATTAATGTGTTGCATTAGCGATTTGGTTCTGTGATTCATCATTAGATTCAAGAGGGTGTAGAAAGGGGTTAAAAAATCTGGTACCGTCCTTGGTGCGGAATTAGGTTTTGTTAACCATTCGATGGCAGCCTCTGTTCAGGCAATCACTGCTCCGGTCCCGGATGGGTCGTGACATGGTCCGGCGGCAGAAAAGGGGAATGAAATGCGCGTTCTGCTGATAGAAGACGACAGTGCAACCGCTCAGAGCATCGAGCTGATGCTCAAATCTGAAAGTTTTAATGTTTACACGACCGACCTCGGCGAAGAAGGTGTCGATCTCGGTAAACTTTATGATTACGATATCATTCTTCTCGACCTCAACCTTCCCGATATGTCCGGCTACGAAGTCTTGCGGACACTTCGCCTGTCCAAGGTGAAGACGCCGATCCTGATCCTGTCCGGCATGGCCGGCATAGAGGACAAGGTGCGCGGCCTGGGCTTCGGCGCCGACGACTATATGACCAAGCCGTTCCACAAGGACGAGCTGGTCGCCCGCATTCATGCCATCGTGCGCCGTTCCAAGGGCCATGCCCAGTCGGTCATCACCACCGGCGACCTGGTGGTCAATCTCGACGCCAAGACCGTCGAAGTCGGCGGTCAACGCGTGCATCTGACCGGCAAGGAATACCAGATGCTGGAGTTGCTCTCGCTGCGCAAGGGCACCACGCTGACCAAGGAAATGTTCCTCAACCACCTTTATGGCGGCATGGACGAACCGGAACTGAAGATCATCGACGTCTTCATTTGCAAGCTGCGCAAGAAGCTCGACGCAGCATCCGGTGGCCAGAACTACATCGAGACGGTCTGGGGTCGCGGCTATGTGCTGCGCGAGCCGGAAGACATCCGCGTCAGCGCCTGAGCGAACACCATCCGATTGAACCAATGCAAAAAACCCGGCTCAGGCCGGGTTTTTTGCTGTCCTTTTTGGCCGAAAACGAGCCGAATCAGGCGGCAACCTTCAAGGTACGAAAACGTTCGAGCAGTTGCGTCCGGTTGAACGGCTTCAACAGATAACCCTGGGCGCCGGCGCGCTTTGCCTTCATGATCGAGGCAACATCGACCTCGACCAGTGAGATCAGAATCTGCGGTTTGATCGTGCTCTCCATGGCGCGAACCTGGCGAATGACGTCGACCGCTTGCATGTCCGGCAGGGCGCCGTCGACGACAATCACATCAGGCATCTCGGCAGCGCACATCTCGACAGCATCAAGTCCAGTTGCCGCTTCGATCACCACCATGTCGGAGCCGCCAAGAATCCGTTTTGCAACCTTTCTGATGACGCTCGAATCGTCGACAAACATGCAGCGCTTCATTTCCGGGTCCTCTTTGCCATGGTGCGAACCGGCGGCATCCGGGTATCGGGATGCACACTAGGCCGATCTGGTAAAGAAGCAGAAAAGCCGTTAGGTAAAGTTTTTACAAACATGTCGTTTGCAGCCCCATTCGGCAGGGGCGTTGCCGGCAATGAAACTTGCCTGTTCTGAATTGCCGCAAATATCAGCGGGAAAAGATACTTGATTGTTCTTGATGCTCGGACGTCCTGCCGAGCGGCTTCGCTCAGGCCGCGGACAGCACGATCTCTTCGGCGGTCGCGTGAATCGAGATCGTCATGTTGGCCTCACGCGCCAGCAGCAGCGTGTAGTAGGGCTGGACGGTATGGGCGTCGATAGGCTCCTCGGGCTTGTTGCCGGAATGGAGCTCGAGGAATTTCGGCGGCACGCGCAGCATCGGGCCGCTTGCGGCAAGCGCAAAGCGCGGCTCGGTGTCGAGGTTTTCCAGCGTGACCACCAATCTGCCACCGCGCGGGATGGCGGCATTGGCGACGAGCAGCAAATTGAGCAGCAGCTTGACCTTGTTCTTGGGCAGCAGGGCGCGAACCCCGTTCCAGATCAATTCCGGCTTCTCGTTCTTCAGGAAGGCGATGGCGACGGACTCGGCATCGCCGGTGTCGATCATCATGCCCGCCGAACCGGCGGCACCGAAGGCGATGCGGGCGAATTGCAGGCGGGCCGAAGCGTTTCTGGCGCTCTGCCGGATCAGTTTCATGGCGTCTTCGTCGGCGCCGCCCTCGTCCAGGAGTTCAAGGCCGTTGTTGATGGCGCCGACCGGCGAAATGATGTCGTGGCAGACTCGGCTGCACAACAAGGCTGCGAGATCGGGTGCGGAGAGAGAGAAAAGCTCAGCCATCGGCGAAAAATCCCTGCTAAAATTCACATCCTGGTGGCCGCGCGGCCGACAGCCACGCTCACCACCCGAATCACGCTCTCTCCCCCCAGGCATTCTGAATACACAGCGCCCGAGCGTGCAGCAACAATCCACAATTCTTGTGAGAAAAACGGCATCTTTGCACAGGATGGGAGCCCGCGCAGACCGTCAGAAACAGCCTTCGAACCGCCATGTTCATGTGGGAGGTTAATGGTTGAAAAAGGATTACGGCATAGTTTGCCCGTAACAGTCATCCTTAACGGCCGCCTAAAGAGCCGGACGGGGTGCGAGGCGTCGGCGAAAGTGCTCCCTGACGGAGATTGGAAGCATGGTTTCCCGATTCTACGACCGGACGTTTGTCCGCGTCTTCTTCATGGCGATTGCCCTCATGGGCGCTCTCGCTTTCTCAACCTCTGCGTCGCGGGCACAGGAATACACCGCTCAGGAGATCGTCGATTCCGGTCACAAGTTCTTCGGCGCGACGTCGGGCGGTCTCGCCACCGTCGTCGAGAAGATTTTTGCCTCCTACGGCCTGCCCAATGGCTATCTGCTCGGCGAAGAGGGATCCGGCGCGCTGATTGGCGGCCTGACCTATGGCGAAGGTACGCTCTACACCAAGAATGCCGGCGACCATAAGGTGTTCTGGCAAGGGCCTTCGCTCGGTTGGGATTTCGGCGGCGAGGGATCGCGGGTGATGATGCTCGTCTATAACCTCGACGACGTCAGCAATCTCTACAATCGGTTCGGCGGCGTTGCCGGTTCGGCCTATGTCGTGGCCGGCGTCGGCTTCAACGTGCTGCAGAACAACAGGGTGCTGCTGGTGCCGATCCGCACCGGCGTCGGCGCGCGGCTTGGCGTCAATCTCGGCTATCTGAAGCTGACGCAGAGGCCGACCTGGAATCCTTTCTGAGCGATTCCGACCACACTTCGACCCGATCAACAGATTCTGACCCGGTGCAGCTGCGGCAAACCCTTGCCGCAGCGCTGGATTTGCGTCATGCGAACATGGCAAAGTCCAGACTTGGCGGTTGCCGGATAGCGGCCCGCCCGTAACGGGTAGTCACCTTGGTTCAGTCGATCCTGTTCTTCGCCCTCGGCTTTCTGTGCGCAGGCTTTCTGGCGCTGCTGGTCGCGCCGGCCATCTGGCGGCGGGCGGTCGCGCTGACACGCAAGCGTGTCGAGGCGTCGGTGCCGCGAACGCTGGCCGAGATCCAGGCCGACAAGGACAGCTTGCGGGCCGAGTTCGCCATGACGACGCGCCGGCTCGAAATCAGCATCAAGACGCTGCGTGAGCAGGCGAATGAGCAACTCGTCGAAATCAATCGCGGCCGCGAGGCGCTGAAGGGCCTGGCGGTCGAGCGCAAGGACAAGAAGCAGGCGCTCTCGGAGCTCGGGGAAAAAAACGAATTGCTCCTGCATCGCGAGCAGCAGATACAACAGCTGTCTGACAGGCTTGCACAAACAGAGCGCATGATGGAAAAGCGCGCGCTCGAGCTGGAAAAGCTCGAACATATGTACGACGACGCGTCCTTCTCCTCCAGCAATCGTCAGATCGAACTGGTGGCGCGCGAATCCGAGCTGGAAAAACTCGCCAACGACATTTCAGTGCTGCGCGGCCAGCGCAAGGAGGCCGACAAGCGCCATCAGGAAGTCGTCGCCGAAGGCAAGGCCACGCGCGATGCCTTGAAGGCCGAAAAGAAAAGAACCGCCGACCTCGACAGAAAGCTCGAGCGCCTGCTCGCCACGCTTGCCGATCGCGAGGACAAGCTCGATCGCCGCGAAAAGGAACTGGCCCGGCTTCGCGAGCGGGTGAAGGGCGAGGCTACAGGAGGCGCCGTGGCTGCTGGCCTGGTTGGTGCGCAAGACAGTGCCCGCGCCAGGAACGAGGACATCGACAAGACGCTCGCCAAGCTCGAAGGCGACCGAGAGCGGCTCGAAGCCAGGCTGACGACGCTGGCCCGCGAAAACAAGCGGATGAAGGCGGAGCTTGGCGGTTCTGGATCCGCGAAGCCCGGGAATGGCCCCGGCAATGGCAATGATGCCGGTTCTGCCTTGCGCGAACAGATGAACAATCTGGCGGCTGAGGTCGTCCATTTGACGGCCAAGCTCGAAGGACCGGATTCACCGATCGCCAAGGCGCTGGCGGCGCCGCAGGAAACGCGGTCAGGAACCACCAGCCTCGCCGATCGCGTCCGGGCGTTGCAGAAGGCGGACTCGCCGAGCCGAGTTTCGAGCCTCGGCTTGGAATTGCCCGACTACCCCTATCAGCGCGAAAAATGATGCAGCGCGATGGCTGAGGCGGCCGCAACATTCAGGCTGTCGAACCCTTCCGACATCGCGATCCGCACCGTCCGCAGGCGAGTGAGCAGCCTCTCCGGGAGGCCCTCGCCTTCGGTGCCGAGATAGAGCGCCAGTCGTTTCGGTCGCGCGGCATCGCGAATGTCAGCCTCACCACGCGGCGACAAAGCGACCTGGCCGAAGTCCAACTCGCCGAGCTTCGCGATGAAAGCTTCAGTGTCGCCGAAGGACGCAAAGGGCACCTTCAACGCGGCGCCGACGGAGACGCGGATCGCCTTGCGATACAGTGGGTCGCAACAGGTGGCGTCGACGAAGACGGCATCGGCGCCGAAGGCGGCGGCATTGCGGAAGATCGATCCGATATTGTCATGGTTGGCGATGCCGATGAGAACGACGATCAACGCTTCGGCAGGCAAGGTGTCGAGCAAGGCCTCGGCGGGCTGTGGCGTGCCCTTGCTGCAGATCGCCAATATACCGCGATGCATGTGGAAGCCGGCGATCCTGTCCATGACGGCGCTTGCCGCAACGTAGACCGGCAGGTCGGCAGGGGCCTTGCGCAGTATGTCGTGGAGCCCGGCCAGGCGGTTTTCGAGAACCAGGACCGACTCCGCAGCAAAGCGTCCGGCTGACAGCAGGACGTCCAGCACCACCTTGCCTTCGGCAACGAACCGGCCATGGCGGCCGGTGAGATCGCGCTCGCGGATGTCGAGATAGGCGGCGACCCGCGGATCGCGCGCGTCGTCGATCTGGATCGGATCCATCAATACCTCGGCCGGCGAAAAATCGTCAGCGAGGTAAGGAGCGATCGGAGTCGCCAGTCAAGCCCTGCAGGTCAAGTCCCGGCGCGGCGCAGACGCGTTGCCATCTGGGACAAGTCGCCTATCCCGAAAATGCCGTCCAGCATGCGCAACAGTTCGCGCACCGCTTCGGACTTGCAGGAATAGTAGATCATCTGCCGGTCGCGGCGGGTCTCGACAAGATCGAGCGCCCTGAGCTTGGCCAGATGTTGCGACAAAGCGGACTGGCTGAGCATCACCTTTTCGGCGATGGCGCCGACCGACATTTCACCGTCGGCCAGATAGCTCATGATCAAGAGCCGCTTTTCGTTGCCCATAAGGGTCAGAAATGTCGCCGCCGATTCGGCATTGGCGATTAGTTTGGTCGAGACCATCGATGCCCCATGTTTTCCTGCTCATCCAAACGCTATGGGGGCAAATAGCGTTGGCTGCTATAATTCAGCTATGGATCACGCTGCTGATTCAGCGTCGCCTGAATCGTAGATCATTTCGCCCAAATCTCAAGACGTGCTTTTGATTCATGACGATTATCCTTGCGTAGCTGGCGCACGACCGGCTTTGGCCATGTCGACCAGAACCGGCCGCAGGTCGCGCGCGGTCTTCAATGGCTGCGGAAAATAGATCCTGCAAACGGTGTCGCCCGATGCCAGGTCCATGCCATCGGCATCGAAGCCGGTCATGGTCCAACCATCACCTTCAACCCTGGCGAAATGATGGGCATAGACGGCGATGGCGTCGAGATGGTCGGCATTCATGTGGTCGAGAGCGGATTGTTCGCTGGCGGCCAGCTCGTCGACGATCGGCCCCTCGGTGATGAGATCGGCGCGGTCGAGCAGGTAGGCCTTGCCGAAGCCGCCATTCAGGCTGGCGCGCTCCGGCTCGAGGCGAAAGATCGAGAAATCGCCGAGCTCGGCATAGAGCTTTGCCTTGGGATTGCGGTTGAGATAGCGCCGCTCGGCGCGGGCATGCGCGCTCGACCCGCGTTCCAGCGGCTGCGCCCGGCAGACCAGCGTTATCCTGGGATGCGCCAGCGGATCGCCCTTGCCGGGTTCGCCGACAAGCAGCGAGCAGCGCGGCTCGGCAAGGATGGCGCCGGTATGGGCTGACAGCGCCGAGACAAGGATTAGAGGCGTGCCATCGATGTCGGTGGCGACTCCGACCCTGGAGGCCAGCGGTGCGCCGGTCGAGGGCTCGATCACCGCGAGGGCGCCGAAACGGGCGCTGCGGATCAGCGTTGCGGCCAGCCTGATTGCCTCGGCGTCCGTCGCGCGAATGACGTCCTTCTTCGGCTGGTCCAAAATGCTCACCAGGTAAGTTGATTTTCTAAATCCAGTTATTGGCCAATCATGCCGGCTTTGACAAGCGCTTTGATCTCGGCTGTCGAAAAGCCGAAGCGCGCCAGCACGGTCTGAGGTCGCTGATCGTCATCTTCAGGCATGCCGGCAAGCGCCGGCTGCGAGGTCGAGAAGCGTGGCGCGGGTGCGGGCCGCTCGAGCGCACCGGCTTTCACAAATGCGTGACGCGCCCGGTTGTGCGGATGATCCCTGGCTTCGGCCAGCGACAGAACCGGCGCCACGCAGGCATCGCTTGCGGCAAACAGCGCGTCCCAGCCGTCGCGTGTCTTCTGCCGGAACCGGTCGGCAATGGCCGCGCGCATGTCCGGCCACAACGCCTTGTCGTATTGGCCGCGGACAAAATCCTCGCCGAGCGGCAGCAGCCTTGCGAATGCGGCGAAGAAGCGCGGCTCAAGGCAGCCGACCGCAACGTGGCGTGCGTCCGCCGTCTCATAGGTGTCGTAGAAGGGCGCACCGGAATCGAACAGGTTGGCGCCGCGCCGGTCGCTCCACAGACCTGCCGACATGAAGGCGTGTATGGGGGCCGCCAGCATCGAAGCGCCCTCGACCATCGCCGCGTCGATCACCTGGCCTTTGCCGGAGCGCGAGCGCTCGAACAGCGCTGCAAGCACCCCGGCGATCAGCATCATGGCGCCGCCGCCATTGTCGGCGATCAGATTCAGCGGCGGCACCGGCCGACCTTCCTCCCGGCCGATGGCATGCAACACACCCGAATAGGCGAGGTAGGTGATGTCGTGGCCGGCACGACCTGCGAGCGGCCCGTCCTGGCCGAAGCCGGTCATGCGGCCGTAAATCAGCGCCGGATTGCGCGCCAATGCAGCATCCGGGCCGAGACCAAGCCGCTCCATCACACCGGGGCGAAAGCCTTCGACAAACAGATCGGCCTTTTCGGCAAGGCGCAGCAGCAGTTCCGTTCCTTTGGCCTGCTTGAGGTCGACGCGCAGGATGGAGCGGCCGTGACGGTCGAGATTGTACGCATCGGAGAGCGGCAGCAAGGGTTGGTCCGAACCGGTGCGCTCGATGCGCAGCACCTCGGCGCCCATGTCCGACAGCATCAGCCCCGCCAGCGGCACCGGGCCGAGCCCAGCCATCTCGATGACTTTAAGGCCGGCCAGCGGACCGGTCTTCACTGCGCCGGCCGCCATGGCCGTCTATTTCGGCGCCATGCGGATTGCCCCATCGAGGCGGATGGTTTCGCCGTTCAGCATCTGGTTTTCGACGATATGCAGGGCGAGCGCGGCATATTCGGACGGCTCGCCGAGGCGGGACGGGAAGGGCACGGCCGCGCCGAGCGAATCCTGCACCTCCTGCGGCATGCCGGCCATCATTGGCGTCTTGAAGATGCCGGGCGCGATGGTGCAGACGCGAATGCCGGAGCGCGCCAGGTCGCGGGCAACCGGCAGCGTCATGCCGACGACGCCGCCCTTGGATGCGGCATAGGCGGCCTGGCCGATCTGGCCATCATAAGCGGCCACCGACGCGGTGTTGACGATGACGCCGCGCTCGCCGCCCTGCAGCGGTTCGAGTTTGGCGGCACGGTCGGCAACGAGGCGGATCATGTTGAAGGTGCCGATCAAATTGATCTCAATCACCTTGCGGTACTGGTCGAGCGGATGTGGACCATCCTTGCCGATGGTCTTCAAGCCGATGGCAATGCCCGCGCAATTGACCAGGATGCGCGCTGGCCCAAGTCTCTTTTCCACCTCGGCGAGCGCGGCCGCACCGCTGTCGGCGCTGCTCACATCGCACTGGATGGCGGCGCCGCCAATGTCGCCCGCCACCTTCGATGCCCGGTCGATGCCGATATCGAAAATGGCGACGCGCGCGCCCTTGTCGGCCAGCGCGCGGGCGGTTGCCTCGCCGAGGCCGGAGCCGCCGCCGGTTACGATCGCAATCTGGCCGTTCGGGTTCATGCTGCGTGCTCCGTGCTGCTCCGGGTCATGCTACGGAGGTCGCCGCCATGGTGCAACCTGACCAATGGGGATCCATCGCGGCCGCTGCCGCGACCGATCCTGGAGCTCAGGCCATCACTGGTGCCTGCTCGGCGATCCTGGCCAGGTTGGCATGGCCGACCTCGCCGGAGAGCCGCGCCACGGCACCGGGCACGATCTCGTGCGACAGCAGCCGGTCGAGGTCGACCGGGCGCGGCATGGAGATCTGGCCGCGGGGGATCTTTCTGAAGCCGAGCGGGCCGTAATAAGGCTCGTCGCCGACAAGGATCACCGCCGGCGCGCCGGCCTTGGCGGCCGCCTCCAGCGCGATCGCCACGAGCCGGCGGCCGATACCGAGATTCTTGAAGGCGGGCCGCACGGCGAGCGGCCCGAGCATCAGCGCGCGTCCGGCGCCGGCGGCGATGCGGGTCATGCGCACCGAAGCAACTACGATGTCGCCATCCATGGCGACAAAGGATAGCGAGCGCTCGTGGCCGCCGGTCTCGCGGATCTTGTAGGCGGCCAGCACGAAACGGCCGGGGCCAAAGGCTTCGTCGTTGATGGCTTCGATTTCGGGATCATGCGCCGGAGTTTCCGGCAGGTATTTCACGTCGGCAAGGCTCATGGTCTTCGCGGTCCGATAAAGAGGAAAGGTTGCTGCAAGCGGCAGCGTTCGCCAGTCAGCGCTTTCTAAGCGCGGGCGCCCTTTCGTCGTCGGTCAAACCGGATCAAGCCAAGATCGAACATGCGGAGTGTCCGCTAGCATCAATTTCCGGCGGCTGCAATCGGCTGTTTTCATCCGGCGTTTCATACGAGTGACGCTCTGTTCAGCAGATGACGGCTTCGGCATTGCCGCCTTGCGACTACATTGGCCAAGGCAAGCAAGGAGATTTCGTATGGGATTGCTGGTCGAAGGCAAATGGCAGGACCGTCCGGCCAATGTCGATAGCAGCGGCAGGTTCATCCGCGCCGAGACGCAGTGGCGTGACTGGATCACGCGCGACGGCGCGCCGGCGCAAGGTCGTACGCGCGGCTTCAAGGCCGAGCCCGGACGCTACCATCTTTATGTCTCGCTCGCCTGTCCGTGGGCGCACCGCACGCTGATCTTTCGCGCGCTGAAGAAGCTAGAAGACATCATCCCGGTTTCAGTCGTGCATCATTTCCTCGGTGCTGAGGGCTGGACGTTTTTGGCCGAGGATGGCGCCACCGGCGACACGCTCTACGGCCTCGACTTCCTGCATCAGATCTACACCAAGGCCGATCCAGCCTATTCGGGCCGGGTTTCGGTGCCGGTGCTGTGGGACAAGAAGGAAGAGACCATCGTCTCCAACGAATCCGCCGAAATCATCCGCATGCTCAATTCGACCTTCGACGAGTGGGGCGATGCCGCTCTCGATTTCTATCCGCCAGGCCTGCGCGGCGAGATCGACAAGGTCAATGCGCTGGTCTTTCCAGCCGTCAACAACGGCGTCTACCGCGCCGGCTTTGCCACCACGCAAGCGGCCTATGAAGAGGCGTTCGGCGAGCTGTTCGCGGCGCTCGACACGCTGGAGGGCCGACTGTCAAAACGGCGCTATCTCACTGGCGAGCGTGTCACCGAGGCCGATTGGCGGCTGTTCACCACGCTGGTGCGTTTCGACCCGGTCTATGTCGGCCATTTCAAATGCAATCTGCGCCGCATCGCCGACTATCCGAACCTTTCGAACTATCTGCGCGACCTCTACCAGGTGCCCGGTATCGCCGGCACGGTGAACCTGCACCACATCAAAATGCACTATTACGGCAGCCACGAGAGCATCAACCCGACGCGCATCGTGCCGGTCGGGCCTGGGCTCGACTATGGCGCGCCGCACGACCGGGCGCGGTTCAGGCAGGCGGCGTGAGCATCGGATTGACAGCCTACCAGTACGGCGATACCGGCTCGCCTTCAAAAACCTCGGCAAGCCGCCGCAGCGTCGCCGGCGTCGTGCCATGCGGCAAGCGGTCGAGCGGAAAGAAGCCTGCTTCGGCGATCTCGTGGTCCGGCAGTTTCGGCGCGGTCTGGTTGAAGGTTTCGATGAGATAGAGGCCGACATGGTCGCGGCGGCTGGAGCGGCGGTTGAAATGCATCGATTTCAGCACCGGCTGGGCTGTCAGCGCGATGTTGCCTTCCTCGGCCAGTTCGCGCACCAGCGCCTCACCGAGCGTCTCGCCGACTTCGACGCCCCCGCCCGGCAATTGCCAGCCGGGAACGTAGGTGTGGCGGATGAGGAAGACAGTGTTCGAGGCGCGATCGTGGATCAGGCCGCGCACGCCCAGTGTCATCGGCCGCCGCAGCAGGAAATAGAGATGGAACAGCCTTGCCCTGAGGCCTGCCCAGCCGGTCTGGCGAAACGCCTGCTCCGGGTCCGATATAGCCATGACTAGCGAAACCGTGGATGGGCAGGAAACAGTGAGTGGAAAGCGGGGAGCGCGTCGCCTATGAAGGAAGGATGTTCAGGCTCGCGCATATTTCCGATGTCCATCTGGGGCCGCTTCCCGGTGTAACCTATCGCGAACTCGCGTCCAAGCGCGTCGTCGGCTACGTCAACTGGCAGCGCAACCGCCGCCGCCATATGCACGATGCCGTCATCGACACCATCGTCGCCGACATGAAGGCGAGCACACCCGACCACCTCACCGTTACCGGCGATCTGGTCAATCTGGCGCTCGACGGCGAGATCGAGATGGCCAAGCACTGGCTTGAGACGCTGGGTTCGCCGGAGGATGTCTCGGTGGTGCCGGGCAACCACGACGCCTATGTGCCGGGCGCCTTCGACAAGGTCTGCCGCTCCTGGGCGGCGTGGATGAGCGGCGACGGCGTGACTGCGCCGATCGACCGCAACGCTTTTCCCTATCTGCGCGTACGCGGCAATGTCGCGCTGATCGGCGTTTCGACGGCGCGCGCTACGGCGCCGTTCATGGCCAATGGCTTCTTCCTCGAAGGTCAGGCGCAAAGGCTGGCGACAGTGCTCGACGCAACGAACAAACGCGGCCTGTTGCGGGTGATCATGATCCATCATCCGCCGGTGCGCGGCGCCGTCGCCCAGCAAAAGCGCCTGTTCGGCATCTCCCGCTTCCACAAGACCGTTCATAGGCATGGCGCCGAACTCGTGCTGCACGGCCATTCGCATCTGCCGTCGCTGTTCTTCATCGGCGGGCGCGGCGCCAGGATTCCGGTCGTCGGCGTCGCCGCCGCCGGGCAGTCGCCAGGCAGCAAGAACCCGGCGGCACAGTACAATCTGCTCGATATTGACGGGGAGAAGGGCAATTGGCTGATTCGCCTGACGCGGCGCGGCCTGACCGGGCCGGCCTTGCCGCCATCGGACCTGCAGGTCATTGAACTCGGCGCGCAGACACCGAGGCCTCCAGATCGTTGATCAGAAGCTGATCTTCATCGCCATCAGGCGATCCCAAAACAGCGCGGCCGCCACCGCCAGGCCAACAAGCGCGCCGGCGGCGACCAAGCCGAGACCGGAAAGGAACGTCGACCAGCCCCTGCGGGGCACGGCTGCTTGCAAGGGCGGCTCAGCTTCCGGCACGGCGGCGCGTTTCAGGTCGGCGACGGCCGGCTCGACACCGCCCTCCATCATGCGCTGGCGCTCGACGATACGCTCCGCCACATAGCGCGTGACCTGATCGGCGACCGGTTTCATATCGGTCGATTCGGCGAGCACGACGCGGCCGATGCGGGTATCCCTGAGAAAGCGGTAGGTGCGGCGGTCGCGCCCCATGGCGACATGGCTGACGGCGTCGATCCACAGGCGGGGCTGCAGGCCGGAGGAGATGACGAAGTCGAAATTGTCCATGTCGGCGGGCACGTCGGCAAAGACCGGGGCGAGCTCAGCGGCGAGCAGATCAAGCCGCATCCGGTGCGCCTCGCGCATGTCGACCACGACATCGTCGCGATCGGCGAAGGCATTTTTCACATCGCGAACGGCGTCGGACAGTTTGCGGGAGGTGTCGATGGGGGTGATGTTTTCGCCAGTGTCCTTCATCGGCGTCGCCTCGCTGATATGGTTAATTGCGAGTTAACACAGGCGGCGGCAAAATGCACTGGCGAGATGCGGGGCGCAAGTAAGTTAGCTCGCCGCGGCCTCGAATGTCGGACGCAGGCGCCTGCCGCGGCGTGCCATGTTTCGGCGCACGGCCTGGGCGACCACATCAGGTACTTCCTCGACCAGCATATGGCCGGCATCGAGCACGTGATGAATATGAAAATGCGCCGGCAGACAATCAGCCTGGGTAAAGGGCAGCACCGGATCGTCCGTTCCCCAAACCACCATCACCGGCATGTCGAGGGTGTCCAGCTGTTCGCGGGGTATGACCCCCTGCCGCTCGTTCCTGGTCATGACGGCCGATATCTCAATCAGCTTGCGCAACTGGCCGGGGCGACGGCGTAGGTCCGCCAGGACGCCAACGATGCGTTCGGGCGGCGGGCTTCGCGGTCCCGACATGGCGGCAAGGCAGGCGCGGATTTCCCGTCTGTCGGCGGCCGCGGCGTAGCGGCGCAACAGCGGTCCGTTGATCTCGGGGCCAACACCGCCCGGCGCCAGAAGCGTCAGCGAGCCTATCCTTTCAGGCTCGGCAAGCGCCATCAGGGAGGCGACCGCGCCGCCCATCGAATGACCGGCGACATGCACCCTTGCTATCCCGCGTGCGGCGATATCGGCGAGAACCGCTCGCGCCGCTGTTTTGGCCGGGCCGCTGCCAGGAAATTCGAGAGACAGTCCGTGTCCCGGAAGATCGTAGGCCAAGGTCCTGACATCGGGCCCTAGCGACGCGGTCACCTCGCGCCAGATATCATGGCAACGACCGAAGCCATGCAGCAGGACGACCGTCTTCGGCCCGGCGCCCCGCTCGGCAACATAGAGGGATGAGACCATGAAAATGTGCGATTATTGCAAGACTGGAGAGGAAATTCGAATCGAGGCTGGATTGCTCCCAGTCCAGACCGATGGCCAGTAAAGTTTTCGCGATCCGGAAAGACTAGCTGGCGTTGTCGAGGCCCGCGGCGCGCAGCGCCTCAACCAGCCGGTCGGTCAGATCGGCGGGATATTTGCGCTCGGCGAAGGCCGCGCGCGGATCGGCGGCGAATTTCGGGAATTTGGTGGTCAGCTCATCCAGAAGCTTGGCTGCCAGCTGTTCGCGGCCGGCAGCCTTGGCGCCGATCAGCCGCGCCGCCAGATAGTGCGATTTCATCGCCGTCGTGCGCAGCGACTCGCTGGCTATCGCGGCCTTGTTCATGTCGCCCAGCATGAATTGCCCGGCGAAAAGCCCAAAATCCCACCATGTCGGATGGCCGCTGAACGTCTCAACGGCATGGGTCAGGATGGGTGTTCCCTCGGCATATTTGCCGGCAAAGATCAGGCCATAGCCGTAAGCGGCAGCCATGCCGAGGTCGTAGGGGTTGAGCTCATAGGCCTTGCGCATCCAGCGGATCGATTCCTCGGTGTTGCCGAGGCGCGAGTTGAGGTAGCCGTAGGCGCGGTGCGCATAAGGGCTGGTCGGTCCCATCTGGATGGCGCGATGGGCGAAAGACATTGCCTGTTCGACCGTCGCGCCAGGTGGATAGGCGTAATGATCGGTGGCGGCCTCAAGGGTCAGGGAGGCCAGTTCCGAATAGACCAAGGACGATTTCGCACCCTGGCCGGCGAGCTTGTCCAGGCAGCGATAGGCAGCCTCGTGCGTCCTGGTGCTCTGGTCGAGATAGTATCTGTCGTTGAGGATCAGGCAGCTCGTCAGCCCGGTCTGAATGCCGTTCTGTTCGATGTAGCTGTAGAGCGGGCCGGAGGCGGGAATGGTCGAGCTGAGGATGGCGGCGATACGATCCTCGACGGTGCCAGGTGCGCTGTCGGCGGCCGTCAGACTGCGGGACAAAAGCACGCGGCCGGTCGCCACGCTCTGCAGTTCGAGCGTCACGTCACCTGCCATTGGTCCCGGCAGGACATCGAAAACGAAGCTGGTCGGGTCGGTGCTTGGGTCGCGCTTGCTGTCGGCGTCGCGGCCGATGAAGTCGATGGTGTCGAAACCGGCAAGGCCGGCGCGCAGCGAAGCGGTGACGCGGCCGGCCTCGGGGCCGGTGGCCTTCACGGCGATGTAGACGAGGGGCAGGGCCTCCATCGACGGCGATGCGATGCTGCTCGTTACGCCAGCAGTCTCGACCACCGAGGTCGGATCACTGCTGGCAAGCAATGCGCCGCTGCCCTGGCGCAGGATGAGCACGCCCAGCATGAGGATGACCAGCGTCATGGCGACCCAGAAGAACTGGAGATGGCGCGCCAGCGAAGGCCCAGGTTCTGTAACCCCCGCGGCCGTCGCGCCAGCGGGAACGGCGTCAAGAGCCGTCTGGTCGGGCGATCCGGGCAAGGCGGCTACCGCCGCCGCAAGCGGCTCCTGCCCAACCGGCAGGCGTATGGCGTTGAGCTCATAGGACGGCACGTAGCCGCCGCGCGGAATGGCAATGCGAACCGGTTCGGCTATGCCTTCATTGGCGAAATAATGCTGGAGAAGTTCGCGCAGCCGGCCTGCCTGCACCCGGACAACGGCGTCGGTCGACGAATCGAAATCGCCGTCCTTGCCGAAGACGTCCATGGCGATGGAGAAACCCTTGAGCCTGTCGGCTTCGCCGGCCTGCTCGCGCTCAACAAGATAGCGCAGCAACTTGCGCGCGCGCTCGGAACGTCCGAACGTTTCGCTGGCGAGCAGTCGCTCCAGTGTCTCGCGCACTGCGGGGGCGGCAGGCGTGGCATGCTGCAAGTGTCGATCCTCTCGAAGTCGGCACAGGTTGAGGCGCAATCATATAGAGCCTGCACTTCCATACAAGCATGCTTATGTTATGCGATCGCGTAACACACCGGATAGTTGCCGGTGGTTGACACAAAAAACCGGAATTTCCCTCGGCAAATGGGGGATTTCCGGGCGCCGCGGACATTCGGCGCCCGGGAAATATCAGCCGGCCTTGCGGCCGATTATCCGGTTGGCGGCCGAAACAACGGCTTCCAGCGAGGCGGCGACGATGTTGGTGTTGATGCCGGCGCCGAACAGCTTGCTGCCGGGATATTCCATCTCGACATAGGAAATCGCCGAGGCGTTCGAGCCGCGCTGGAGCGAATGTTCGGAATAATCAAGCACCGACATGTCGACGCCAACATGACGCGACAGCGCATCGACGAAGCCGTCGATCGGGCCGGTGCCGGAGCCGGCGATTGTCGTCTCCTTGCCGTTGTCGAGGATCACCGCCTCGACCACGCGCCGGCCCTTTTTCTCGGTATCGGGATAGGTGTGATGGTCGAGGAACTTCAGTCGTGCGCCGGGCTGGTCGACATAGGTTTCGATAAAGCGGTCATGGATGCGTTTTGCCGGCACTTCCTTGCCTTCGGCGTCGGTGATCGCCTGGATCTCCTGGCTGAACTCGATCTGCAGGTTGCGCGGCAGATTGAGGCCGTAATCGGCCTGCAGTACATAGGCGATGCCGCCTTTGCCCGACTGCGAGTTGATGCGGATGATCGCCTCGTAGCTGCGTCCGACATCGGCCGGATCGATCGGCAGATAGGGCACTTCCCAGACCGGCGTGTTGGCCTTCTTCAAGGCCTTCATGCCCTTGTTGATGGCGTCCTGGTGCGAGCCGGAAAAGGCGGTGTAGACGAGTTCGCCGACATAGGGATGGCGCTCGGAGATCTTCAGCTGGTTGGAATATTCGTAGACGTCCTTCATCCGGTTGATGTCGGAGCAATCCAGATGGGGATCGACGCCTTGCGTGTACATGTTGAGCGCCAGCGTCACGATGTCGACATTTCCGGTGCGCTCGCCATTGCCGAACAGCGTGCCTTCGACGCGGTCCGCACCCGCCATCAGGCCGAGCTCGGTGGTGGCGATGCCGGTGCCGCGATCGTTGTGGGGGTGCAGCGAGATCAGCAGGTTCTCGCGGTCGTCCAGGTTGCGGCACATCCATTCGATCCGGTCGGCATAGATGTTGGGCGTCGACATCTCGACCGTCGACGGCAGGTTGATGATCAGCTTGTTGTCGGCTGTCGGCTTCACGATCTCGGTGACGGCGTTGCATATCTCCAGCGCGACTTCGAGCTCGGTGCCGGTAAAGCTTTCGGGCGAATATTCGAAGCGATAACCGCCGCCGGCCTTGGCCGCCATGTCGGTGATCATCTTGGCCGCGTCGGTGGCGATGCGCTTGATACCGCCGACATCCTTCTCGAAGACGACGCGACGCTGCAACTCGCTGGTCGAATTGTAGAAATGCACGATCGGGTTGGTGGCGCCCTTCAGAGATTCGAAGGTGCGGGTGATGAGTTCGGGACGGCACTGCACCAGCACCTGTAGCGAAACATCAGCCGGCACATTGCCTTCCTCGATGCACCAGCGGGCGAAATCGAAATCGGTCTGCGAGGCCGAGGGGAAACCGATCTCGATCTCCTTGAAACCCATGTCGAGCAGCAGGGCGAACATGCGCGCCTTGCGCTCATGACCCATCGGATCGATCAGCGCCTGGTTGCCGTCGCGCAAATCGACCGAACACCAGATCGGTGCCTTGTCGATGACCTTGTTGGGCCAGGTGCGGTCGGTGAGACCGACCGTCGGGTAGGGCTGGTATTTTCGGGCCGCGCCCGGCATGTGGCCGGCCGCGCGTTTTACGCTTTCGGCTTCGCCGGCGCGGATGTCTTCTCGTGCGTTCATCGTCTTGTTCTCCCGGCGGCTCGCGGATCGGTCTTCGGACGGATTCCAGGGCGAGCAGCGCCTTATCAGATTTTCGTTCGCTTGATGTGAATTGCCAATTTCTGAACTGGCCAAGGAGCGTGCGCGTAAGCGGCGGTTCGACCGCCGGGCGCTCCTTCAGCGAACCCGGCGATCGCCGATAAGGCCGAGAAGAAGCAGGGTCGATGCCAGCGCGCGCACGGTCTCGCCGGCAAAGCCGGTCGGACGGGAAGCGACGGAGGAGACGCGCGTGTTCATGGCGGGGTTCATACAGGAGCCGTCATGGACAGGCAAGTGGGCTGCCATTCCACCACTCGCGAGCACTCTTCCCCATGCGCGGCAAATGCGCCAGACTTGCGTGTGGCCGAGGCCGCAATGCTTCGCCGTCGGAGGGATCATCCGTGAATTTTGTTTTCTTCTCGCCGCATTTTCCCGCCAACGGCGCCGATTTCTGCGACCGGCTGAAAAAGGCCGGCGCTACGGTGCTGGGCATTGGCGATGCGCCTTATGAGGCGCTGGACGGGAAGCTGAAGGTGGCCCTGTCGGAATATTACCGCATCGCCGACATGGAGGACTACGATCCGGTGTTCCGGGCCATGGGTCATTTCATCCACAAATGGGGCCGGATCGAGCGCTTCGAGTCACTCAACGAGCATTGGCTGGAGCTGGAGGCCAACATCCGCACCGACTTCAACATCTACGGCACCAAGCTCGATTTCGTGAAGAATTTGAAGCGCAAGAGCCGCATGCGTGCATTCTTCCGCAAGAGCGGCGTCGACACCATCGCCCAGCGCAAATGCTCCGACCGGGCCGGCGCCATGACCTTCATCCGCCGCGTCGGCTATCCCGTGGTGGTGAAGCCCGATTCCGGGTCCGGCGCCTCGAACACTTTCAAGATTTCCAACGCCAGGGAGCTTGACCAGTTCTTCAGAGACAAGCCCGAGGACGTGACCTTCGTCATGGAGCAATTCATCGAGGGGCTGGTGGTGACCTTCGATGGGCTGGTCAACCGTGACGGCGAGGTGGTGCTGGCGGCCAGCCACCGCTACGACCAGAGCATCATGGAAGTGGTCAACAAGGATCGCCACATGAGCTACACCTGCTTTCCCAAGGTCCGACCGGCGATCGAAGAGGCCGGCCGCAAAATCCTCAAGGCGTTCGACGTGCGCGAGCGCTTCTTCCACATCGAGCTGTTCGAAACCAAGGACGACCGCGTCATCGCGCTTGAGGTCAACATGCGGCCGCCCGGCGCCTGGATGACCGATGCGATCAACTACACGTTCGACATCGACGTCTACGCGGCCTGGGCGGACATGGTGGTGAAGGATGCCGCCGGCGGGCCTTACGAGGGCAAATATTTCACCGCCTATGCCAGCCGCAAGCAGCACCTCCACTATTTGCACAGCCATGAGGACGTGATAGCCGCGCATCGCGACAAGATCGTCCATCATCAGCCAATTGAAGAGGTTTTCAGCCGCGCCATGGGAAATTACGCCTACCAGATGCGCTCGAAAGACGAAGCAGCACTGCGCGCGGCCGTCGCCTACATCCACGCGGAAAAGGCTTGAACGCGATGGACATCTCCTATCACAAGCATTTCTCCGGCAACCTCGGCCGCGACATGGAATACAAGCGCTACGGCCATGCCGGCCGGCCGGTGGTGGTGTTCCCGACGTCGCAGGGGCGGTTCTACCAGTTCGAGGATTCCGGCGGGGTTGGAGCGCTGGCCGAATTCATCAATACCGGCCGCATCCAGCTGTTTGCGGTCGACGGCGTCGATTCGGAATCGTTCTTCAACAAGCATGCCGGCGCCGCCCACCGTATCGGTCGCCACGAGGCTTATTTCCGATATGTGCGCGAGGAGGCGCTGCCGGAGTTTCTGGCGACCGCCGAGCAAGCCAATGGCGGGCGCAAATTAAAGCCGCTGTTCACCGGCTGTTCGATGGGCGGTTATCATTCCTCGAACTTCGTCTTTCGCTTTCCCGAACTCGCCAGCGGCGTCATCGCGCTGTCGGGCGTCTATTCGGCGGGCGACTTCTTCGGCAAGGTGCTGGAAGGCGACATTTTCTACAATTCGCCGCTCGACTATCTGCCCGGCATCGTAGACCCAAAACTGCTTGCCCGGCTGAA
This sequence comes from Mesorhizobium sp. M1252, assembly GCF_040318265.1. Classification (NCBI taxonomy): domain Bacteria; kingdom Pseudomonadati; phylum Pseudomonadota; class Alphaproteobacteria; order Hyphomicrobiales; family Phyllobacteriaceae; genus Mesorhizobium; species Mesorhizobium sp. M1252. The sequence goes on along the minus strand of NZ_JAMYLX010000004.1, from coordinate 271,037 downwards.
GTCGCTGAGGATGATCTTCTGCTGCGGGCAGGGCGCCTGGGAAGAGCGGATGCTGGTCGAGACGCGCAGGCTGGAACAGATCCTGCGCGACAAATCCATTCCCGCCTGGGTCGACTATTGGGGCGGCGATGTCAGTCATGACTGGCCATGGTGGCACAAGCAGCTGGTCTATTTCTTCGGCCGCTGGCTGGATGACGATCTGATGCACCGGCTCGATTGATGACCACACCCGAACCTATCCGCCGCTTTATCGAGGCCACCAATGCGGGTGATAGCGAAGCCGTTCTCGACACGTTCACAGCCGACGCGTCCCTGACCGACTGGGGGCGGTCCTTCCAAGGCCGCCAGCAGATCGCGCGCTGGAACCAGTCGGACAATATCGGCGTGAAGTCCAATCTTAGCATTGTCCGCATCGCCGAGGTCGAGGGCAGCTACCGCGTCCGCATCGCCGTGAAAGGCAATGGCTTCAACGGCGAGGGTGACATGACCTTCGTGCTGGACGGCCACCGCATAGCGAGCCTCGCCATCTCCTGACACGGCTCAGCTACCCTTCCTGGCAAACCGGCAGAGCAATGGTCTCGTGTTCCACCGCCGATCCACGGCGCAAGCCGAGAAAGACGACAAGAGCGGTGACGATGGTGATTGCCGCCAGCACGATCAGCAGCCTGTCGAACGCGGTCTCATAGGCCTGGACCAGGACCGTGGCTCCGGCACCCGGCAAGTGGGCTGCCGCTTCGCCGATGTTGCCGGTCACCAGCAGCTGCGCGGCGGCGGTTGCATCCAGGGAAGATGCCGTTCCCTGAGCCGCCAGTTGGGCTGCCGTGAAACCCGACAGGACTGCCATGACGATCGCCAGCGCCACGCCTTCGCAAGCGACGCGGGTGGTGTTGAAGATGCCGACCGCCATGCCGGCACGCTCTTTCGGCACGACGCCGACGGCAAGTCCGTCCATCAGCCCCCAGGGCAGGGCGATGCCGACGCCGATGAGGATCAGCGGCGCCACCAGCGCTGCGACGACAGGCGGTGTCAGGCTCAGCCAGACAAGGCCGCCGGCGGCCACAAGCAGGCCGACACCGCAGATCGTTGCCGGAGCGATCCAGCGCGCTACCTGGCCGGCGAGCAGTGGCAGGATCAACAGCGGTCCCGACAGGCAGATCATCAACTGCCCCGCCTTGATCTCGCTCATCCCCTCGATGCCGATGAAGCGGATAGGCAACAGCACCAGCAGGACGACGAAGCCATAGGCGGGAGCGGCCGCCAGGAACTGGACGCCGACGAAGCGGGGAAAGCGGAACAGCGAGAGATCGAGCATCGGCCGGCGCACGCGCCGCTCGACGACGACGAAAGCGGCAAAGCAAAGGGCGGCCGCCACGAGAAGCCCGATCACCAGGGGATCGGTCCAGCCGCTCTGCGGCGCTTGCAGCACGCCGTAGGTCAGCGATGCCAGCGCGATCGTAAAGGTGCCGGCTCCCGCCCAGTCGAGGCCGGTCGAATCCGGATCGCGCGATTCCCTGATGGTGCGCAGGCCGAGCAAAGCGGCTGCAATCGCGAGCACTGCCACCAAGACGAAGATCGATCGCCAGCCGAAAGCATCTATGAGCAGGCCCGACGCGATCGGCCCAAAAGCGAGGCCGATGCCGAAACTGGTGCCGAGGAAGGAGAAGGCGCGCAGCCGCAATGGCCCATCGAATTCCTGGGCAAGAGCGGAGGCGCCGCCGGCAAAGGCGGCGGCACTGCCGAGCCCTTGCGCAGCCCTGAGCACATCGAACCAGACGATATCAGGGGCAAACATCGATCCCAGCGATGCCAGCACATAGGTGGCGAGGCCAACAAGGAAGAGCCGCTTGCGGCCATGATTGTCGGCCAGTGCGCCTGATGCCATCAAGGTGGCGGCGAAGGTCAGCATGAAGGCGTTGGTCACCCAGTTGAGCGCGATCGGGCTGCCGCCGAGGTCGGCCGCAATGCGGGAAAGCGCGACGGCCGGGCCGGTGAAGGTCAAGGGCATTGTCATGGCGGCAAGGCATACCGACAACAGGACAAGCCATGGCGCGACCGCGCCGTTTGTGGTCTTCGAGGTCATGGATTTCCTATCTGAACCAGGATCCGCCGGCCTGCCGCAAGCTTGCTGCGCCGGTCGTAACGGGAAGATAGGCTCGCGACACTTCGAGAAAAATAGTGTTAAATCTCCAGATATACCGGACTGAAACGCTCGAATGGAGAGATGCGATGGAACGCCTCAATGGGCTCCTGGCCTTTGCCCGCACGGCTGAGTTCGGCAGCTTCATCGCTGCGGGCCGCACGCTCGGCATCTCGGCATCGGCCGTCGGCAAGAGCGTCGCCAGGCTCGAGCAGGATCTCGGCGTCAGGTTGCTTCAGCGCAGCACGCGCCGCATCGGCCTGACCGAAGAGGGCAAGCTGTTCAACGAGCGGGTGCGGCGCATCCTCGACGACATCGACGATGCCGAGGCGATGCTGTCGCGGAGCCGCGAAACACCGCATGGGCGGCTGCGCGTTTCGACGCCGATCGTGACCTATCATTTGCTGTTCCCGGTGCTGTCCGAGTTCATGGCGCGCTATCCCGAAATCGAACTCGACATCGACTTTAACGACCGCATCGTCGACCTCATCGACGAAGGCGTCGACATCGCGATCCGCAGCGGCGACCTGCCGGATTCGCGCCTGGTGGCGCGGCCGCTTGCACCCTTCCGGCTGCTGTTGTGTGCGGCAACCTCCTATATCGAGCAGCACGGCAACCCGAGCCGCCCGGACGATCTCGTGAACCATTACGGCATCCGCTTCCGCTTTCCCAACAGCGGCAAGCTGCAAGGCTGGCCGTTCATCGGCGGCAGCGCCGAGCCGCAGGTCCGCTCGATGCTGACCTGCAACAACACGGAGGCGCTGAAGGGCGCCACGATGGCCGGGCTCGGCATCAGCTCGATGCCCGATTTCCTGGTCCGCGAGGCGCTGCGTGACGGCCTGCTGCGCACGGTGCTGGACGATCATGTCGACGGCCGCGGCCAGTTCCGGTTGCTTTGGCCGTCCAATCGCCATTTGTCGCCAAAGGTTCGCGCCTTCGTCGACTTTCTTCCCGACCGGCTTGCCGCGACGCTGAGCGGCTCTTGAATTAGTCCTTCGCGGCCGACAGCGACGGCGACAGCAAGGAACAGCGGCGCTTCTCAGTAGGTGGCGCGGCCGCCGGAGAGATCGAACGTTGCGCCGGTGGTGAAGGAATTTTCGTCCGATAGCATGAAGGCGATCATCGCAGCCGCCTCTTCGACTTCGACGAACCGGCCTCGCGGCACCTTGCCCAGCATGTAGGCGACCTGGGCCTCAGTGAGCTGTTCGAGGATGCGGGTGCGGGCGGGCGATGGGGTCAGCGCATTGACGGCGATGTCGTGGCCAGCCAACTCCTTACCGAGCGATTTTGTCAGCGCGAGCACGCCGGCCTTGGCGGCGGAATAGGCGGCGGCATTCGGATTGCCTTCCTTGCCTGCGACCGAGGCGATGTTGACGATGCGGCCGTAGCTGCGCGCGATCATGCCGGGCACCAGGCGCTTGCAGCAGTAGAAGACGCCGTTGAGGTCGATGTCGATTATCTGGCGCCAGGCGGCAGGATCATAATCCGCCACCGTCGCTGCCGGTCCGGCGATGCCGGCATTGTTTACCAGCAGATCGACCGGACCAAGCGAGCGCTCGGTTTCGGTCGCGGCGCTGTCGACGGCCTCCATCAGCGATTGATCGCACAGCAAACCCTCGACCCGGCCGAGCGGGGCGAGTTCGGAAACGGCCTTCGCCATGGCGGTCTCGTCCACATCCCAGATGGCGACGCTGGCGCCCGATGACAGCAGTCGCCGGGCGACAGCAAGGCCGATGCCTTGCGCGCCGCCGGTCACCACGGCGACCCGGCCTGAGAGATCGACGGCATTCACACGACGTTTCATGGGCACTTTTCCTCTTCCCTGGATATTTGAATCTCAGTCCCTGACGGCTCTCGCCACCAGCCGCGCTATGCTCGGCCCGGCGATGAGCACGACCAGGAAGCGGGTCGACTGCAAGGCCATGACGAAGGATATGTCGACGTTCTGCGCGGCGGCGGCAATGATGGCGACGCTGTCCATGCCGCCGGGGCTGGTCGCGAGATAGGCGGTCAGCGGATCGATACCAAGGACGTGGCTGATCAGCCAGGCTAGCCCGCCGCAAAAGGCGATCAGCACGACGATAGAGCCGACGATCTGCGGCAGCGCCCGTGTCGCATGACGCAGGATCGCCCGGGTAAAATTCAGCCCTATCGACCAGCCGACCATCGCATAGGAGAGCGCCAGCAACCATGGCGGCAATTGCATCGCCACGCCGAAGCCGAGATGGACGATGGTGCCGATGATGAAGGTGCCGAGGAAGAAGGGTGACGGCAGCCGGCACAACCGGCCGAGCAGGCCGCCGACCAGCGCCACGCCGAGCGTGGCGGCAAAGGCTGCCGGTTCGATCGGCGGGAACCAGACGATGGCTGGTACCTCGATGCCCGAAGTGTCGACCCACATCTTGGCGACGAGTGCTGCCGTCATCGAGACGAAGATGACGCGCAGATACTGCATGAAGGCGACGAGGCGCTGATCGGCGCCGAAGGCACCGGCCATCAGCACCATGGCAGTGGCAGCACCCGGCGACGAGCCCCAGACCGCGGTGGTGCCGGGCAGGATGCGCCAGCGGCTGATCAACCAGCCAAGCAGGCTGGACGCCGCAAGGGTCGCCAGCACCACGACAAGGACCAGCGGCCATTCCTTGTAGAACACCGAAAAAATGTCGGTGGAGATCGACGCCGCGACCAGACAGCCGACCAAGGCCTGGGCGGCGGCGAACAGCGGCCGCGGCACGCGCACCGTGGCGCCATTGGTGCCGGCAAGGATCGCCGCCAGCATCGGGCCGATCAGCAGCGCCGCCGGCAGTGCGGCGTATTCCAGCGCGCCGGCGAACAGCAGCGAGACGATCAGCAGCACCAGCCACTGCCGAACCGGACGCATGCGCGCCATGCGTTCGACGGCCGGTTGGTCTGGCGAAGAGTCCATGTTTGGGTCTTAGACCTGGAAGAGAAAAATGCGAACGCTGTCTCGGACGAAATTCACGACCCCGACCCCGCGTTGGGATGTCACTCGTTCTTGATGGCGGGCAGGCCGAAACCGCCGGCCGGATGGGTCTCGACCTGGAATTCGAAGCCGGCGATGATCGGCCGGGCCTTGGCGATCGCTGCCTGGACCTCCGGCAGCTGCAGCGAAGCCTTGTGGCTTGCGGCGTCGGTCCACACTTCGGTCACCCAGATCGCGTCGGCATCGGCCGGGTCGCGGGCGATGACATAACTCAGGCAACCCGGCATGGCGCCGGTCGAGGCTAGCAGCACATCCATGATCGCGTCGCGCTGGCCGCGCGCCGCCCGCATCTTTCCGATCAATCCGTACATTGCCTCTCCCCTTTCTTCCAACCTCAGCAAACGTGCGCACGACATGCATGGTTGCGAGACGCAGTATGCAATTGCCGGCTCACGGCATCAACTGGCCACCGTTCACCTCGATCACCTGGCCGGTGATGTAACCACTCAGGAGATCGGAGGACAGGAAGAGATAGGCGCCGACGCAGTCTTCGGCCGTGCCGGCACGCCCTTGAGGAATGGTGGCGACCATGCCCTTCATCTGCTCGTCGGTGGAATAGCGCTCATGGAAGGGTGTCGCGATGGTGCCCGGCGCCACCGCGTTGACGCGGATGCCGAAGCCGATCAGTTCCTTGGCCATGCCGCGCGTCACATTGGAGACAAAGGCCTTGGCCGAACCGTACAGCCCGGCGCCGCCGCCAGCGCCATTGCGCGCCGCGATCGACGAGGTGTTGACGATGAAGCCGCCCTGCTTCTTCAGCCATGGCATCGCCTTGCGCGAGGCCGTCAGCACCGAGCGGGCATTGAGGTCCATCACCGCGTCGTAGTGCGCCTCGGTCTGCTCCGCATAGGGCACGCGGCCGAGCATGCCGCCGGCATTGTTGATCAGCCCGTCGAGCCGCCCGAATGTTTCGGCGCTCTCCTCGACTACCCGCTCGACATCGGCTGCCTGTGAGAAGTCGCCCTGTGTCAGGAACACCTCACCGCCGCTGTCGCGGATGTTTTTGGCCAGCGTTTCTGCGGCCTCCCGGCTCGAATTGTAGTGCAGGGCGACCCGGCATTTCTGGGCGGCGTAGGCCAGTGCAAGGGCGGCACCGATGCCGGTCGAAGCGCCGGTGACCAGCACCGCCTTGCCGGCAAGATCGGGGATGACGAGGGTGGTCGCGGTCATGAGCACTTTCCTTCGGGCTGTTTGGCCACCCTTCGTAGGCTCTCATGGCCTTCACGTTCAAGCCCGTGGCGGCTCAGGGCCGGAGATAGGCGTAGCCCTGGCGCTGCAGTTCGGCGAGCTTGACGACGCCGCCCTTGTCGGCGGCGTGGAAGCCCTCGAGCAGGTCGGCAAGCGTGATCTCCATGCCTTGCATGGTGTTGCCGCAGGCATGCGGCTCAAGGCCCTGCTGGACAAGGCCGGCAAAGCGTCCCGAGATCGCCGCCGATATGCCTTTCGACTTGAAGCCGGCGAGGGCCGGACCATGCACGACCAACACGATGTCGACATTGCCGCCGGTGCCTTCATAGTGGTTCTTGATGTTGCCGAGCACGAAGTTGACCTTATCGAGGTCGCTGAGATGATAGGCGACCTTCGGTCTGTCTTCAGCGGCGGCGGCCCGGCTCAGCCCGAACAGGCCGGCGGCACCGGCAAGGCTGGCCCGGAACATGTCGCGTCGACGCATGGCATCCTCTCGGCTTGGCGCTCCCCGCAAATTGCGTGGCTGCGGCCATGATACTAGCATAAATTCACGTTACGTCCTGTCGATGCGAGGAGGGGGTCACATGGCGTTCAGGAAGTGGAAGGTTGTTGCCAGCGCTGGATTTGGCGCCGTGCTGCTCGGCGCGCTTGCAAGTTCGGCCCTTGCCGGCGATGCGCTTAAATTACCCGAACTCAGCCCGAATGGCGCCGATGCGTGTTTCGGCCGCGTCTATGATGCGGCGCACCTCAAGGCGCATCCAAAGCAGAAGGTGGCGCGGATCTTCTTCCTCTATGGCCATGATCCGGTGAGCCATCCGAACGAAGAGCCGATGGCAAACGCCGACACCTCCTACAACGGTTTTCTCACCACCACGGTGCGCGGCGCCAAGGCGCCGCAATGGGCCGGCGGCTGGTGCAATCACGAGTCCGAGGACGGCAAGTCAGGTCCGATCCGCTGCGGCATGGACTGCGACCGCACCATGGCGTCGCTGAAGCTCGATGACAAAGGCCGCCTGATCCTCACCGACGTCTCGTCCGATCTCTATCTCGACGCCGGATCGGAAGACGAACTGGGCGAAGCCGAATATGACCGGCAGGCGCTGGGCTCGGAGGACAATAATTTCCGCCTCGACCCGATGCCGGCCGCAACCTGCCAGGCTGAATTCGCCAAGATCGACCCGATCGATCCGGCGCTTGGGGCTCCCTTGCGCGAGCGACTGAAGCCGGACCAGCCTTTCTGTTTCGGGCGAGACTACGATGCCGCGCATCTCTCCTCGCATCCCGACCAGGTGACGCAGTCGATCCGGGTCTTCCGCGGGCCGGTCGAACTCGCCTCCTTTGCCTCAGGCGATGTCGCCAACTGGCCCGACGGCTCCGATGTCGCCGTTTCGGTGACCACCAGGAAGAACGGGACGAAGGTCACGCAGACCTATTCCTGCCAGGGTGAAGCGGATCAATGGCGCTGCGCGGCCAGTTCGAAGATGAGCAACTTTTCCTGCGATATCGCGCAAAAGGAAATCTTCCTCAAGCGCGGCGCCAACGGCACCCTGATGCTGGCCAATCCCAATAGCAGCCTGGCGATCGTCGATTTGTGCTCGGCGGATGGCAAGACCAAGTCCGATGACAAGGTCTACCGGTTGGAGGCTATGCCGCAGTCGGCCTGCACTCGTTGAGTTCGATCTTGTCTATGACGCTACCATGGTATATATCTTTGCTATATCTCATTTGAGGATAGCACATGGACAAGGCAAAGGTGTTCTGGTCAGGCCGGTCACAAGCTGTGCGCTTGCCTAAGGAGTTTCGGTTCGAGGCAGACGAGGTTTCGATCCGTCGTCATGGGCAAACTGTCATCTTGGAGCCGCTTGCGCAGGATTGGGCATGGCTCGACCAGGTCATCGGACCGGTTGACGACGATTTCGTCCAGGGAGCGCTGGAGCGTCAGGATGGTCAGGATCGACCTGCTTTGGATGACCTCTTTAAGTGACCTACCTGCTCGACACCAATGCCGTCATAGCGATCATCTCGGGCGACGAGGGTCTGCTGGCTTTGCTCAAACGGCATGCACCACAAGACTTTGCTCTCTCGGCGGTCGTTTTGCATGAGCTGTACTACGGCGCTGAAAAGAGCCAGCGAAAGGTCCAAAATCTGGCGCGCATCGACGCCTTGCAGTTCCCGGTACTTGAATTCGACCGAGACGACGCGAGACATGCCGGTGAGATTCGTGCTGGGCTTGCGGCACTGGGAACCCCGATTGGTCCCTACGATGCGCTGATTGGCGGGCAGGCACGTGCTCGGGACCTCACGCTGATAACCCGCAATATCCGGGAATTCGAGCGGATCAAAGATCTCACTATCGAAACGTGGTAACTCGCCTCACGCGAACGGCACCGCCGTCGTGCCTTTCGGCAGCTTCGCCTCGTCGTCCGGTTCGACATGGATGGTGACGCGCACCGAGGGGATTTCGGCCTTCAGCGCGTCCTCGATGCGGTCGCAAATGACGTGGCTGGCGCCGACCGTCATGTCGGCGTCGACGACCAGATGGAACTCGATGAAGGTGGCGCGGCCGGCGATGCGGGTCTTGAGGTCATGAACCTCCAGCGCGCCCTTGCAATTGGCCGAGATGATGTCGCGAATGTGCATGTGTTCGGACGTGTCCACTGCGCGGTCCATCAGCCCGTTCATCGACGAGCCGATGACGTGCCAGCCCTGCCACAGGATGTTGAGCGCGACGATGACGGCAAGCGCCGGATCGAGGATCTGCCAACCGGTCAGGATAGCGCCGACGAGGCCGCCGAAGACGCCGACCGAGGTCACGACGTCGGTCATGATGTGCCGGCCGTCGGCGACCAGCGCCGGTGATTTTGCGCTGCGCCCGGCGCGGATCAGCGTCCAGGCCCAGAAGGCGTTGATGACGGTGGCGACGCCGTTGATCGCCAGGCCCTCCCAGGGTTGTTCGAGCGGGGTCGGCGTCTGCCAGGAGCGCCAGACCTCGTTGAGGATCAAAAGCGCGGCGAGCACGATCAGCACGCCTTCCAGCACCGCCGAAAAATACTCGGCCTTGTGGTGGCCGAACGGATGGTCCTGGTCGGCCGGCTTGTAGCTGACCAGGACCGCCCAATAGGCGGCGGCCGAGGCTATGACGTTGACGATCGACTCCAGCGCATCCGAATAGAGCGCAACGGAGCCGGTGACGTACCATGCGGCAAGCTTGAGCGCGAGCACCACGCAGGCGATGACAATCGACCAGAAGGCAAGGCTGGCGATCCTTTGCCTGGCCGCTGCCTTCGCTGCGATCGCCGCCATGTTGTCCGTTGCCGCCATCGTTTCTAAGCGGCCTTTTCCTTGGCCTTGCGCGGCAGATGCGCAACGATGTTTTCGATGATGCGCATGCCGGCATTGTGGCCGAGCGTCATGATCGATTCCGGATGGAACTGGACGGCGGCGATCGGCTCCTTGCGGTGTTCGAAGGCCATGATGATGCCGTCCTCGGTCTCGGCGGTGACGATGAAATCGTCGGGCAGCCGCACCGGATCGGCGAAGATCGAGTGGTAGCGGCCGACGGTCACTTCCTTGGGCAGGCCGGAGAAGATGATTCCAGGCTTGGAGACGCGGATGCGCGACGGCTTGCCGTGCATCGGCACGTGCAACTGCCTGAGTTCGCCGCCATAGGCCTCCGCCAGCGCCTGCAGGCCAAGGCAGACACCGAAGATCGGCAGGTCGCGGGCGCGGGCGTTCTTGATGGTCGCGGCGCAGTCGAAATCCTTCGGCGTGCCCGGTCCGGGCGACAGCACGACGAGATCGGGCTTCAGCCGTTCGAAGACTTCTTCCGGCACCGGCGAACGCACGGTCGAGACATTGGCACCGGTCTGGCGGAAATAGTTGGCCAGTGTGTGGACAAAGGAGTCCTCGTGGTCGACGAGCAGGATGTTGACGCCGTCGCCGACGCGCGCGGTGGTGCGTTCGGCGCCTGCGGCATTGCCCAATTTGGCGTCGCGAATGGCGGAGAGCATGGCGGATGCCTTCAGTTCGGTTTCGGCTTCTTCTTCCTCGGGGATGCTGTCGAAGAGCAACGTGGCGCCTGCTCGCACCTCGGCAATGCCGTCCTTGATGCGGATGGTGCGGAGCGTCAGGCCGGTGTTCATGTCGCCGTTGAAATTGACCATGCCGATGGCGCCGCCATACCAGGCTCGCGGGCTCTTTTCGTTCTGCTCGATGAAGCGCATGGCCCACAGTTTCGGCGCGCCGGTGACGGTGACCGCCCAGGCATGCGACAGGAAGGCGTCGAAGGCATCCATGCCTTCGCGCAGGCGCCCTTCGATGTGATCGACGGTGTGGATCAGGCGCGAATACATTTCGATCTGGCGGCGGCCGATGACGCGCACCGAGCCCGGATCGCAGACCCTGGACTTGTCGTTGCGGTCGACGTCCGAGCACATTGTCAGCTCGGATTCATCCTTCTTGGAGTTGAGCAGCTTCCGGATCTGCTCGCTGTCGGAAATGGCGTCGTCGCCGCGCTTGATGGTGCCGGATATCGGGCAGGTCTCGACGCGGCGGCCATTGACGCGCACGAACATTTCGGGCGAGGCGCCGATCAGATACTCGTTTTCGCCGAGATTGATGAAGAAGGAATAGGGCGACGGGTTGATCGACTTCAGCTTGCGCGAGATTTCGGAAGGCTGCGTCTCGCAGCGTTCGTAGAACATCTGCCCGGGCACGACCTCGAACAGGTCGCCGCGCTTGAAACTGTCCATCGCCTTGCGCACCAGATTGGCATATTCGCCCGGCTCATGGTCGCCGCGCGGCGGGATGCGGTCGGCGGTCTTGAACGGTTCGGCGATTTCGTCGCGCGGCAGCCCCTCGGTTGAAAAACCGTCGCCGGAATAGTCGTAGCGGTCGGTCCAGGCCTTGGTCGAATAATGGTCGACGACCAGGATCTCGTCAGGCAGGAACAGCACGAGATCGCGCTGGCTCTGTTTGCGCTCGAGCTTGTAGTCGACTGGATCGAACTGGAAGGCGAGGTCGTAACCGAAGGCGCCGTAAAGGCCGAGATTGGCGTCTTCATCGGTCTTGAACAAAGCGGTGATGGCGCGCAGCACAGTAAACACAGAGGGGACGCGGCTGCGCTCTTCCTCGGTGAAGACGCGGCCGGGCTTGGCGACATCGAGGCGGATCAGCTTTTTCGAGGTTTCAGCAATCGTCACCTCGGTAATGCCGGCCAGCGTCTTGCCGATCATCGGCAGCAGCACTTCGCCACGGCCGTTCAGCGCCTCGATGCGCATGGCGCGGCCACGCGCGGAAATCACCAGCGGCGGATCGATGATGGCCGTATCCCAGCGTGTGTAGCGGCCCGGATATTCGTAATTCGAGGAAAACACCGCACCACGGCGCGAGTTCAAGCCGTCGACATAAGCGTCGATCGCACCGGCGTAAGGCTTGTCGTGGCGTTCGCGGGTGATGGTGACACCACCTGCGGTCACGAAGCTTTCCGCGCCGTTTTCCAGAGCCTTGATCGTCATTGCCGTCTCCATATGGCTTGTTGGGGCAACGGACCCGGGACTGGCTTTGAAAAAACAAATGGCCGCCCGGACATTCCGTTGCGGCCACCCTCTATTTTCACGCGCACGCGTTCGAACAGGCCGCTGTCAGCGGGCCCACCACCAAATGGTCTTGATCGAGCGCATGTTCATGGGCGAAATCCATAGCGGCGAAAAGCCGGATGCGCAACAGGTTTGAAAGGCCTGTTTGTGGCCGCCGCTTCCGCAGCCCATGGCACATCGCCAAGGCTTGGGGTCCTGCCTAGACTGTTCGTCCAACATCGGAAAGACGGGAAGACAGCAATGACCGAGCAGATCGAGCGCGCACGCACGTTCCATGCCCTTCATGTCAAGGGCAACCCGATCGTTCTCTACAATGCCTGGGATCCGGGCTCGGCCAAGATCGTCGAGAGGGCGGGCGCCAAGGCGATCGCCACCGGCAGCTGGCCGGTCGCGGCTGCTTTCGGCTATGCCGATGGCGAGAAAATCCCGCTGGAGCTAGCGCTGGACAACATCAAGCGCATCGTGGCGGCAGTCGACCTGCCGGTGACCATGGACCTCGAAGGCGGCTACGGCGTCGAGCCGGAGACTGTCGCCCAGACGGTGACACGTGCCCTGCAGGCCGGCGCCATCGGTTTCAATTTCGAGGACCAGATCGTCGGCGGCGCTGGTCTGCACGACATCGCGGTACAGGTGAAGCGGATCGAGGCGGCAGCGGCGGCGGTGAAGGCTTCCGGCATTCCCGCCTACATCAACGCCCGTACCGACATTTTCCTCAAGGCCAAGCCGGATGTGCATGACAGCGTGCTGCTCGACCAGGCCATCGAGCGGGCGCACGCTTATGAAAAGGCAGGAGCGAGCGGCTTCTTTGCGCCGGGGCTCGGCGACGAGGGTCTGATTGAGGCGCTGTGCAAGGCGACGGCATTGCCGGTCAACATCATCGCGCTGGCGCATGTGCCGCCGCGCCAGCGCCTGGCCGAGCTTGGTGTCGCCCGTGTCAGCCACGGCCCGGTGCCGTACCGGCAGATGGCCGAATGGCTGGAGGCCAAGGCGCGGCTGGCGATTTCGGGTTAGCTCAGTCCTCCAGCGTGCCTGACCTCGCGTCGGCGCTCTTCTTGTCGCCGACCAGCTTCAAGAGATCCTCGCCGGCGCGGATGATGCGGCGCGAGCGGCGGGTCAGGATGACGCCGTCCTGCGGCGCCAGCACTTCGGTGCGGCCGCCGGCCTCGCCCGGTGTGTGGACGATGGTGGCGAGGCGCGCGCCCTTGGCGACGCGGTCGCCGGGCTTGACGTCGTAGAGGATGGCGCCGGCCCGGGGCGCCGGCATCATGTCGATGTTCTCCAGCGGCGCGACGAGGCCCTTGAACGCGCCGGGTGCGGGAAGGGCGGTATCGGCGATGACGCCGCGCGCCGCCAGCAGTCGGTAAAGGCCTTCGGCATCGGAACTTGCCAGCGCGCCGTCGACATCCAGCATGCCACGGTATTCTACCGTGGTGGCAACGCGGCGGTCGAGCTTCGCCACGTTGGCGGGGACGTTCTGGTAGGGCATGATCGTGGCGCCCTCGAAGGTGCCGTCGGTGTCCTCGCTCCACAACACCACGGCGTCGACACCCATGGCGGCGGCGCAATCGGCCATCGCCGGCCACAGGCTGGCGTGGACGTAGAGATAGGCAAGGCCCTCGTCGTCGCAATGCAGGTCGAGCACGATGTCGTGGCCGAGCGACAGCTGCACCAGACGGGTCTTCAATCGCTGGTCGGGGGTGCCAAGCGTGGTGTCGGGCAAAAGCTTGGCGTCCGGTGCTGCGAGCAACGGAAAGCCGCGGTTGAAATTGTTGCGGGTGCCGAGATGGAAGCGGCCCTGGTGCTCGCCGAAATGATATTGCGCGCGGCCGATCGGATTGGCCCAGGGCACGACCGTGATGTTGCCCTTGATGCGGCCTTCGGCTTCGGCCTTGTTCAGCGCCGGCATCAAGGCGTCGATGGCGACGACACCAGGCAATTCACCGGCGTGGAGTGCTGCCTGCAGATAGGCCGAAGGTGCTGCCTTGTCGGCGCCGGCGAAGCGGAACACCGGGAATTCGTAGGAAACGCCTTCGGTATCGCCGGCGATGCGTTCGATCGATTTCTGCATGGGATGCCTCCAGGATAAGAGGCAGAACACATGCACGTTTGCCGAGGGGCTGTCGATTGGTCCAGTTCGCGCCGCCATGGGCGCAATGGAATTATTCGGCGGCGGCCGGAACCGTCGTTATCGGCGCCGATCCTTCGAGCGCCTGCGAGACAACGGCGACGCTGACCGCCAGCAGGGCCAGCACCGCGCCGACCAGCGGCAAATGAGCATAGGAAACGCCGGCCGACAGAGCCACGCCGCCGATCCAGGCGCCGCTGGCATTGCCGACATTGAATGCGCCCTGGTTGAGCGTGGCGGCGAGGTTCGGCCCTTCCGAAGCCGCTTCGACGACGCGGATCTGCAGCGGCGGCACGACGACGAAGATCAGCAGTCCCCACAAGAAGACGATGCCGATGGCGACGCTGGCGATCGCGCCGTACTGCATGAAGCCGACAAACAGAACTGCCATCAAAAGCAGCGTGCCGATGACCGTCGGCATCAATTTCCAGTCGGCCAGCCGGCCGCCGATGATGTTGCCTATGGTCATGCCGGCGCCGAACAGCAGCAGGACCCAGGTGACCGCGGAGGTCGACAGGCCGGAGACATCGGTAAGGTAGGGCTTGATGTAGGTGAAGACGGCAAACAGGCTGGCCGAGGCCAGCGAGGCGATCAGCATGGCGAGCCAGACCTGCAGCTTGCCCAGCACGCGCAGTTCGCTGCGCAGGCCGCCGCCGCTCGGTTTGACGACATTGGATGGCACCAGCCAGGCGATGGCGGCAACAGAGATCAGGCCGATGCCGACGACGGCAAAGAAGGTGGAGCGCCAGCCGAAGGCTTCGCCAAGCGCGGTGCCGGCAGGAACGCCGAGAATGTTGGAGAGCGTCAATCCCGCGAACATCATCGCCATGGCGCTGGCGCGCTTGTTGCGCGGCACCAGGCTGGCGGCAACGACGGAACCAATGCCGAAAAAGGCGCCATGACCAAACGCGGTGAAGACGCGCGCGGCCATCAGAAGCCAGTAATTGGGCGCAATGGCGCAGAGCAGATTGCCGACGACGAACATCGCCGTCAGCGTGACCAGCACTGGCTTGCGCGGCAGATGCGCGGTGGCCATGGCGACGATGGGTGCGCCGAAGACGACGCCCAGCGCATAGCCGGTGACCAGCAGGCCGGCCGAGGGGATCGACACGCCGAGATCGGCCGCAACCTCCGGCAACAGGCCCATGATGACGAATTCGGTGGTGCCGATGCAGAAGGACGCAATGGCAAGCGCAAGGATCGGCAAAGGCATGGAAAATCCAGACTGAATCGGTTCAATTCAGACTGAACGAGAAGCCTTGCCGCGCGCAATGCACATTGCTGCAACGCACCAATGCAGAAAGCGCTGAGCTTGACGCGGAGTCATATCAGGCGAGCGGCTTCAGCTCCTGGGCGATGGTTGGCAACAGCTCCGAGACGTTGGGGTGGATATGCACGGCGCGCGCCAGCGTATCGACCGGCGCCTTGGCGTACATCAGGTCGAGCACGCAGTGCACCGCCTCGTCGCCGCCGGGGCCGAGCACGGAGCAGCCGAGGATTTGCTTGGTGTCGGCATCGACCAGGATCTTCATGAAACCTTGCGTCTCGCCCTTTTCGATGGCGCGGCCGACGCGGGTCATTGGCCGCTGGCCGACCAGCGCCTTGCGGCCGGATTTCTTCACCGCAGCCTCGGTCATGCCGCAGCGGCCGAGCGGCGGATCGATGTAGAGCGCATAGGCCTCGATGCGGTCGCTGACCTTGCGCGGATCGTCGTCGAGCAGATTGGCGGCGACGATCTCGTAATCGTTGTAGGAGGTGTGGGTGAAGGCGCCCTTGCCGTTGCAGTCGCCCATCGCCCAGACGCCGGGCACGCTGGTGCGCAACTGGTCGTCGACGGTGACGAAGCCGCGCAGGTCGACCGCGACACCGGCCTTGTCGAGACCGAGATCGTCGGTGTTGGGGGTGCGGCCGAGCGCCAGGAGCACGTGCGAGCCGACAGCCGGCGGCTTGCCGTACGAGAAGGTCACGGCGATGTCCTCGCCCTGTTGGGCAAAGCCGATGTTGTCGGCGCCGACATGGACCGCTACGCCTTCATTCTCGAGGACCGACAGGATGGCCGCTGAGACGTCCTCGTCCTCGCGGCCGGTCAGGCGCGGGCTCTTCTCGATGACGGTGACTTCCGAACCGAAGCGGCGGAACATCTGCGCGAATTCGAGCGAGATATAGCTGCCGCCGACGATGACGAGGTGGCGCGGCAGAATTTCGAGGTCCATCATTGAGGAGTTGGTGAGGTAGTCGACGTCGTTGACGCCGGGCAGGTCGGGCACCGAGGCGCGGCCGCCGGTGTTGAGGAAGATCTTTTCGGCAGTCAGAAGCTCGTCGCCGACGCGCACCGTGTTGGCGGATTCGAAGCGGGCATGGCCGCGATAGAGCGTGCAGCCCTTCATGCCGGCGATCCAGGTCTCCAGATTGGTGCGGGAGTCATTGGTGACCTTGTCCTTGCGCGCCTTGATCCTCTTGTAGTCCACGCCGACAGGGCCTGAGAACGTCACGCCATAGTCCGCGGCACGCCGCGCCAGATGCGCGGCATAGGCGCTGGCGACCATGGTCTTCGTCGGCATGCAGCCGGTGTTGACGCAGGTGCCGCCGACCAGCTTGCGCTCGATCAGCGCCACGCTCATGCCGGCTGACGTCAGCCGGCCGGCGAGAGGAGGGCCGGCCTGTCCGGCGCCGATGATGATGGCGTCGTATGTCTTGGCGTCTGAGGCTTGGGCAGTCATACCACCGCCGCCACGATCAGCAGGCCGCCGATGATCGCCACCGCGTCCTCGATGAGGGCGGCAGGCAAATCCTTGCCGAAGGCGGCGGCCAACCGGCCGCGCGCTTCGGCGCCGCCATAGGTGCCGATGACGGCACCGATGGCGCCGGCAATCAGGCCACCAATGGTGGAACCGGCAGTGGCGCCGATCACCGCGCCGCTGAAGGCGCCAAGCAGGATGCGGGCGCCGAATTGCTGCGGCACCTTGCGGCTCGGCGTCGAGGGCAGCTGGTCGGTGACCAGTTCGACGATGGCGAGGATGGTGAAGATACCGACGGCGGCCCAATGGCCCATGAAACTTGCCCAGGTGCCGGCCACCGGCAGCCATCCGAGATACGCGCCCCAGGCGATCGCGCCCGGCGCGGTCATGGCGCGAAGACCGGCAATGACGCCGATCAGAAGTGCAAGCAAATAGAGCATTTAGATCCCCTCGAAAGCAGGCCCGGGACTGGCCCACGAGGCAAGCTAGCATAGGTCCTACGTTTGACGAGAGTAGGCGATGGTGCTTCTTCCATCAGTGAGCATTGTACTTTGGTAACCAGTCGAACACGACGAAGGGACGGAGTCGCTGTGATGGCCGGAAGCGAACGCACAAGGATGATTGCAGGCGAATGGTACACCTGCATCGACGACGAACTGGAGGCGCTCCGCGTGATCGCGCGCGATGCGGTGTTCGAGCACAACGCGCTGCCGCCCCAGCAACGCGGCAATATCGGCCCGACGCTATTGGCGCTGCTCGGCAGCGCGGGCGCAGGCTCCCGGATCGAGGCGCCTTTCCACTGCGCCTACGGTTTCAACATCCATCTCGGCGACGGCGCCTTCCTCAATGCCGGCTGCACCATCCTCGACCCCGCGCCGGTGCGTATCGGCAGGCGGACGCTTCTCGGCCCCAATGTGCAGATCTACTGCGCCGAGCACCACAAGGAGGCCGCGGGCCGTCAGTCGGGACTGGAGATTGCCCGGCCGGTCACCATCGGCAATGACGCCTGGATCGGCGGCAGCGCCATCATCCTCGGCGGCATCAGCATCGGCGATGGCGCCATAGTCGGCGCCGGCGCGGTGGTGACGCGCGACGTGCCTGACAACACCACGGTGGTCGGCAATCCGGCGCGGGCGGTCAAGCGGGGCTGAACTCGTCATGGGCGGTCAGTATGAAGCCGTGCGTGCCATACGCTCGTCCGGACCGGCTCGCCGCGAGAATTCACGCCGGTATTGGGCCGGTGACGTCTTGAGCCGTGCGGCGAAATGCTGGCGCAGCGAGGTGGCGCTGCCGAAGCCGGCTTCGAAGGCCACCATGTCCATCGATTTTTCCGTCGCCTCCAGCAGCTGTTGCGCCAGTTCGATGCGTTGGCCGGCCAACCATTCGCCAAAGCTGGTGCCGATCGATTTCTGGAAACGGCGGGTGAAAGTGCGCCGGGTCAGGCCCGCGGCCTCCGCGACGCGGTCGAGGTTGTGCGTTTGTCCGAGCGTCGCCCGCACCGTGTCGAGCGCCAGGGTGAAGCGGTCGGTGGCCGGGGTTTTCGCCAGCGGGCGCTCGATGAACTGCGCTTGCCCACCCTGCCGGTGCGGCGACAGCACGATGTGCCTGGCCAGCCGCAGCGCTACCTCGGCGCCATAGCGGGCGCGCACAATGTGCAGGCAGCAATCGAGCCCGGCGGCGACGCCGGCCGAGGTGACGATGTCGCCATCGTCGACATAGAGCACGTCGGCGTCGACTTCGATGTCGGGATGCAGCGCCTGCAACCGGTCGGTGGAGGACCAATGCGTGGCCGCCCGCCGGCCGGCAAGCAGCCCGGCGGCAGCGATGGCGAAGGTGCCGAGGCAGAGGCCGACGATCAGCGCGTCGCGCCGGTGCGCGTGGGTGAGCGCTGCCAGGAGCGGCGGGGGAAGCGGGGTGTCGAGATTCTTCCAGCTCGGAATGACGACAATGTCGGCATCGTCGAATGCGGAAAGGCCATACGGCACCGCGATGGTCAGCCCGGCATCGGTGTGGATCGCTCCATCGTCGAGCGCGCAGACGCGAAAGTCGAAACGCGGCAGGCCAAGCTTGGTGCGGTCGGTGCCGAACACCACGCACGGCACGGAGAGGTGGAACGGGCTGATGCCGTCAAAGGCGAGAACGGCAATGATCGGGTCGGCCATGCGTGTTTCCAGCAAGCGAAAAGCGGATTGTCCCAATTCTTTCGAATGATGTCAATCGGGCCACTTTTGGCAGTCGGGTGATTCGCCTATTTCCTGTCCGATTCAAGCTCGAAGGAGAACACCATGTCCACCAATATCACGCCGCGCCGCGCACTCATCGTTATCGATGTCCAGAATGATTATGATGGCGGCAATCTCGCCATCCAGTGTCCGCCGTTCCGCGACAGCGTCGTCAATGTCGCGCGCGCTATGGATGCCGCCGCTGCGGCCGGCGTGAAGGTGGTGGTCGTCAAGCAGATGGCGCCCGAGACCTCGCCAGTCTTCGCCAAGGGCAGCCATGGCGGCGAACTGCATCCCGAGATCGCCCGGCGAAGCCGCGACCACTATGTCGAGAAGTCACTGCCTAGCGCCTTTGCCGGCACCGACCTCGAGGCGTGGCTGCGCGCCAATACCATCGATACGATAACGGTGATCGGCTACATGACGCATAATTGCGACCTGTCGAGCATCATCCACGCCGCGCATGTCGGCTTTGCGGTCGAGTTCCTGTCCGACGCCACCGGTTCGCTGCCTTACGCCAACAGCGCCGGCTACGCCTCGGCCGAGGAGATCCACCGCGTGGTGTCCATCATCCTGCAGTCGCGCTTTGCGGCCGTGCTCAAGACCGCCGAATGGATCGATTGCCTGAAGACCGGTGCTTTGCCCGAACGCGACACGCCCTATGCGTCCAACCAGCGCGCGCTGGCGCGCAACGCTGCATAGGCAAATCTGTCCCCGAAAAGCAAAAGGGCGGCCAGTGGCCGCCCTTCTTGGATCTCGCAACGATCTCGAAATTTTCAAAACAGGCCTTCGATCTGGCCGATCTCGTTGAGGAAGATTTTTTCCGAGGACGGCGCCTTGGGCAGGCCGGGCATGGTCATGACCTCACCGCAGATGACGACGACGAAGCCGGCGCCCGCCGAAAGCCTGACCTCGCGTACCGGCACGGTGTGCCCGGTCGGCGCGCCGCGCAGGTTCGGGTCGGTCGAGAAGGAATACTGGGTCTTGGCCATGCAGACCGGCAACTTGCCGTAGCCGGCGTCTTCCCAGGCCCTGAGCTGGTCGCGCACCGACTTGTCGGCGATCGCCTCCGAGCCGCGATAGATGCGCTGGACGATGGTGTTGATCTTCTCAAACAGCGGCATGTCATCGGGATAGAGCGGCGCGAACTGCGACGCCCCGGATTCGGCCAGCGCCACCACCTTGTTGGCGAGTTCCTCGATGCCCGCGGAGCCATTGGCCCAGTGCTTGCACAGGATCGCCTCCTCGCCCATCGAGGCGACATAGTCCTTCATCGCCTGGATCTCGGCGTCGGTATCGGAATAGAAGTGGTTGATCGCAACCACCGCCGGCACGCCGAACTGCCGGATGTTCTCGATGTGGCGGCCAAGGTTGGCGCAGCCCTTCTTCACCGCCTCGACGTTTTCCTTGCCGAGGTCTTCCTTCTTGACGCCGCCATTCATCTTCATGGCGCGCACCGTGGCGACGATGACGGCAGCCGCCGGCTTCAAACCCGCCTTGCGGCACTTGATGTCGAAGAATTTTTCAGCACCGAGGTCGGCGCCGAAGCCGGCTTCGGTGACGACGTAGTCGGCGAGCTTCAGCGCCGTCGTGGTGGCGACGACCGAGTTGCAGCCATGGGCGATGTTGGCGAACGGACCGCCATGGACGAAGGCCGGGTTGTTTTCCAGCGTCTGCACCAGGTTTGGCTGCATGGCGTCCTTCAGCAGCACCGCCATGGCGCCGTCGGCCTTGAGGTCGCGGGCATAGACCGGCGTCTTGTCGCGGCGGTAGGCGACGATGATGTCGCCAAGGCGCTTTTCCAGATCCTTGAGGTCGGTGGAAAGGCACAGGATAGCCATGACTTCCGAGGCGACGGTGATGTCGAAGCCGGCCTCGCGCGGATAACCGTTGGCGACGCCGCCGAGCGAGCAGATGATTTCGCGCAGCGCCCGGTCGTTCATGTCCATGACGCGGCGCCAGGCGACGCGGCGGGTGTCGATGCCGAGCTCATTGCCCCAGTAGATGTGGTTGTCGATCAGCGCTGACAGAAGGTTGTGCGCCGTGGTGATGGCGTGGAAGTCGCCGGTGAAGTGGAGGTTCATGTCCTCCATCGGCACGACCTGCGCGTAGCCGCCGCCGGCAGCACCGCCCTTGACGCCGAAATTCGGGCCGAGCGAAGCCTCGCGGATGCAGACGATCGCCTTCTTGCCGATGCGGTTCAGACCGTCACCAAGGCCGACGGTGGTGGTCGTCTTGCCTTCGCCGGCCGGCGTCGGGTTGATGGCGGTGACGAGGATCAGCTTGCCGTCCTTGTTGCCCTTCACCGATTTGATGAATTCGGCCGAAATCTTCGCCTTGTCGTGGCCGTAGGGCAAAAGGTGCTCGGTCGGGATGCCGATCTTGGCGCCGATCTCCTGGATTTGCTTTTTCTTGGCGCCGCGCGCGATCTCGATGTCGGACTTCACTTCGGCCATGACGGCTTTCCTTCGGATTGGACGGTGGAGGGGACGGGTTTGATCTCACTCGCAGGCATGTTGAACCCGGGCGCGGGCATGTTCTAACCCTGTCGCTCCCGCGGCGTCAACTTGCATGCAACTATGTTTCCTATGAAGAAAGTGTCTCCGCGGCCGGCCGACCTGTCGCCGGTTCTTCCTGGCTCCGTTGCCGCGCCGTATAGAAGCCAGAGGACGCGACGTTCCGCCGTCTCAAAACAGCCGCCCAATGCACGGAATGCGACAGAGGCGACGGCGCAAATTCGCCATCGCTCGCCGGGAAAGCTGTGGACGCTACTGAGTCAGGACGTTGCTGATCTCGACCATGTTGGAGCGCACGCGAAGCACGTAGAAACCCATCGTCGTCAGGTGCGTCGGCATGATCCAGCCATCCTCGCGGCCATTGGCGATGATGAAGGGCTGGATGCGCAGGGCCGAGACGAATTGCGCATCCATCGTGTCCCACAGATTGCCGAGATGCTTTTCCTTGATGACGTCCTCGAAGTCGGCCTGGGCGCCCTTCATCAGGCCGTAATAGGCATAGAGCTGGCCATAGGCGAACCAGAAGCGGTCGTCGGCGCGGAAGTCGAACCAGCCATTGTTATGGTTTTCGGCGCGCTCCTTGAGGATCGCCGATGTCGAACCGATGTCGGAAGAGATGCGGTCGATATACTGCTTCAGATTGTCGGCGCGGGCATCGAACGTCGCCTGGCAGCTGCCGAGGCGGGCGTTGAAGGAGCGCAGCTTGGTGACGGCATCGCGATAATAGCTCGGCGTCGGCGTCTTGGGGCCGAACGGGTTGAGGCCGAAATACCAGGTCTCCTCGTCGAACTGCAGATTGCCGCGCGCATCCTGCAGGTCGCCGTCGATCTGCGATGTGGTGCGGACACGGCCGAGATTGTCGGCAAGCTCGGTGGCGGTGCGCCGCACCGCCTGGTTGATGCCGCGCTGGAACGAGGCCTTGTTGTCCATGAACGGCGTGTTGTCCCAGTCGATGCCGAACAGGCCGAGTTTGTAGAGGATCATCGACGAGATCCAGGCATTCTGGTTGACGTTGAAGTCCGTCAGGTCGGCCGCCACCTGGGCGATGCCCGAATTGCCGCAGGTCTTGGCGGTGTCGGTGCCGGCGCCGGCCGCGACCTGTTCGCCGGCGGAAATGTTGCGGTTCTCGAAGGTGTATTTGTCGACGTAGTTGGGATCGAACTTGTTCCACCACTGGGTGGCGTAGAAGAAATTGGCGTAGAGGCCGATCAACACCAGAAGCGCGAGGCCGACCACAGCCTTCAGGATCCAGCCGCGCTGCGTATACCAGCGCCCAGCCCAGAGGAACGGCCACAGGATCGCGCCGATGACGAGGCCGATGCCGCGGCCTATCCATTGGAAGATGCGGGTGAAGAAATTCACGATCGGATCAAGCATGGCTCTCGTTCACCCCTCAGTCAGTCAGGCCGTAAAGGCGCGTGCGAAACGCCACTTTGTCTTTCAAATATGTGGTTTTCAGAACGTCCACAACATGCGACCGCCAGGCGTCGCTGTAGCCGTCATAGTCCTTGTAGAAGCCCGGCTTGTTGAAGACGTAACGCGAGACAAAGTCCTGCGGCACGAAATCCGAGATCAGCTGGTTGGTCAGCCAGGCGTCGGGATGGTCGGGCTTGCCACGCACGACCAGGAAGCGCTGTTGCGGAAACACATCCTCGATCTTGAGATGGCCGAGCTGGGCGATCTCACGCTTGGCGGCGTTGAGAAAGGGGAAATTGCCGTCCTTGGTGATCAGATCGGCATGGCCATGGATCCAGGTCTGCAGCCAGACCTTGTCGACCTCGGTCAAATTGCGGTTCGGCTCTGTGTCGCGGATGAGAGAGCGCACCACCATCTCGGCGCGATGCTCGAGATAGCCCGAGCTTTCGACCCATGACGCGCGCGGCAATTCGATGCGGCCGGTGCTGGCCAGGAACTTGAACACCTTGTCGGCATCGTTGATCGAGAGATAGCTGACCTGCCAGGGCCGCGAACGGCGAAAGCCGGGGGCGGCCGGGTCGCCGATGACGGTGGTCATATCAGGATCGACGAAGACGTAGACGCCGCCGAAATGGCTGGTCCAGTAGGCGTTGTGGCGGAAGATCACCTGGTCGGGCACCAGCGCATTCTCACGGATATCGCCGCAGACCTTCGCCAGCTCCACCATACGGCTCAGCATGGTGTTGTCGCGCCAGGCATCGGGCTCCTGCTTCAGCCGGTCGACCAGCTTGCCGAGTTCGGCGGCCTTGCCCAGCACGTCCTCGGCCGAAAGCACCCGGAACTCGACCTGGCTGATCGACAGCAGATCCTCGATGTCGTTGACCAGGGGAACGGAATCCTCGATCTCGCCGTAGATGACATCCTTGATGGTCAGCGCATCGATGGCGCGCTGGTTCTTGGACATGAACTCGAACATCAGCTGCGAGGTGTTGGAAAAGGCGGTGTGCACCACCGGCAGATCGATCTGCGAAGGCGTCAGGATGATGAAGCGGCGGTTGACCTCATTGGGGTCGAGATAATCGTAATCGCCGCATTCCTCGGCCACTTCGGGCGAGAAGCCGGTGCGGTCGATCTGGAAGCTCTTCAGCTTGGTGGGCTTGAGGCCGAAGGCAACAAGCGCCTTGTTGTAGCGCTGGATGAGGTGCGACTCGTCGACGGTGAGCAAGCGGCCGTAGATCAGCTCATTGTCGCGGAGAAGGTCGGGTTTTTTGGCGTGGCTCATGCAGAACGTTCCGAGCGGCGTTGCCTGTTGTGGCGAAGCGCCAACGCTGACGCCTCCCTCTCCCCGTTCTTCACGGGGAGAGGGTAAGGGTGAGGGGCAGCGCTAGCATTCAAGGACATGTCTCCCCATGGCCTTTGGCGTCAATAAATCGAAGATCATTGGTCCGGATGTCCCGATCGAGGCGCTGTTCGATAGCTGCCAGTATGGTCGTAGCGATCTCTGGTCCACGCATGCGCCGCCCCTCACCCTTGCCCTCGCCGCGTGAAGGACGGGGAGAGGGGGGCGTCAGCGTTAGCGCCAAGCCTTTCAGCACCCGCGGGCAGCGAAGGAAGTTCACGCATTCCAGAGCCCCTTCTTCTTCATCTCCTCCATCTCGCGCCCCGCCCGTTCGCGCAGGCGTGCGTCGCGCAGCAGCTTCTCCACCGCGGCGTCGTCGGATTTGTCGGAATAGCGGAACTCCGAGTCGGCGTAGCGGTTGATCTCCTGCATGACCATGTCCATCGAGAACGGCCCCCGCAGTTCCTCGATCATGGCCTTCTTTTCGTCGTAGCCCTTGTGCATGAAGACTTCCGGCTTCTCGAACCAGTCGTCGGGCAGCTCGATGTCCATGGCGCGCATCTTGATGGCGTCGGTGACGTTCTTGATGGCTCGGCCGGTGAAGCGCGGCTCGGCATCCTTGATCAGGTGCAGATAAGTGCCGATGTCGGCCATCGATTTCGGCGCGCCATTCTCCTTCATGTAGCGCTCATAGACCTTCATCAGCCCGTCTTCCTGAGGCTTCTCGTGCTCCTCATAGGCTTCGGTCACCGCGCGCTGGATCTCCTGCGCGGCGTAGAGCTTGTGGTCGCCGAGTGGGATCTTGTGGTTCTTGCCGGCAAGCAGGACGAAGATGTCGATATAGTCGTCGCGGCTCTGTGGGCCGTCGACCAGCCAGCGGGCCCCGGCGCGCTGGCGCAGCGCATCGTCGACATTTTCGGGATAGTTGGAAAACATGCCGAACGAGCAATTGCCGCGCACCACCGTGCCGGCGCCGGCAAAGGCGTCCATCAAGACGCCGGTGATTTCCTGTTGGCCGGCCGAGGCGCGGTCGTCGGAGCGGCGGGCCGCCACCTGGTCGATGTCGTCGACGGTGCCGAAACCGATGACGCGTGGGTTCAAGACATTGTTGATGAACTGGCGGCAATTCTGGCCAGATTTGCCCTGGTAGGACGAGATCTGGTCGACGCCGAAATTCTCATAGGCGAAGGGATAGCCGGCAACCTGGCAATAATTGTTGACGAGGCCGGCGATCATCTGGATCAGCGTCGTCTTGCCGGTGCCCGGCGCGCCGTCGCCGATGAAGGTGAAGAGGAAGCCCCCGAGTTCGACGAACGGGTTCAACTCGCGCTCGAAATCGTAGGCCATCAGCATCTTGGCGAGCTTGACCGACTGGTATTTGGCAATGTGGTTGCCGACGACCTCTTCCGGCTTCTTGAAGGTCATCACCAGCGGCTTGGAGCGCTTGCCGGGCGCGACGTCGAAGCCGTCGAGGGTGAAATCGTCGGCGTCGATGCGGATATGGGCGTTCTCGAACGGACCGATGCCGTCGAAGCGGCCTTTGCGGGCCAGCAGCCCATCAATGGCGACCCGTGCAAAAGCTCGCGCGCGCGTCGTCAGGTCGCCATCGTCCTTGGAGCCTGCAATCGCCTTGTCCAACCCGGCGACAATCGACTTCACCGCGTCCTGCGGCGTGTCGAACAGGAAGTCCGGTTCGGCGATATCGTTGGGAGCCTCGCCGTCGCTGTCGATCAGCTGGAACAGGTAAGAGGCGAGGCTGAAGGCTGAAACGTAAGCCGAGGCTGACAGAAGCTTCTTGAAGGTCGCCGCCTCATCGCCCTCAAGAGGCGCGCGGGTGTTCTTGGCCTGGAGGCTTTCGAGGTCGGAGCCCTCGGCGAAGACGTCGGAGATGGCGAGCGCAATCGCCAGGCCGCGGCGGGCGCGGAACAACAGCGTGTGCTGCGGGATGCTCATCAGCTGGTCGTCGGGATGGATCGCGGCGACGGTCTTGGTAAGCTCGACCTCGCGGGTACGGCGCACCGAGCCGACCGAGACTGTCGAGACAAAGCGGCGATTGGTGCCGGCAAGTGCTGTGCCGGATTCGCGCGCAGGATCCTCCAGCACGACGAGGCGAGTGATGAAGCTTTGCGCGGTTGCGCGGTGCTTTTCGATAGCCGCTTCCGGAATGGTGGTCAGGCCGGTGTCCATGAAGGATGCTCCGCGATGTGACGGTCAGACATCTGAAATCACCTGCCCATTTGACAGGATGTGAACCTTGTAGCCGGAAAAGATCTTTTGAGCTTCGCCGGCGGCGTAGAGTGCTTGATAGGCTTCGTGCGGGATCAGGGCGTGGTTCTCGTAGCTCGACACACCCTGGCGCGCGGCTTCGAGATCGTCGGTGTTGATAAAGAATTCCTGCGTCGTCTTATCGCTCGAAAACAGGCCCTTGCGGCCGGGTTTCTCGCCCTTGGAGTAGACCTCCTGGATGGTCCAGGTGAGCAGCCAGGCATTTTCCGGTTTGCGCACCTTGGCCAGCACCTCGGTCACGGTCGAATTGTTGTCCGTAATGCCTTCGGAATAAAAGGGGCCGAGCACGACGCGGCGCAGCTGCTTAGGGTGCAGCGGCTCGAAATCCTTGTCGAGATTGACCGCAATCGTTGCGGGCGAAAGCGTGTAGGCGGAATTCTTCTCGGTGAAATCGTCGAAGCGATGGGCGAGTTCGGGGTTGAGCAGGCCGTCCACCGGCAGCGGGATGTCGACCCGTTCATTGAGCTTGCCGCTGCTGTCAACGAGCTGCCGGATCATGCTTTCGGAGGAATCCTCCACCGTCACCATGTAGACCAGCGGCAGGTTGGCGCTGCCGTCGAAGCTCGCCCAGTGCACGAGGTAATAGGGGCGCCCGGTCTTTGGATTGACCGAGACCTTGGCCGTCTGCGCCAGCGAGAACGGGCCAAAAGTCTGTTCGCTCTTGACGTCCTCGAGATAGAGCCGCTCGGCCATCGACTTCTGCAGCGCTTCGGGGAATTCCTTGTGGCGCAGGATGAAGTCGGCCATTTCCTCGCGCAATTCGCCGGCCAGCGGAATGTTGGCCAGCCGCGCCTCGGCCTGGCGGCGGTCGTTTTCCAGTTCGAGCAGGTTCTGGAAGACGGGATAGCCGCTGTCGGCGCGCGAAATGCGGAACGTGTCCATGAAGCCGAGCCGGTTGCGCCAGCAGGAAAACGATTTGTCCAGCCGGGCAATGTATTCGGCGACAATCTTGGCGACGATGCCGTGCCGGTAAAGCGGCGAGCGGTCGTCGCGCATGAACACTTCGAGGCCGCTGAGTGCCGCCGTGATGGCGGAAAAATAGCGCGCCGCCGCTTCGTTTTCGGGAGTCATGCCGGTGTGCCCGCGTGCAGCCGCTCCTTACGACTGCACGTAGTTGGCCGAATTGTGCTTCTTCATCACGTCGTCGAAACGGCGGGCGAAGGCGTCGTCGGCGAGCTTCTTGCGGCGCTGGATGTCGGAGCTGGCGACCATGTTCTTCTCGTGCATTTCGAGGAGATCGCCGATGTGCTTTTGCGAGGCGGCGCCAATGCCGGCCATGGTCTCTTCGGCGGTGTTGTCAACCTGGCTGCCCAGCGTGTTGATCTTGTGGGCGACATCCTGCTGGGCGGCGGTCTTCAAGGAATCTTCCAGTGCCTTGTAGAGCACGATGCGCTGCTCGGTATCGATGGTCAGCTTGTTGATCAGCGTCGACTGCGCTGCGATCTGATTGTTGAGCGAATCGACGAAGGTCTGGAACATCGAGGTGTAGCGTTCCAGCGTCTGGCTTTCGGCCAGAAGCTCCTGCTCCTTGGCCTGCTTTTCATTGTATTCGGTCGCCAGTTTCGAGCGCTCGCCCTCAAGCTGCGTGCGCTCCTTCTGACTGGTAGAAGCGGCGATCTTGTTTTCGATGTCGAGCAGCAGCGGATTGACCTCCTCGATGCGCTTCTGCACCGCCTCGAGGTTGGTCATGGTGACCTTGCGGCGCTCGATCACCTGCGACAGGCTATTTTCCGAGGTCTTGTAGCGCTGGTCGAGGACCTCTTTCTGCGCTTTCAGGATGCCGACGATGGTGTCGGACTTGACCAGAAGCTCCTGCAGATTGCCGGCCAGCGACATGTTGCGGACGCGGTCGGTGCGCATGCGCTGCTTGCGTTGCGCCGAGAAGACGCCGACGAAGCTTTCCCAGCCGGTGTAGTTCTTCATGCTCTCGAATTCGGTGCCGAAGACGTTGGTGGCGTCTTCCAGCCCGATGATCAGGTCGGCAATGTTGCCTTCCATCACCTTCTGCTGCTTCAGCACGTCCTCGATGCGGGCATTCTCGATGTCGAAATTGGCGTCGCCGATCTTCTTGTCGGCGGTGGCCAGCGTATCAAGCACCGTGCCCGACTGCTCGATCTTGGAGCGCATGTCCTGCACGACCTGCCTGGTCTTGGCAATTTCGGCATCGAAATTCTGCAATGTCGCCATAGGGGCCTCCCGCTTCGGCTTCCGGTCGCTGGCTGCGAACAGCGGCGAATATATGTGGGGTATCAGGGGATTGGAAGACGCAAGACAAGACCCGCCCCGAAAACAAAAAAATGCCTGGTCGTCTTGAAAGGCAATGAAGGCGGGGTCATGGCGTGATTAACCAGCCGGCCAAGTATTGTTCAATTGTCATTGAACTTTGACGGCTGCGAAGAAGTCGATCTCGGACAGTGTGGGTGTGCTGAATTCGACAGAGGGCTCAATGAGTTGCAAGCGCGAGACAGCTGGCGGAAGCCGTCGCCATCACGCTACGCATCGCGCCGTTCAAGGCTTCGGATCGGCCTTCAGATAGGCGATGACGTTGGCGATGTCCTCGTCGCTGCTCAGGCCGGAGAAGCCCATCCTGTTGCCGGGTACTTTCAGCTTGGGAGCGCCGAGATAGGCTTTGAGGTTGGCTTCGTCCCAAACGAGGCCGGCCGCGCCGGCGTCCTTCATGGCCTGCGAATAGTTGAAATTCTGGGCGGTGCCGGCGGTGCGGCCGACGATACCGAGGAGATGCGGGCCGACCTTGTCGCGGTCGCTTGCCGCCTCGTGACAGGCCATGCAGCGGTAGAACACTTTCTTGCCAAGTGCTGCATCGCCGTCGGCCAGCGCGGCGAGGATACCGGCCAAGTAAATGACAAGGCCTGATGAAATGGCTCGAAGCATGGCGGTTCCCGGCTGGCTCTGGCTGAGGGCAAAATAGGCTGCAGGCCTTAACAAACGCCGTATGCCGGTGGATAGCAGCCGGGCTCAATCCGTGCGCGGGATCGCTGCGACCGCCTGCTTGACCTGCTTTTCAATCGCCGCCGACGAATGATTGTCGCGCACGAAAGCGCGGCCGATCTCCGCCATCTCGGCGGCCGCTTGCGGGCGTGTCGCGAGATCGATGATTTTCAATGCCAACTTGCCGGCATCGTCGCTGGACAGGAAATGCCTGCCCGCCTGCAGGCCAAGCCCTTCGACGGCCTTTTCGGTGGCGGCGACGACCAGGCCCGCCGCCATCGCCTCCAGCACCTTGATGCGGGTTCCGCCGCCGAAGCGCAGCGGGATCGGCGCATAGCCGGCGCGGCCAAGCAATTCCGGCAGATGCGGCGGGTTCTCGATCAACCGCAGACCATGCCTGGTGCATAGACCGCGTACGACATCGCGCGGGTTTCTGCCGGCGACGGTGATCGACCAGGGCCGGCCGGAGGCGGCGAGGCACGGCGCCATCGCGCGGCCGATCTGCTTGACGGCGTCGATGTTGGGAAAATAGCCGAGATGCCCGATGAAGCACAGGCTGAGCTCACTGAAGCGCTCGGCAGCAATTGGCAGGGAGAGCACGCTCTCGTCTGGAATGGGGTTGGCGACGAACCTGATGTCGTTGACGGGGCCGAGAGCGGACAGAAGCGCTTCGTCGGCCCGCGAACAAACCCAGACCTGGTCGGCCAGGGCAGCCGCACACCTGTCGGCTTCGCGCGCCTCTGCCTTCCTTCGCCTGTTTTGGCGCCAGTCTCGAATTTGCTGCCACAGCGTCAGGCCGGCGATCCGGTCGGACACCGTCCGGGAATCAATGTTGTGCTGGTCAAGGACGGTGCGCGCGCGATGCTTCGGCGCCAGCGTCAGCAGCTGCGAAAGCACGATCTCCTCGATCACCACGAGATCGGGCGCGAATTCCCTCCAGATGACGTCGGCTTCGGCCAGCTCGTCGTCCGGCATCATATGCACGGTCGGGTGCGGGCTGCGCCTGCCCCAGGGCGCCCTGCCGCGCGCTGCCTCGATGATCCGGTGACGGATGTTCGGCGGTGTGGAGGGTGCCGGGGCGCCAGTCAGGCTTACCGTCAGGACCTCGCCCATCGATGCCAGGGCGCGTGCATTGGCGGCGTTCCGGATCTCTCCGCCGGAGACCGGCGGAAACGGGCAATCAACTGTGAACTGCAGAATTTTCATGTTGTCCCGGCCGTTCAGCCTCTGGTGAAGCCAATGAAATCGTCGGGCGCGGCGCGGCCCATTTCCTCTTCCCAGTGGCGGCGGCAGAGCGAGATATAGACGTCCTTGCCGATCGCCACCTGTTCGCCTTGTCTGGCCACCTTGCCGTCAGCGCCGAGACGCACGACCATCGTCGCCTTGCGGCCGCAGCGGCAGATGGTGCGCACTTCGCGCAGATCGTCTGCGATGGCCAGAAGCGCTCGCGAACCGGAAAACAGATTGCCCTGGAAATCGGTGCGCAGGCCGTAGCACATCACAGGGATGTTCAGCCGGTCGGCGATACGGGCGAGCTGCCAGACCTGCTCTTCCTCGAGAAATTGCGCCTCGTCGACAAAGATGCAATGCACCGTCGTATGTTCGTGATGCTCGGCGACGCGAGCGTAGAGATCGTCGCCGTCGCGGAACATCTCGGCCTCCGTCTCCAGGCCGATGCGCGACGAGATCAGCCCGGTGTCGCCCTTTCTGTAGTGGCCGGCGACGAACAGCATCGTCGTCATACCGCGTTCGCGATAATTGTAGGACGCCTGCAGCAGCATTGTCGTTTTGCCGGCATTCATCGTCGCATAGTGGAAGTAGAGCTTGGCCATGCCGTCCTTTTAAGCCGAGTTGGCGCGGCGCGGGGAGAGGGCACCGCTGCATTTCATGGGAAAAGCCGTCTGCAATCCAAAAAGCGGCGGGCGTGTCGCTGTTTGGCCAGTCCGCGCCGTTGATCGTGATTGTCTTAGCGCTTGAAACCACACCAGAATGGTGTTTGGCTGACGAAACAAGGCGGGCAGAGAAACCGTAACTACGCTTCGCCAAAGAATCACAATGGGAGACTGCCAATGTCGCGTATGAACACCTTCGTCGCCGGCCTCGGCCTGGCGACTTTTCTGTCCACGAGCGCTGCACTTGCCGGCGATCCGGAGAGCTGCAAGGCGGTGCGCCTTTCCGATGTCGGCTGGACCGACATCCAGGCAACCACCGGCGTCGCTTCGGTGCTGCTCACCGCGCTCGGCTACGAGCCGCAGACGATCCAGCTATCGGTACCGGTGACCATGGCGTCGCTGAAAAACAAGGATCTCGACGTCTTCCTCGGCAACTGGATGCCCTCGATGACCAACGACATCAAGGACTACACCGCCGATGGTTCGGTCGAGACGATCGGCACCAACCTGACCGGCGCCGGCTACGGCATCGTCGTACCGACCTATGTCGCGGAGGCCGGCGTCAAGTCGCTGACCGACATCGGCAAGTTCAAGGACAAGTTCAACGGCAAGATTTACGGCATCGAGGCGGGCAATGACGGCAACCGCATCATCCTCGACATGATCAAGAACCCGAAGGACAATCTCGAAGGCTTCGAGCTGGTCGAGTCCTCGGAAGCCGGCATGCTGACGCAGGCCGAGCAGTCGATCAAGAACAATGAGTGGATCGCGTTCCTCGGCTGGACGCCGCATCCGGTGATGGGCGCCATGAAGCTCACCTATCTCGACGGCATGGGCGACAGCGGCTTCGGCGCCGCCACCGTCTACACCAATGTGCGCAAGGGCTACACCACCGAATGCCCGAATGCCGGCAAGTTCATCGCCAACCTGAAGTTCAACCTGGACATGGAAGGCGAGATGATGGACGCGATCCTGAAGGGCGGCGACGCCAACACGGTCGCAGCCGACTGGCTGAAGAAGCACCCTGACGCGGTTGCGCCGTGGATTGCCGGCGTCACCACCTTCGATGGCGGCGATGCGGCAGCGGCGGTCAAGACCGCGCTCGGAAGCTGAGCCGACTGAATTCGGCAAAGCCGAACCAGGAAGGGCAGCCAATCTAGAAAGGGCTGCCCTTTTTCATATCCTGTGAGAAGATGACCTAACGACAGCGGAGGCCGGAAGCAGGCGGTCTCTCGCATGAGAGGGGCGATATGGATCCGATTTCGAAATTCATGGTCGATCACAAGATACCGATCGGCGCCTGGGGAAAGGCGTTCTTCGGTTTCCTCACCGACAATTTCGACACTGTGTTCAGGGCCTTCTCGAATGGCCTCAATTTCCTGCTCGACGGGCTGGTTGGCATCCTGTTGGTGGTGCCGCCGGTGCTGCTGGCGCTGATCATCGCCATCGTCGCCTGGCTGCTGCAGCGCTCGCGCCCGCTGGCCATAGGCGTCTTTCTCGGCCTGATCTTCATCATCAACCAGAACCTCTGGAAGCAGACGGTGCAGACGCTGGTGCTGGTCGTGGCCGCCGCCGCCATGGCGATGGCCATCGGCGTGCCGCTCGGCATCTGGGCCGCGCACAAGCCGAAGGTCTACCGCATCATGCTGCCGGTGCTCGATCTGATGCAGACGCTGCCGACCTTCGTCTACCTGATCCCGGTCCTGACCCTGTTCGGTCTCGGCAACGCGCCCGGCCTCATCGTCACCATCATCTTCGTCATCCCGACCGCGGTCCGGCTCACCCATCTCGGCGTCGTCTCGGTGCCGAAGTCGATCATCGAGGCCGGCGAGGCGTTTGGCGCCACCAAGCAGCAGCTGCTGTGGAAGGTCGAATTGCCCTCAGCGCTGCCGACCATCATGGCCGGGCTGACGCAATCGATCATGCTGTCGCTGTCGATGGTGGTGTTTGCAGCACTGATCGGCGCCGGCGGCCTCGGCACTGAAATCAACCGCGCGCTCGGCTCGCGCCGCATCGATCTCGGGCTCGAGGCGGGCCTGGCGATTGTCGTACTCGCCATCGTGCTCGACCGGATGACGCGTATCGGCGTTGGAGGCAAGAAATGACCGTCGCCGTTGACTTCAAGAATGTCGATATCGTCTTCGGGTCCGACCAGGCCGGTTCGCTGGCGCTGATCGACGGCGGCGCCACGCGCGCCGAAATCCTCGAAAAGACCGGCAATGTGCTGGGTTGCGCCGGCGCCAGCCTGACCGTCCATGAGGGCGAAATCTCGGTGCTGATGGGCCTATCCGGCTCGGGCAAGTCGACGCTGCTGCGGGCGGTCAACCGGCTCAACGTGGTGTCGCGCGGCCAGGTGCTGGTCAAGGACGGCGACAATATCGTCGATGTCGTGACCTGCGATCAGGCGACGCTGCGGCGGCTGCGCCAGAAGCAGGTGGCGATGGTGTTCCAGCAGTTCGGCCTGCTGCCTTGGCGTACGGTGGAGGAGAATGTCGGCCTCGGCCTCGAACTCGCCGGCGTGCCGGAGCAAGAGCGCAAGGAGCGCGTGCAACGCCAGCTGAAACTGGTCAATCTCGACCAGTGGTCGAAGAAATACGCGCATGAACTGTCCGGCGGCATGCAGCAGCGCGTCGGCCTGGCCCGTGCCTTCGCCACCGAGGCGCCGATCCTGCTGATGGACGAGCCGTTCTCGGCGCTCGATCCGCTGATCCGCACCAAGCTGCAGGACGAATTGCTGCAGCTGCAGGCGGAGCTGAAGAAGACCATCATCTTCGTCAGCCATGATCTGGAAGAGGCGCTGAAGATCGGCACCCACATCACCATCATGGAAGGCGGGCGCATCGTGCAGACCGGGGCGCCGGAAGACATCGTGCTCAAGCCCGCCAACGACTATGTCCGCGACTTCATCGCCAATGTGAATCCGTTGTCGGTGCTGACCGCCTGGAACGTCATGCGCGACAGCCGCGACCTCGAGCACGGCGATAATGGCTGGGTGTGGCTCGACCGGCGCAAGACGACGCGTTTCAAGATCGACGAGCACGGGCTGGTGGCGGCGGCCGAGCGCGACGGCAAACCGGCGGTGTGGGTGTCGTGCGCCGATGTCGAGGCGCAGCCGGAGGAGACGGCGCAAGTGTTCTGGGCCAACCCCGGAACCTCGCTGAAGACGGTGATGCTGGCCATGCACCGCTCGCAGACGGCACCCGTGGCGCTGTTCGACGACCAGTCGCGCTTTGTCGGCGCGATCGGGATACGCGATGTGCTGAGCGCGGTGTTGCGGCGCTAGATCATGATGAGATTTGGTTGAAATCTCATCATGATCTAACCCTTTGTTGGAGCATGATCTTTTCCAAAAACCGGTACCCACTTTTTGGGATCATGCTCTAAGCCAGCCCGATGCGCGTGGCGCCGAGCTTGAACAGGGCTGTGGCATCCCGGTCGAAGCGGAAGGTGTGGATGAAGTCGTCCGCACGGTAGTCCGGAAGCGTCTTGCGGATGGCGGCGGCGAAAGTTTTCGCCTCGTCCAGTCGCCCCGCCAACGCCAGGCAGTGAGCGGCGATCGACAGGATGATGACATGGGCGTTGGGGCGGGCAGCCGCTTTCAGCGCCCATTCGGCTGCCTCGTCGAACTGGCCGAGGCGGACATGCGCCATGGCGCGTGCGCCCAGCATGCCGAACAGCATCGGGTCGAACGGCGACAGATGGCGCGAATGATCCGACGATCCGATCGCCGCGTGCGGGTCGCCCGACTGCGAATGCACGAAGGACAGCGCATAGTGGCCAAGCGCGAAGTTCGGGCTGAGGTCGACGGCTTTTTGCAGTTCGAGCACGGACGCGTCACCCTCGCCGCGCAGCCACAGCGCCCGGCCCATCGCCCAGTGCGCGGCGGGATTATGATCGTCGACCAAAAGGCTCTGGCCGGCCGCCTCAAAGGCAAGCACGCTGTCCTGGTCGCGGTCGCCCCAGCGCTGGAAGGCGCTCTGCCAGTGGGTGAAGGAGAGGCCGGCATAGGCGCGGGTGAAGGTCGGATCCTGCCTGACAGCAATGTCGAAGAAATGCCGTGCGAGGTCGTTCTCGCTGCGGGTGAAGCGATACATGTGCCAGAGGCCGCGATGGTAAGCCTCCCAGGCGTTGAGCGAATTGGGCGCCTTCAGCATGGCGCGGTTGCGCTCGACCATCTCTATCTCGGATGAGATAGAGGCCACGATGCTGTTGCCGATGTCGTCGAGGACAATGAAGATGTCCTCGGGCTTGCGCTCGAAGGTCTCGGCCCAGACGATCCTGGCCGTGCGAACCTCGACAAGCTCGACGGTGACGGTCAGCCGGCCCGCCAGACTGCGCACCGAGCCGGTGGCGACATAGTCGACATTCAGCCGGCGGCCGGCATCCTCCGGCGCGATGTTCTTTTCCGCCAGGGCAAAGACCGAGCCGCGGGCAATGACGAAAAAATCCCTGAGCTTGGCGAGGCGGGTAATGATGTCATGGGTCAAGCCGTCGGCCAGCCCACCACGAACGCCGCCGGCATCTTCGGCGAACGGCATGACGGCAAGCGAAGCCTTGTGCGGTGTCGCGGCTTCGGTGGGGGCACGCGCGATCGGGCTGTGGCCCGCCACCGGCGCCACCGCAGGCTGTGCCGGCAAAGTCGCGCAGTGACGTTCCGCGCGAATGGCAAGCCACGCCTGGCGCACAGGGCCGAAATCCAGCTCTTCCGATTGGAAGAGCGATGCCGCAGCGGCAAGATGGTCTTCGCAGGCGCCGAACTGGCCGCGCCGCGCCAGCCTCACCAGGAGTGCGACATGGGCGCTGCTGTCGAACGGGGTCAATTCCAGCCATTTTTCGAGATGGGCGGAGACGTCTTCGGAATCGGCCGGCAGCGTCTTGACCAGATGTTCCAGTATAGCAGCTTGGCAGGAACCGAAACGGCGGCGCTGCGCGGTCAGCCAGCTGTTGAAGAGAGGGCTGCGGTCGATCTCCAGCCCTTCGAGGAAGTCGCCGACGAACAGGTCGGAGAGCAACTGCAGTCGCGTCGGCTCGAGCGTTTCGATGCCTGCGGCAGTTGCCGCGCCAACATCCAGCACGTCGACCGAGATACCGTCGAGATCAAGCACGATCGTATCATGCACGGTTACGATCCGGCCGCGGCCCGGTTCGTCGAGCGCGGCCCGCAGCTTGCTCAGGCACCAGCGAAGCTCACCCCTGGGATCATTTGGAACGTCCCACAGCAACTCGCAGAGCTTGCCACGTCCGACCGGATGGGGCGCCAGCGCCAGATAGGCCAGCAGCGCGCGCAGCTTGCGCGATGCCGGCAAGGCCACCGGAGCGGCGTCGCGCACAATCGCCAGCGGGCCGAAAAGCCGCAGAGACAGGCCTTTCCGGCTGCTTGCCTGGCTCGATTCCACGCCTGTTTCCACGCCTTTTCCCACGCTTGCCCACCGGACCTTGTTTTATCACCGAACGCGACAAAGTGCACACCCGGCTCGCAGATTGTGTGCCGAATGTGGTGCTTTCCACATTGTGGCACTTCAAAGACCTGTAGTGCGGCAAGGTGTCGAAACCTCGTCGCCCAAACCGCCGGTGTGTAACCGGCCCGTGAGCAAGAACCAGGAGTTTACCCATGTTGCATCAGCAGAAAATCAGAACCACGGCAGGCCGCGGCCGCCTTTTCGACAGCATTCTCGATACGGTCGGCGACACGCCGGTCATCCGCGTCAACAATCTCGGCCCGGCGCATGCGACCATCTACGTCAAGGCCGAGTTCTTCAATCCGGCTGCGTCGGTGAAGGACCGGCTGGCGCTCAACATCATCGAGGAAGGTGAACGCACCGGCGCGCTCAAGCCGGGACAGACCATCGTCGAGGCGACCAGCGGCAACACGGGCATCGGTCTTGCCATGGTCTGTGCGCAGAAGGGCTACAAGCTGGTGGTGACGATGGCCGACAGTTTCTCGGTCGAGCGCCGCAAGCTGATGCGGATGCTGGGCGCCAAGGTGGTGCTGACGCCGCGCGCCGAGAAAGGCTTCGGCATGTACAAGAAGGCGGTGGAACTGGCCGAAGCCAATGGCTGGTTCCTGGCCCGCCAGTTCGAGACCAAGGCCAACGCCGACATCCATGAAGCAACCACGGGACGCGAGATCGTCAACGATTTCGCCGGCTCGCGGCTCGACTATTTCGTCACCGGCTACGGCACCGGCGGCACCGTCGCCGGCGTGGCGCGGGTGCTGCGCCGCGAGCGGCCTGAGACCCGGATCGTGCTCACCGAACCGGCCAACGCGCAGCTTGTCGGCAGCGGCAAGCCGCAGATGCGTGGCGCCGGCGGAGCGCCGGCCGCCAGCCATCCGGCTTTCGAACCGCACCCGATCCAGGGCTGGACGCCGGATTTCATCCCGCACGTCCTGCAGGAGGCCATCGATGGCAACTTCTATGACGAGGTGATGCCGATCGCCGGGCCGGAGGGCATGAAATGGGCCAAGGCGCTGGCGCAGCAGGAAGGCATCTTCACCGGCATTTCCGGCGGTCGGCTTTTGCCGTGGCGCGCCAGATCGCCGGCACGGCACCGGCCGGATCGGTGATCCTGTGCATGCTTCCCGATACCGGTGAACGCTACATGACCACGCCTTTGTTCGACGGCATCGAGGCCGAGATGAATGCGGAAGAGCTTGCTCTCTCGCGCTCGACGCCCGGTTGCCAGTTCCCGGCATGATGACGCGGGAGCAAATTGCATGGACGCGATGCCTGTCACCTCGGCTGCCGAGGAAACGCTTGACCCCTCGGACTGGGCCGATGTGCAAAGCCTGTCGCATCGGATCGTTGACGATGCCGTCGCTTACCTGCGCGATGTCAGGCAACGGCCGGTGTGGCAGGAGATGCCTGGAGATGTGAGGCATTTCTTCACCGCCTCGCTGCCGCAATCGCCGACCCCGCTTGCCGACATCTATGGCGATGTCGTGGACAAGGTGATGCTCTATCCGATGGGCAACATCCATCCGCGCTTCTGGTCCTGGTATATGGGGTCGAGCAATTTTACCGGTGCGATCGGCGATTTCCTGGCGGCAATCCAGGGCTCCAATCTCGGCGGCGGCAACCATGCCGCCGCCCTGATGGACGGCCAGGTGGTCGACTGGTGCAAGCAGATGATGGGCATGCCGGCTTCGGCCAGCGGCACGCTGGTCAGCGGCGGTTCGATGGCCAACATCATCGGGCTGACCGTGGCGCGCAACACCAAGGCCGGCATCGACGTGCGCGAGCACGGCGTTGGAGCAATCGAAAAGCCGTTGCGTTTCTATGGCTCGGACCAGGTCCATTCCTGTCACCGCAAGGGGATGGAAGCGCTCGGCCTCGGCAACAAGGCGCTGCGGCGCATTGCCAGCGACGCCGGACTTCGCATCGACATCGAAGCTTTGCGGGCGGCGATATCGGAAGATCGCGCGGCCGGGTTCAAGCCGGCCTGCATCATCGGCAATGCCGGCACTGTCAACACCGGCGCCATCGACGATCTGCAGGCGCTGGCCAAGCTGGCGCCTGAGGAGGATCTCTGGTTCCATGTCGACGGCTGCATCGGCGCGCTGATCGCGATCGCGCCCGAGAATGCGCGTCGTGTCGCCGGCATCGAATGGGCCGATTCCATCGCGCTCGACCCCCACAAATGGCTGCACGCTCCGTTCGAGGCAGGCTGCGCGCTGGTCAGGGATGCCTCGGCGCATCGCAAGACCTTCGCGGTGACGCCGGAATATCTGGAATCGACAACGCGCGGCCTCGCCTCCGGCCAATGGCTGCACGATTACGGTCTGCAGACGACACGCGGCTTCAAGGCGCTGAAAGTGTGGATGGCGCTGCGGGAACACGGCGTCGAAAAATTCGGCCGTCTGATCGACCAGAACATTGCGCAGGGGCAGTATCTCTCAGGCCTGATCGAGGCTCAACCGGCGCTCGAACTGACAGCGCCGACCAGCATCAACATCGTCTGCTTCCGCTATCGCGCGGAAGGGCTCGATGGCGAGCGCTCGAAGGCGCTCAACACCGAGATCATGCTGAGGCTGCAGGAAGAAGGCATCGCCGCCATTTCCGATACCACGGTGCAAGGCCAGCATTGCCTGAGGGTGGCGATCAACAACCACCGGACCCGGCGCGAGGATCTCGACCTTCTCGTCGCCGACACGGTCCGCCTGGGCAACGAGATCGCTTCTGCCTGACCGGCCATGGGGTAGGGCAAGCGGCTCTCAGCCGCTGGCGGCCTCCTGGAAATCGCCCTTCGTCACGGGGAACGCCAGGCCGGGAAGGTAAAATGTGATCGGCCGGATCTCGTACACCGCCGAGGGGTTCACGCGGCGCAAGTCGCGCGCAGCCGCAATCGCCGCCTCCTGCGTGGCGCAGTCGAGGACATAAAGACCCAGCAATTGTTCCTTGGTCTCGGCAAACGGCCCGTCGATGACGATGCCGTCTCCCGGACCACGCAGCGTGACGGCGTCGGCGGTCGCGCCCAGTCTTGCCGCCGGCCCGAGCTTGCCTTCGCGGGTCAATCTGGCATTGACCTCGAGCAGGTCGTGCATCAGCGCCGCGTCCTGCTGCGGCGTCAGGGACTGGATGGTCTGTTCGACGTGATAGGCCAAGATGGCGTAAAGCATGCGGCGATCTCCTCCTGTTCGAGCGGCCGCACTATTGCAAGGTTGGGTTGGTTGATCCACCCCCGGTGCCCATCGAGACGCTAGTCTGCTGCCTTATGCCGCCAGCGGCAGGCTGAGCTCCGTCAGCAGGCCGCCGCGAGGATGGTTGGACAGGTTGACATCGCCGCCGGCGGCACGCGCAATGTTGCGGGCAATGGTCAGGCCTAGCCCGAGACCGCCGGTCTGGCGGTTGCGCGATTGCTCCAGCCGCACGAAGGAACCGAACACCTGGTCGAGCTGCGCCTGCGGTATGCCCGGCCCCTCGTCGCGGATAACCAGCGTGACCGTGCCGTCCGACTGCCGCAGGCTGACATGGGCTTTCTTGCCGTAGGTCACGGCATTCTGGACCAGATTGTTGACGCAGCGCTTGAGCGCCACCGGCCGCGCCATGCAGATCATGCCACGCGGCCTGGCGCCGTCATGGTCGAACGTGACGTCCTCGAAACTGTCGGCGATCGATTCCACCAGCGACCAGAAATCGATCCGCTCGCTCTTCTCCTCGGTGACTTCGAAGGTGGCGAAGTCGATGACGGAGCTGGCGATGCTCTCGATGTCGGCGAGGTCGTGGGCGAGCGCCTCGCGCGCCGTCGATCTGCGCAACAGCTCGAGGCGCAGCCGCATGCGGGTCAGCGGAGTGCGCAGATCGTGGGCGAGCGCGGCGGCCAGATGTTCGCGGTCCTCGACATAGTCGCGCAGCCTCACCTGCATGGCGTTGACGGCTTTGGCCGCGGCGCGGATTTCGCGGCTGCCGGTCTCGGCGATCGGCGGGCTCTTCAGGTCCGTGCCGATCCGGTTGACCGCCGTTTCCATCATCCGATAGGGCGCCGTCAGCCGGCGTAGCGACCAGATCGACATGATCACCACCAGGGCCGCGATCAGCGAATAGAGCGGCAGGCTGTCGAAGCTCAATATGGGTCCGACCGGCGTGTTGGGCTCGGTGAAATTCAGCCATTGGCCGTCGGCGAAGCGGACAGAGGCCGTCAGCTTGTCGCTTTGGGCGAAGCTGGCCGCCAGCGATAACAGGTCGCGCTCCACCGCGCCAACATCCTTGGTCACGGCCACACCGCCAGGCGCGTTGGCTGCCTGGGTTGCCGGATCGCGCCGGACGCGGGCGTCGGTGATGCCGAATTTCGACAGCCGCCCGACCAGAATGTCCTCGAGCTCGGCCAGTTCGTCGTCGCCGGCGATCGACGAGGTGACCGCGGGCGTGTCCGAAACAGTGAGCGCATAGGTGGCGTTGAACAGACCGGAGGCCGTCAGCTTGCGCTGCTCCGGCGTGTCGTCATGCATCAGCTGCACCAGCGAATAGGCGCGGTCGTTAAGCCGGTAGAGATCGACCTCGTCATTGGCGACGGCACGATCGCGCGAGACGATGTAGAGCGTGGCGACCTGGCTGATCAGCAGGCCGGCAATGACGATGAGCAAAACCCAGACCGGCAGGGTTTGCGGCAGGAAACGTCTCATTCGGAGGTGGTCTCGGGCAGGAACTGGTAGCCGCCGCTGCGCACAGTCAGGATCAGTTTCGGCGTCTTGGGGTCGTCTTCCATCTTGCGCCTGAGACGGCTGACCAGGATGTCGATGCTGCGGTCGAAGGAATAGTCGCTGTCACCGCCGGAAAGCTCGATGAGCTGGTCACGGGTGAGGACGCGCTGCGCGCTTTTGACGAAGGTCTGCAACAGGTTGAACTCCGCCATCGTCAGTTCGACCCTGACGTCGCCCGGCGCCATCAGCCGGCGGCGCGAGCAGTCCATCGTCCAGCCGGCAAAATGATAGATCTGCTTGGTGGTGGCCCGCTTCGGCTCGGCAGCACCATTGCGCCTCAAAACGGCGCGGATACGGGCCAGCAGCTCGCGCGGATCGAAGGGTTTGGGCACATAGTCGTCGGCGCCCATTTCCAGGCCGACGACGCGGTCGGTGGTCTCGGTCACCGCCGTCAGCATGATGATCGGCGTCGAGTAGCTGGCGCGCAGGTCGCGGCAGAGCTCCAGCCCGCTCTTTCCTGGCAGCATCACATCAAGCACGATCAGGTCTACCTGCGTGCGGCGCAGTATGTCTTCCATCCCGACGCCGTCGGCGGCAACCGTGGTGCGCAGGCCGCGCTTCTGGAAGAATTCCTGAAGCAGGTCGCGAATGCCCTTGTCGTCGTCGACGATCAGTATGTGCGCATCGGATTTCACGGCGATCCTGTCATTGCTGGCGGCCCGTCGGCGGCTGCCTTCTGAGTCTGCTTCTGTGGCGTCACCCACACGATAGAATTCTGGCCACATGTTGGCGAGCGGCGATGATCGCCCGCAAAGCCGATTTGCCAGAAACAGTCCAGAAACAAAATTCTATAGTCCGGAAAAACTCCCGAAAAGAATCAAGGGCATAAAGGGTGCCGTGGCGGTCAGGACATCGGCTGCGACGCTAAGTCTCCGGAGTAACGGACATTACCGATGCACAGGTTCACGATCAGCTTGATGGGTGCGCTGCTCAGCATTCCGCTCGTCACAGCCGCGATCGGAGCCACAACCGCAAAGGTGACGCCGATCACAAGGAGCGAGCGCTGCATCGATCTCAATCGCCAGGTAGACGAAGCCCTCGAAACCCATGCCGCGGCAACGCAGGTCACCGCGGCGAAAGCACTGCAAAGAAAGGGAAACCGGTTCTGCGCCAACAAGAAACAGGCACAGGGTATCCGGATGCTCGCGAACGCTTTGAAGCTGCTTGGAGTGACACCGATCGACCCGGTTCAGTGACACTCGAAAATCGACCCGCACAAAGAAGGAAATGAAGCCATGAAAAAGTCCATCCTCTCCGCCACCGGTCTCGCCGTCGCTCTCGCTTTCGCAATGCCGGCTCTGGGCAATGCCGCTGCCACCACGACCGCTGCTCCGGCTGCTTCCACGACCACCGCTCCGGCGACCACGACCGCCAAGCCCCCGGTGAAGAAGGTCGTCGCCAAGAAGCCCGTCAAGAAGCACAAGAAGGCGAAGAAGGTCGTCAAGACGGACGCCCCGAAGGCCTGATCCAGACAGCCAACAGGTTTGTCTGTAACAAGGCCGCTCCAGCACCCCCCGGCTGGAGCGGCCTTGTCGTGTGAGAGCATCATTACCCGTTGATGGGTGCCGGCCACCCAGGACTTT
Source organism: Mesorhizobium sp. M1252 (assembly GCF_040318265.1). Classification (NCBI taxonomy): domain Bacteria; kingdom Pseudomonadati; phylum Pseudomonadota; class Alphaproteobacteria; order Hyphomicrobiales; family Phyllobacteriaceae; genus Mesorhizobium; species Mesorhizobium sp. M1252. Next base: position 227,847 of record NZ_JAMYLX010000004.1, on the reverse strand, counting down.
AACCCGTTTGCAATGCCGGTCCGGTAGGATAGCCCGCATGAAGAAGCGGCTTTCATCCATTCTGCGCTCGATGGCCATCGGCGGCCTTGTGGCCTCGGCCATGGTCAGGGTGCTGATCCAGTTCACCGCCAGCCCGGTGCCCGATCCGGTGAGCGGGCGCACGGAGCCGTCGCTGTTTGCACCGGCAATCTCCAGCAGCTGGCAATACATCACACCATGGCAAAGCCTGCTGCTGACCGTGATCACCGGCGCGGCGCTGGCCTGCTTCTTCGGCTGGCTCGCGGTCGCCTGGGTCGAATACAAGGCGGCCGGATCAAGGCCCGATGCGGCATCCAGCGCACGGCAATTCCAGGCTCGTCGCGTCGCCGACCGCCAGGGCCGTTGAACCGCAGCGCACAGTTCCTAAATTTGTGAACGGCAGCACTTCCGGGAAGCCGGTTTGGCGCGCCGATCAAAATGGACGACGGCTTTCCCCCATGACAAAGTGAGAGCGACCCCTCGCGCGATACCGGTTCCCGATGCCTGAAATCAGCTCCAAACCCCGGACCAAGACCAAGCCGCAGACCGAGCGACCGAAGCTCTACAAGGTCATCCTCATCAATGACGATTTTACGCCGCGCGAATTCGTGGTGACGGTGCTGAAGGGCGAGTTCAAGCTCAGCGAAGACCAGGCGAACCGGGTGATGATCACCGCGCACCGGCTCGGCGTTTGCGTCGTTGCCGTCTTCACCAGGGATGTGGCCGAGACCAAGGCGACACGGGCCATCGACGCGGCCAAGGCCAAGGGGTACCCGCTGCTGTTTACGACGGAGCCGGAGGAGTAGGTTGAGCGTCTTTCTCCCCGTCACTATACGGGGAGAAATGTCCGGCAGGACAATGAGGGGCAGCGCCGAGGTCGATGACAGTTCGCTTGCGCGGGCCGAGGAGATTGCCAACAACCTCAGGCTCGCGCTGCCCCTCATCCGCCCTTCGGGCACCTTCTCCCCGTGAACCGGGAGAAGGATAAGCGGTGCTACCGTCCCTCTCTGTACCACATCGCGCCCATGGCCAGCAGCAGCAGGCAAAGGCCGAGGAAGCCGCCGAACAGGGGTACGCGCGAGACGGCTTTGAGCACGCTGTCGTCGGTGCTGCGCAGGCCGATCCAGTCTGCGCCCGAGGCCGCACCGGAGGCGCGGACCGGGACGATGGAGGGCAGGGCGACACTGCCGGTGATCTGGCCAAGGGTGGAGGAGGCCGCCAGCCGGCGCACGCTGCCGCCGGTGGCCTCAGTCGGAGCCTTCAACCGGTCCTCGGTGGAGACGACGTCGGAGAATTCCGGCGCGTTGACCGGGCCGACATGGGCGAGTGCGGTCAGGTCACCATTGCCGATCTGGTAGAGGCCGATCTCCTTGGTCTCGATGCTGCCCAGGAAAACGCCGGGTTCGGACTTCTCCAGCTTGACGATCAGCGCCTTGCCCGAAGGGGTGATCACCTGCGCCGGGCCGGGATCGTCGCTCATCGTCTGGCGGCGGATTTCCAGCATCATGCCGCGGCCGTCGGCAGTCAGCCGCTCTTCCTCGAGTTCAGGTTCCTTCATCAGCCAGTGGGCGATGCGGCGGTAAAGCTGGACATGCGGGCCGCCACCCTCGAAGCCGCGCGCCCATAGCCAGCCCTGATCGGACAGAAGCATGCCGACGCGGCCTTCGCCCTTATGATCGAGCAGAAGCAGCGGGCGGTTGTCGGCGCCCTTCATCACCACTTCGCCTTCGGGGTTCTGTACGCCGATGGTGCGGAACCAGCGGCTCCAGCGCGGCGGCTCGGTCGCCGAGCCGTCGAGGCCGCGCGTCACCGGATGGCGCTGGCCGAGATCGGTGAGGCGCGGATAGAAGGCCTTGTCGATGACTTCGCCGGTCGGCATTGCCGGCAGCGACGACATTAGCGGGGTGCGGGCGATCGAGGCGTCGCCGGCATATTCCGGCCCGGCGGCGATCAGCAGCGCGCCGCCCTTTTCGACATATTCGGAGATGTAGTCGTAATAGAGGATCGGCAGCACGTCGCGGTGCTGGTAGCGGTCGAAGATGATGAGATCGAAATCCTTGATCTTCTCGACGAACAACTCGCGGGTCGGGAAGGCGATCAGCGACAGTTCGTTGATCGGCGTGCCGTCCTGCTTTTCCGGCGGCCGCAAAATAGTGAAATGGACGAGATCGACCGAGGCGTCGGATTTCAGCAGATTGCGCCACGTGCGCTCGCCGGCATGCGGTTCGCCGGAAACCAAAAGCACGCGCAAGTTCTCGCGGATGCCGTCGATCAGCGCGATGGCGCGGTTGTTGGCGTCGGTCAGTTCACCCGGCTCGCGGTCGATGGAGAGTTCGACGATGTTGCGGCCGGCGCCGGGGATGGTCACCTGCAGCGGCATCGCCTGGCCGATGGTCGCCTCTTCGACCGCGACCTGCTCGCCATTTACCGAGACGCGGACATCGACCGGGCCGGTTTCGCCGTCGGTGGCGATGACGCGGTAGGTCATGTCGAGCGGCTTGCCGACGAGGCCGAAGCGCGGCGCGTTCTCGAAGCGGATGCGGCGGTCCTTCTCGTGCTCGTTGCCGGTGATCAGCGCGTGCAGCGGCGCATTGAAGTCGGGGGCGGCCGGTGCGTCATGCACCTCGCCATCGGTGATCATGATGGCGCCACCGATGCGCGAGGGCGGCACGTCGCGGAAGGCGCCTTCAAGCGCTGCAAAAAGCTTGGTCTCGGTGCGCTCGTCGGCGGCTTCCGACTTGCCGGCCTCGACGACGCGGACGTCGAACTGCTTGAAGCGGCCAAGGCGCTGCTGCAAACCGGCAAGCGCTTCGTCGGTCTGTTTGGTCCGGTCGCCGATATCCTGGCTCTGGCTGCGGTCGACGATGACGGCAACGACGCTCTTCAGCGCCTCGCGCTCCTCATCGAGGAAGACCGGATTGAGGAGTGCTGCGCCCAGCGCAATCAGCGCCGCGAAGCGGAAGATCGCGCCGCGCTGGCGAAACCACAAGCCGACAGCGGCCAGCACCAGCAGCGGTGCGAGCACCAAAGCCAGCAAGGGCCAGGACAGCAGCGGTTCGAACGAAATCGACCAGTTCATAGGCTTACTGCCCCAGCCGTTCGAGCAGGATCGGCACGTGCACCTGGTCGGATTTGTAGTTGCCGGTCAGCATGTACATCATGATGTTGACGCCGGCGCGCAGCGCATAGATGCGCTGCATCGGATCCGATGGCACGGTCGGCAAAAGCGGGTCACCATTCTCGTCGACGGCCCAGGCGCCGGCAAAATCATTGGCGGTGATCAGGATCGGCGAGACGCCGTCGCCGACGCGTACCGGCCGATTCTCGGCATTGCTGGCCTCGAGCGAGGCTTCCACCCAGAGCGGGCTGCCGGAGAAGCGGCCGGGAAATTCGGGCAGGATGAAGAAGGATTTGGTCAGCACATGGTCGGCGGGCACCGGCTCCAGCGGCGGCACGTTGAGATTGCCGAGAATGTCGCGCAACCGTTCCGTCGCCGGGCTCGCCGAATCCGCACCGATGCCGTTGGCGAACTGGTCGCGCGTGTCGAACAGCACCGTGCCGCCCTGCTGCATATAGGCGTCGATGCGGGCGATCGCGGCTTGGCTCGGCATCGGCGCGGAGGGATCGATCGGCCAGTAGATCAGCGGATAGAAGGAAAGCTCGTCCTTCGAGATATCGACGCCCGCCGGCGCGCCCGGCTCGAGCGCGGTCTTCTCGATCAGGAAGCGGGTCAAGCCTTCGAGCCCTGCGCGGCTGATCGAATCGTCACCGGGCACACCGGTCAGCACATAGGCGATGCGGGTCTTGGCAATGTCCTCGATAGCGGCGGCATCGCCGGGCTTGGCGTCGTCGGCGCGGGCGAGGTCGGCATGGCCAAACAGCATGCCAAGGCCAAGCAGCAGCGCAGTTGTCGTTGCCGCGGCCGATCGGGCGCGGCGCGGCCGGCGCGAGATCAGCCCGCCCATCCAGAACACCGCCAGCGTGTCGAGCAGCATAAGCACAAGTGCCGCTGTGACCAGCGATCCCTTGAGGTCGCGCGATTCATCGAAAGCGTACTGGATATTGGTCACCGGCACTGTGAATTGCGGGCGCACCAGCGGCGCGAAGGCGGTGGCCGGGTCGAGCAGATTGTGGGCGAAAACGCCGGTTTCCGAGCCATAGAGGCCGGGCGGGTTCTCGAACGTCACCGGCAGCGAGCCGGCGCCGGGGACCAGCGGTCGCGCGTCCGGCGTCGGCGGCACCAAAGTGCCGTCGGCGGCTATCATGCGATAAGGCGCCAGCGACGTAGCAGCGGCTTCAGCGTTGGCAACCGCCGCACCCTGGTTGCGCGACAGTTGCACAATGCGCCGCAGCATCTCGACGAAGCTGCCGGAGATCGGCAGCGTCGACCATGTCGCTTCCGGGGTGATGTGGAACAGAACCAGCGTGCCCTTGCCCTTCTTCAACCCGGTCACCAGCGGGGTGCCATCGGCAAGAGTTGCCCAGGTGCGTTCGACGATGTCCGGCGTCGGTTCGGCCAACACCTGCCGGCTCACCGTGACCTCGGCCGGCGGTGCGAGGTCGGCGAACGGGCCGTTCTTCGGGAATTCGGTCACCGCTTGCGGCGTCGTCCATGACAGCGCGCCGCCAAGCGAGCGCTCGCCGGTGCGCAGCCTGACCGGCAGAAGGTCGTCGTCATTGCCGGCGGCGGCCAGCCGCGAACCGGCGAAGCGCACCAGCGTGCCGCCATTGTCGACCCAGTCGACCAGCCGCTGATGGACCTGCGGCGGAATGGTGCCGATGTCGGCCATGACGATCATCGCCGGCTTCTGGTCGAGAAGCTGCGGGATGGCGTCGGCGAGATCGACGCTCGACGGTTCGACCAGATCGGCGAAAGGCTGCAACGCCCGCCTGATGTAATAGAGCGGCGACAGAAGCGGCTGCGCCTGGTCGGCCTCGGCCTGCGATAAAAGTCCGACGCGGCGGCGCTTGGAGCTTTCGTCGAGCACGCGCACCGCACCTGCCTGGCGTTCGCCGTCGAGCGCGATCGAGGCGAAGTCGTTGCGCAGTTCGAACGGCACCCCCATCGTGCCGGTGGCGGTGGTCTCACCCGGCGCGAAGGTCAGCGTCGCGTCGGCGATGCGGCGGCCCTTATCGTCGAAGGCGCCGGCTGTGACTTGGGCCGGCGCCGGATCGCCGGGCGCGCGGATGGCGGTCAGGGCGAAGCCGTCGACCTGATTTTCGGCGCCAGTGAGCCCAGTCAGCGCCAGCCGGTCGGAATTGGCCCAGACGACGCGGGCGGCGTTTTTCGACAGCAGTGTGTTGAAGGCGGCCTCGTCGCCCTTTGCCGCAAGGCCGTCGGTGAGAACGGCAACGCTGGCGCCGGGCAAGGTTCCCAGCACGCCGGCGACGCGGGCATAGACAGCGGGTCGGTCGGTCGGGATCGGCCTCGGCTTGGCGGCGCGCAGCCGGTCGAGGGCAGCCGCCGCATCGAAGGGGCCGATCTCGGCGTTCGGCTTTTCGGCGGTGAAGGCGATGACGACCGGTACGCCGTTCGAACCGGCATCGGCGATCAGCCGCTGGGCGGTGGCGACGCGCTTGCCCCAGTCGGCGGCACTCGCCCAGTCATTGTCGATGACGAGCGCCAGGGCGGCGCCCTCGGCCGGCAATTTTTCGCGCGGATTGAAAACGGGTTCGGCTAATGCCGCGACAACAAGGGCTGCCATCAACAGCCGCAGCAGCGTCAGCCACCACGGGCTCTGCTGCGGCGTTTCCTCGCGCTTCAGCACGCGAGCGAGGATCTTCAGCGGCGGAAACATTTCGGACTGCGGCTTGGGCGGTGTGAGCCTGAGCAGCCACCAGATCACCGGCAGCGCGAGCAGGCCCCACAACACCATGGGAGCGCCAAAGGAGAGCGGCAGCCAGCTCATGCGCCGGCCCTTCCCACGAATGCGCCATCGGCGGTCATCGCCATGTGGATGCGCACCAGCGCCTCGGAAGCGAGGCGATCAGTGTGGTTGACGGTGTAGCTCCAGCCGAGGCGCTTGCACCAGCTGGCCATCTCCTGGCGGCGGGCGGTGTAGAGCAGGCGGTATTCGTCGCCGAGCATTTCGGCGCGGCCGGCGGTCAACTTGTCGCCGGTCTCGGGATCGGTGAATTCGGTGCGGCCGGCATAAGGAAAGGTCTCCTCCGCCGGATCGGCAACCTCGATCAGATGCGCACGCACGCCATGCCGCGCCAGCACATCGAGCCATTCCATGGTCTCCTCGACCGGGTCGAGGAAATCGCTCACGACGACGATGTCGCAGAAGCGGCGGATGGCGGACAGGTCAGGCTTTGCTGGCAGGTCCGCGGCGTGCATCAATTGCGCTGCGATGCGCTCGGCGCCGTTGCGGGCGGTGAACGGATCTGTCAGGCCGGGCCATGCGATGCGCTCGCCGCTGCGAGATAGCAATTCGGCCATGGCCAGTGCCAGCACCAGCGCGCGCGATTCCTTGGAAACGCTGGCGCCAGTCGATTTGTAGAGCATGGAGGGCGAGGGGTCGGCCCAAAGCCACACCGTGTGGGCTGCTTCCCATTCGCGGTCGCGCACATAGGTGTGGTCGTCCCGGGCCGAACGGCGCCAGTCGATGCGCGAGGAATCGCCTTCGACATAGGGGCGGAACTGCCAGAAATTCTCGCCGATGCCGCGCTTGCGGCGGCCATGCCAGCCGGCAATTACCGTATTGACGATACGGCGCGCCTCGACCAGCAGGTCCGGCACCAGCGAAGCCCGCAACCGGCCCCTGGCGAGCGCGTCGCGCGTCGCTGCCGGTGCCTGGACTTCGCCGATACGCGCCATCAGATTCCTTTGGCCAGTTTCGCCACCACGTCGCGCACGGTCGTGCCCTCGGCGCGCGCGGCAAAGGTCAGCGCCATGCGGTGCTGCAGCACTGGTTCGGCCAGCGCGCGGATATCGTCGACCGACGGCGCCAGCCGCCCGTCATAAAGCGCGCGCGCACGGGCGCACAGCGTCAGCGCCTGGCTGGCGCGCGGGCCGGGACCCCAGGCGACATGCTTGTCGGTCTCGGCATTGCCCTGGCCGGGACGCGCCGAACGCACCAGTTTGAGGATGGCGTCGACGACGCTTTCGGGCACCGGCATACGGCGGATCAGCGTCTGGATTTCCCTCAGCCGCGCCGGCTGCAGCACGTTTTGCGCCTTGGCGTCCTCGATGCCGGTGGTCTCCAGCAGAATGCGCCGCTCGGCCTCGATTTCGGGATAAAGGATGTCGACCTGCATCAGGAAGCGGTCGAGCTGCGCTTCGGGCAGGGGATAGGTGCCTTCCTGCTCCAGCGGGTTTTGCGTCGCCAGTACATGGAAGGGCGCGGGCAGGTCGTGGCGAATGCCGGCGATGGTGACGTGATATTCCTGCATCGCCTGCAGCAGCGCCGACTGGGTGCGCGGCGAGGCGCGGTTGATCTCGTCGGCCATCAGCAATTGCGCGAAGATCGGGCCGGAGATGAAGCGGAAGGAGCGCTTGCCGGCCTCGTCCTGTTCCATCACCTCTGAGCCGAGAATGTCCGACGGCATCAGGTCGGGTGTGAACTGGATGCGGCGCGAATCGAGGCCGAGCACGACACCGAGCGTTTCGACCAGCTTGGTCTTGGCAAGGCCGGGCACGCCGACCAGCAGCGCATGGCCGCCGGCAAGCAGCGCCACCAGCGTGCGCTCGACCACCACTTCCTGGCCGAAAATGACACGGCCGACGCCGTCGCGTACCCTGGAAATATCGGCCAGCGCCGTCTCGGCCTGGGCGATCATGTCCTTTTCGCTGATTGGGCTTTCCTTGACCATTACGCTCATGCCGCATCGATCCTTGTGCTGGAAGTACCGGCTTGCACTGTAGTGCCTTAGAATGCCGCGATTCGGCTTCGCCTGGCGCCTACGAATGAATTTAAATCACAGACTTAGGCTGACAAGCGGAACAACAGTGACTATTTCGTGACCATGACGGAACGCTCCGAACATCGCGAACACAGCCTTGCTGCCGCAACCGAGGCGCGCGGTCTCGAAGCGTTGATCTCGCGTGCGGCTCGCGCCGGCAAGGGCGCGGCGCCGGTGGAGCGCTGGAATCCCGACTTTTGCGGCGATCTCGACATGGAGATCAAACAAGACGGAACGTGGTTCTATCTCGGCACGCCGATCGGCCGCATGCCGCTGGTGCAGCTGTTTTCCAGCGTGCTGCGCAAGGACGAGGATGGCAGGACCTATCTGGTGACGCCGGTCGAACGGGTCGGCATCCGCGTCGTGGACGCGCCTTTCATCGCGGTTGAAATGGATGTTTCCGGCGCCGGCGCCGAGCAGACCATCACTTTCCGCACCAATGTCGGCGATGTCGTCGAGGCCGGACCTGGCCATCCGCTGCGCTTCGTCGACGAGAACGAGACCGGCGGCCTGAAGCCCTATGTGCTGGTGCGCGGGAGGCTGGAAGCGCTGGTGGCGCGGCCGGTGATGTACGAACTGGTCGAGCATGGCGAGGAGATCGATATCGGCGGCAAGACGATGTTTGCCGTACGCTCGAAAGGCGAAATCTATCCGATCATGCCGGCGGAAAAACTGAAGCGGCTGAGCGCATGATGGATCAGGTGAGGCCGCCGCCGTTTTCCACAGCGGATTTTCGCGCGCGGGTCGCGGCGCAAGCTGAAGCCCATGCCGGCGACGATTATGGCGATCATCGCTTCAACCCCGGCCATCCACGGTTGACGCAGCTCAAAGCGCTGCGCGACGCCGCAGTGCTGATCCCGGTCGTCGATCATGGACGCGATGCGACCGTGCTTTTGACCAAGCGGGCGGAAAAACTGCGCAGCCATTCGGGGCAGGTGGCTTTTTCCGGCGGCACCATTGATCCCACCGATGCGACCCCGGAAGCAGCGGCCTTGCGCGAGACATTCGAGGAGATCGGCCTCGGCCATGACCGCATCGAGATCATCGGCCGCATGCCCGATTATGTCGCCGGCAGCGGCTATCGCATCGCCCCGGTGCTGGCGGTCGTGCAGCCCGGTTTTACGCTGTCGCTCAATGCCGACGAGGTCGATGCCGCCTTCGAAGTGCCGCTCTCGTTCCTGATGGATCCGGCCAACCACACCAGGGACAGCCGCATGTGGAACGATCTGGAATGGTTCTTCTACGATATGCCCTATGGCGGCCAGCGCATCTGGGGCGTCACCGCCGGCATCATCCGCACCCTCTATGAAAGGCTCTATGCTTGAGTGATCCGGTATCGCTGGCGGGCAGAGCCGACTGGCTGGGTGAAAAGCATCTGCAGCGGCTGCTTGCCGTGCTGGCGCAGGGCGGCGAGGAAGCCCGCATCGCGGGCGGCGCGGTGCGCAATGCGCTGATTGGGCAGCCGGTCGCCGATATCGATGTTGCTACCACTTGCCTGCCCGAGGAAACCGTTCGCCGGGCCGAGGCGGCGGGCTTCAAGGCGGTGCCGACCGGCATCGAGCACGGCACGATCACGGTGATTGCCGGCGGCGCGCCCTATGAGGTCACCACGCTGCGCGCCGACATCGAGACCGATGGCCGCCGCGCCAAAGTGTCGTTCGGCCGCGACTGGAAGGCCGACGCCGAACGGCGCGATTTCACCATCAACGCGCTCTATGCGGAGGCTGACGGGACGGTGGTCGACCTGGTTGGCGGCGTCGGCGATATCGAGGCACGAAGGCTGCGCTTCATTGGCGATGCGGAGCAGCGGATCCGCGAAGACTATCTGCGCATCCTGCGTTTCTTCCGCTTTTTCGCCTGGTATGGCGAGGGTCGGCCCGATGCCGAGGGATTGAAGGCCTGCGCCCGGCTCAAGGACGGTCTCGCCCATCTCTCGGCCGAACGCATCTGGTCCGAGCTGAAGAAGTTGTTATCGGCCCCAGATCCGTCGCGCGCCTTGCTGTGGATGCGCCAGGCCGGCGTGCTCACCAGCGCCCTGCCGGAAAGCGAGAAATGGGGCATCGATGCCATTCATGGGCTGACCAAGACAGAAAAGGATCTGGGCTGGGCGCCGGACCCGCTGCTCAGGCTGGAGGCGATCGTGCCGCCCGATGCGGAGAGGATGAAGACACTGGCCGAGCGGCTGAAACTTTCGACCACTGAGGCGGAGCGCCTGCGCCACTGGGCGCTGACGGCTGCCGTCGAGCCCAAGACAAGCGAAGCGGAACTGGCCAAGAAACTCTATTCCGGCGAGCGCCAGGGTTTTCTCGATCGCCTGCGGCTGTCGCTGGCGTCGGCGCGAGCGCGGGCTCTCGAGGACAATGACGCGCTGGTTCAGGCCGGCGGGTTTTCGCGCCTGCTCGCTTTTGCGCTGAAATGGGAAAAACCGGTGTTCCCAGTCAAGGGCGGCGATCTGACGGCGCTTGGCGCGTCGCCGGGGCCAATACTCGGTGCGATTCTGAAAAACCTGGAAAAGGAATGGATCGGGTCCGGCTTTGCGCTCGATCGCGACGCGCTGCTGGAGCGCGCCGCGGAAGCCCTGAAGGCCAGATAGGACTGCTCAGGCCGCGTCGCGAACTTTCTCGATGCGCGAGCGGATCGCCTCGATCATCGTCTCGCGAATGACCGTTTCGCCATGTGTCTCGCGCATATGGTCGACGGCGCGGCGCATGACCTCGGCTTCCTCACCGGCACGGGTGTGCCACTCACAGCCGGGAACCAGCGAGCCGCAATGGAATTCCTTCATGGGGTTTTCTCCTTTTCCTCCTTGGAGCCTGTGCCTCTCATGGGCACACGAAGCTCCGCCATCTCTGTTCCGCGCCCTGTCACAGCAGTCGGTTTCGGGGGCACGCACGGGGGAGCTAGCATAACACGGTTCGACGGTTTTGGTTGCCGTGGGTGCGAAAAGGCGGAGCAGCGCTGCTCCGCCCCCTCTTGTCAGGCTAAGCCAAGGCAAGACCGTTCGGTCTTGTCCCCATCACTTCACGATCTTGACGGACTCGGCAACCTTGTTCTTGCCGCTCATGTCCCAGGAAACGCGGACCTTTTCGCCGGCCTTCAAGCCTGGATCCTTGAAGGTCTGGGGCAGCGTGAAGGTGGATCCATCGTCCAGAACGAGGCTCATGGCCGTGCCATCATAGGTCTTGACCGTGCCCGTGGTGTGCTTGACCGCGGCAAAGGCAATCGAGCCGGAAGCGAGAAGGGCAGCGGCGGCTGCCGAAACAATGAGCTTTCGCATGTAATACTCCTGGAAATGCGGGCATCCGTTTGGAAAATGCTCCGCCTTGTTCAGGGCCGTCCGGTAGCGTCGTGTCGCGGTTCGGGACTGAACCGCCGGCGCTTCCCGGCCCGAAACGACAAATAGTCGTTTTATTTCAATTGCCTATTAGACGAAAAAGATAATGGCGATGCCACATTGGCTGCCCAGATTCGGCGAATGGGACGTCAATGCGGCTCACGTTTCGCTCACCGATTTTTTACGGCCACCTGACCTCCGGCGGCAGGCTGGACAGGATCGAAGCGACATTGCCGCCGGTCTTCAGGCCGAAGATGGTGCCGCGATCGTGAAGAAGGTTGAATTCGACGTAACGGCCGCGGCGAATGAGCTGCTCGTCGCGGTCGTCGTCGGTCCAGTTCTCGTTGAAATGGGCGCGAACCAGGTGTCCGTAGACGACAAGGAAAGAACGCCCGACATCCTGAACGAAGTTCAAATCGGCATTCCAGCCGCCTTTCTCCTCCCCCGAATGCAGCCAGTCGAAAAAGATGCCGCCGACGCCGCGCGGCTCGTGGCGGTGCGGCAGATAGAAATACTCGTCGCACCAGGCCTTGAATTTGGGGTGGTCGGCGATCGCAGCGTTCTTCTCGCAGGCGAACTGCATGGCTCGATGGAAGGCGACCGTGTCGGGGTGATCTTCCGTGCGGTTGCGGTCGAGCACCGGCGTCAGATCGGCGCCGCCGCCAAACCAGTGGCGCGACGTCACGACCATGCGGGTGTTCATGTGCACGGCCGGCACGTTGGGGTTCCAGGGATGCGCGATCAACGAAATGCCTGATGCCCAGAAGCTCGGGTCTTCCTCGGCGCCGGGCATCTGCTTCCTGAATTCGGGCGAGAATTCGCCATAGACGGTCGAAGTATGGACGCCGACCTTCTCGAAGACGCGGCCGCGCATCATCGACATGGCGCCGCCGCCGCCCTTTCCATTGTCGCGTTCCCACGGCGTCTTCTCGAAGCTGCCGGGCGACCATTCGGCCAGTGGTCCCTGCAGTTCCTGTTCGATCTGCTCGAAGGTTGTGCAAATGCGCTCGCGCAGCGTCTCGAACCAGAGCCTAGCCTTCATTTTCTTCTGTTCGATGTCGGGTGGCAGGCCTGCCGGTATTTCTGGTCGTTCCAAAATGCTGTCTCCGGTCGCGGCCGACAAAGGACCTAGTGGAGTGAATTTGACATTTGCACACAGCGTGGCGCAGGGCACGATGCAAATGTCAAATTCGAAAACTCCACCAGAAACATAAACTTGCTAGCGGTCCTTGTGATTCCAACATTCGCAACGGCGCCTGGGGACTAGGGAGGCGAATGTTGGAATCGGACCACTAGCCTTTTCCGGGCGCGATCCCTAATCTCCTAGGGGCAAGGGTCAAGTGTCATCTGGTTCGGCCCAGGAGTTCTTTCATGCGCACGCCGGCAAGACCGCCGCTGCATGGCCTGAAGAAAAGGCTCGATCGTTCACGCGCCGAGCGCGAGCGCATGCCGCGTGACGGGTTTTTGCGCGAGACCTTCGTCCTGCCGCGCCCGGATGCGCGGCTCAAGGCCAAGGAATGGTTCGAGCGTTTTCCAAAGCAGGCCTACTGGACCGAGATCGAAAGCTGGTTCGAGCGGCCGGGCGACGTAATCGAATTCACCATACGGCGGCTGCCCGCGGCGGATTAGGATTCCACAAGCAGTCGCCTTGCGCCCGGCCCTTGCGCACTCAAGCGATCTTCCCTGTTTCGCAGCGGGCATTTGTCGATCGACATGCAGCCGCAGCCGATGCAGTCGGTAAGGCCGTCGCGCAGCTTCTTTAGCTGAGTGATCTTGCGATCGAGGTCGTCGCGCCAGCCGGTCGACAACAGGTTCCAGTCCTCGCGCGTCGGGGTACGGCCTTCTGGCAGCGATTCAAGTGCGGCGCCGATCTCGGCCAGCGAGATGCCGACCTCCTGGGCGATCCGGATGATTGCCACCCGCCGCAGCACGTCGCGGCCATAGCGCCGCTGGTTGCCCGACGTGCGGTGGCTGCGGATCAGCCCGCGCGCCTCGTAGAAATGCAGCGCCGACACCGCCACGCCGCTGCGCATGGCCAACTGGCCGACCGTCAATTCCTTTACCGGAGCCATCTCGATTTTCCGCTTGACCTCAACTTAAGTTGAGCTTGTAGCCAGGAAATGTCGATAGGGTAATTGAGGAGAAGGCGATGTGCGCCTGGGTGAGAATGATGCAAGACGCAACGGCCGTTGGCGATGACGACAACGCGTTGAAGGGTCTAGCCGAGTTGCCGGATGGCTTCACCGGCGACCATGGCGACGGACAGCGCGACGTTGATGCTGCGCGTGCCCGGCTGCATCGGGATCGTCAGCCGCGCATCCGCCGCCTGATGGACAGGATCCGGCACGCCGGCGGATTCGCGGCCGAACAGCAGGATGTCGCCTTGGGCGAAGCTGAAGCCCGTATAGGGGGTCGCGGCTTTGGTGGTGAGCAGCACCAGCCGGCAGGCTTCGCCCTTGCGCCAATCCTCGAAGGCGTTCCAGTCAACATGCCGGGTCAGGGCAGCCATTTCGAGGTAGTCCATCCCGGCGCGCTTGAGGGCTTTGTCGGAGAGCGGAAAGCCGGCTGGTTCGATGATGTCGACGCCAAGGCCGAGGCAGGCGGCGAAGCGCAGGATTGTGCCGGTGTTGCCGGCGATGTCAGGCTGGTAGAGGGCGATGCGAAGACGGTGGTTCATTTCCGCGTCTTTCTAATAAGTGGCAGATCGGCCACAGCGGGTGGCTGGTTTTGGAAATTGCTGGACCTGCGGGTGGCCATTTTCTGCGAAGTCGATTATACCGCACGCATTGTCAACCCGAACCGATGGAGGGGTATTTCATGATGACCATGCACATCCAGCGCCCCTCCCGTGGGCTTACCTGCCTGCTGGCGGTTTCGGTACGACGATTTACCTGATCTCTTAGATCTGATCGCACCGATTCCCGCCGAACCCAATTTTCGGCTCTCGAAGGAATCCTGCGATGTTTTTCAAACGGTCAAAGGGGCCAAGCGCCCCAGCTGAGCATGTCGCGACCGAGGCCTATCCTCGTGTCCCGACGGATGCAATCCGTGCCTCCGGCCGAAGGCCGGCGCACGACATTGCTTCGCCTTTTTATGTCTATTTTCACACGGAGGACGGACCGATGTTCGATCCCTATAAGATACCTGGTTCAAGAAGCCTGCACGAACGCAAGACGGCGACCTGGGCGTTGCTAGTCGGCGAGACCTATTCGTCGGCGGTTCATGCCGAGACGCGCCGGCGTCCGCATCGCGGCATGTTGCCGGATGTCGATTTCTCGCGTGCGGTTCCCGACCACAGCCGGCCGTCGCTGGTGCGCCGGATCATCCGGCTGATCCGGCCGGGCGCGAAAAACCGGACTGGCGGCGGCGTGCCGTCAGCACAGTCGAAGGCTTCTGTCGGTGAAAAGCCCGCAAGTCCCTATATTGCGCGAAGCAGGACCGATGGCCCGGGTGATTCCGGGCCGTCAGTCCCCGCCGACGTACGGTCTGGGGAGGCGGAGCGCCCCGGGGATTTTTCCCGCGCCGCATGAGCGGACAACAGTTTTGTGAGCATCACTATGTTTAGCTGGTTTGAAAGAAGGCTCGATCCGTTCCCCGCAGCGGAACCGGTCGAGCCGCCGAAGACGCTGGTTGCCTTCTGCGTGCATTATACGCGCGGCGCCTGGCCATACATCATCGTCGACGCGGTGCTGGTGACGGCGATTGCCATCGCGGAAGTGTGGATGTTCGGCTTCATGGGCCACATCGTCGACTGGCTGTCCGGGCAGAACCGCGAAACCTTCCTGCAGACCGAGAGCTGGAAGCTTGCCGGCATGGCCTTCGTCGTGCTGTTCGCGCTGCCGGGTACGGTATGGCTGCATTCTTTGCTCAACCAGCAGACGCTGATGGGCAACTACCCCATGCGCATCCGATGGCAGGTGCATCGTTATCTCTTGAAGCAGTCGATGAGCTTCTACCAGGACGAATTTGCCGGCCGCATCGCCACCAAGCTGATGCAGACGGCACTCGCCGTGCGCGAATGCGTCATCAAGGTGATCGAGGTGCTCAATTACGTCATCGTCTATTTCCTCGGCATGCTGTTCATCGTCGGCTCGGCCGACTTGCGGCTGGCGGCACCTCTCGGCGTCTGGCTGCTCGGCTATATCGGGTTGTTGCGCTATATCATCCCGAAGCTGGGCAAGGTCGGCGAGGCGCAGGCCAATGCGCGCTCGACGATGACCGGCCGCGTCGTCGACAGCTACACCAACATCCAGACGGTCAAGTTGTTTTCCCATGCACGGCGCGAAGCAACGTTCGCCAAAGAAGGCATGGCAGGCTTCCTCGACACGGTCTACCGGTCGATGCGGCTGGTGACGGTGCTTTACGGGCTGCTCTATATCCTCAACGCGCTGCTCCTGTTTTCGGTGACGGCGACGGCGCTGTGGCTGTGGCTCGGCCAGGCGGTGACGATCGGCGCCGTCGCCGTGGTCATCGGCCTCGTGCTCCGCATGTGGGGCATGTCGCAGTGGATCATGTGGGAAATGTCGAGCCTGTTCGAGAACATCGGCACGGTGCAAGACGGTATCGCCTCGATCTCGCTGCCGCGCCTGGTCGAAGACCGGCCGGGGGCGAAGGACATTGCCGTCACCAAGGGCGAGATACGCTTCGACGACATTCGTTTCCACTATGGCAAGCAGAAGGGCGTCATCGAGAACCTATCGCTGACGGTGAAGCCCGGCGAGAAAGTCGGCATTGTCGGGCGCTCGGGCGCGGGCAAGTCGACGCTGGTCAATCTCCTGTTGCGGTTCTACGACCTCGAGAACGGCCGGATCCTGATCGACGGCCAGGAGATCGCTTCGGTGACGCAGGATTCGCTGCGCTCGCAGATCGGCATGGTGACGCAGGACACCTCGCTGCTGCATCGTTCGGTGCGCGACAACATCCTTTACGGGCGGCCCGATGCGACGGAGGAAATGCTTGTCGAGGCAGCCGGGCGGGCCGAGGCGCTGGAGTTTATCGGCAGGCTTTCGGATCACACCGGACGTAAAGGGCTCGATGCTCATGTCGGCGACCGCGGCGTCAAATTGTCCGGCGGCCAGCGGCAACGCATCGCCATTGCTCGCGTTATGTTGAAGGACGCACCGATACTTATCCTTGACGAAGCGACGTCGGCGCTGGATTCCGAAGCCGAGGCCGCCATCCAGGAGAATCTCTACAAGCTCATGCAAGGCAAGACCGTCATCGCCATTGCGCACCGGCTGTCGACCATCGCGGCGATGGACAGGCTCGTCGTCCTCGACAAGGGCCGTGTCATCGAGGAAGGGTCGCACGAGGAACTCGTTGCCAGCGGCGGGCTCTACGCGCAGCTCTGGCAGCGCCAGTCGGGCGGGTTCCTGCTCGACGACGGTCCGGTCGATGCCGCCAATGACGCCGTTGCCAACGACATCGGCGTGAAGGGTGAAGCCGCAGAGTGATGACGTCAGCATGATGACAGCCGTCTATCGCTGGTTCGAGGACTGGGTCTATCCGTTCAGGGAGCCGGCGGACCTTCGGCCACCGCCAAGCGTCGGCGGCTTCCTCTGGCACTATGTCGGCCAGGCGAAGTTCGCCTTCTTCGCCATGCTGGTCATCGGCGGCATCGCGCCGCTGATCGAGGCCGGGCTGTTCTACTTCGTCGGGCGGCTGGTCGATATTCTCGACCAGCTTCCTGGCGAGCGCAGCTGGCATGCGCTGTGGACCGCCGCCGGGCCTGAGCTTGTTTTCATGATCGCAGTGGTGCTGGTCATCCGCACCGTCGTCGTCGGCCTGTCGGCGCTGGTCAACGAACAGACGATCACGCCGGGCTTCTACAATCTGGTGCGCTGGCAGGCGCACCGGCATGTGTCGCGGCAGTCCTACACTTTCTTCCAGAACGATTTCGCCGGCCGTATCGCGACAAAAGTCTGGCAGGCGGGGCAGGCGACCGGCGACCTGATGGAGAGCTTCATCGAGGTCATCTGGTTCATGCTCATCTATACGGTGACGACCTTGGCGCTGGTCGCCGGGCTGGATCTGCGCCTGGCCGTGCTGGTGGTGATCTGGATTCTCGCTTTCGCCTGGCTGGCCAAGCTCTATCTGCCCTCGATCCGCAGGCATGCCGAGGCCACGGCTGAAGCGGGCTCGATGATCAATGGGCGCATCATCGATTCCTATTCCAACGTGCAGACGCTGAAGCTGTTCTCGGCCGACGGCGACGACCGCTACATCCGGAACGGCTTCGACATCTATCTCGATGCACTACGGCCCTTCACCCGCCGGCTGACCGGCGTGCGCATGGCGCTGACGACGCTGTCGGGCATCATGATCACCGCGATTGGCTGCTTTGCCGTCCATCTCTGGGTCGAAGGGTCGATCACCGTCGGCGCCGTCGCGTTCACGCTGTCGCTGGTCTTGCGGCTCAACATGCTGCTCGGGCGCGTGATGATGCAGCTCAACGGCATATTGCGAAATCTCGGCGTGCTGGAAAACTCCAAGGCGCTGATCTCGCAGCCGCTTGGCCTTGTCGATGCGCCGGATGCGAAAGAGCTTGTCGTCGCCGGCGGCCGCGTCGAGGTGAAGAATGTCGAGTTCCACTACGGCAAGGGTTTTGGCGTGCTGAATGGCATCGACCTTGTGGTCAAGCCTGGCGAGAAGGTCGGGCTGGTCGGGCCGTCCGGTGCGGGCAAGACGACGCTCGCCAATCTCATCCTGCGCCTCTACGACCTCGAGAGCGGGAAAATCCTGGTCGACGGGCAAGACGTCGCCGAGGTGACGCAGAACTCGCTGCGCGCCAATATCGGCGTGGTCAGCCAGGAGACGGCGCTGTTCCACCGCTCGCTACGCGACAACATCAAGCTCGGCATGCCGGATGCAACTGACGCCGAGGTGATCGCGGCGGCGAAGAAGGCCGAGGCGCACGAGTTCATATTGGGCCTGCGCGACAACCGGGACCGTACCGGCTACGAGGCTTTTGTCGGCGAGCGCGGCGTGAAACTGTCGGGCGGCCAGCGCCAGCGCGTCGCGATCGCCCGCGTCTTCCTCAAGGATGCGCCGATCCTGATCCTCGACGAGGCGACCTCGGCGCTCGATTCCGACATCGAGGCGGCGATCCAGGAGAATCTGGCCAGGCTGATGGAGAACAAGACGGTCATCGCCATAGCGCACCGGCTGTCGACCATCGCCGCGCTCGACCGTCTTGTGGTGCTGGACGGAGGCCGCATCATCGAACAGGGCACGCATGACGAGCTGGTGGCGCTCGACGGGCTCTATGCGCGGCTGTGGAAGCGGCAGTCCGGCGGCTTCCTCTACCACGAGGAAAGCGTGCTGGAAGAGACACGGCCGGCGGAGTAGGGCATGGCAGCGTCGCCTGATATCGGCTACGTCCTCAAGCGGCTGCGGCCAACCGCGCCGGCCTTCGATGCGCTGAAGGAGGAGAGCCGGCTGGAGGGCTACTGGATGCTGGTGCGGCTGGCGGATGGCTGGGCAGGCGGCTGCAATAAGTTCCTGAAACGAGGCGAGGCGCTGTTTGGCGCATGGCATGGCCGAGAACTCGCTGGTGTGTGCGGGTTGAACATCGATCCTTATTTCGAAGGCAGGGACCACGGCCGGGTCAGGCACCTGTTCGTCAGCGCGCGTCATCGCCGCAGCGGCATTGGCCGCATGCTGGTCGAGACCGTCATTGACAGGGCACGTCAGCATTTTGCCGTGCTGAACACCCGCGCGCCACAAGAAGCCTTTGGGTTCTATGAACGGCTTGGTTTCCAGCCGGTGGTGAGCGAAGAATTCGTCACGCACCGCATGATGCTCTCTCAAGACAGAAAAGGAGGCTGAGATGTCACTGCATCCGCCATCCCTAGGCGCCTCGGCTGCCGAAGCCGCGTTCGACGCCCTCGGCCATGAGATACTGGCTGAAAAGGCCGCAGCGCTCGGCCGTGCCGGCCAACGGGTCGAGGAAACGCTGGCCAAGCTCCGTCAGAACAACGGCGACGAGGAGCAGCGACCGCGGCTGCTCAAGGAGGCTGCCGCGGCGGTGCACGCCTATTTCATCCAGCGTGAACTCTGCGGCCTGCGCCGGCATGAGTCGGTCATCCGCGAATACGATATCCCAAGGGCCGTGCTGGTCAGGCTCGGTGCAAGCTGAAAGCCGCCGGCCGGCAAACGATCATTCCAGCCATTCGGTGATGAAGCTGCCGTTTTCGTGGATGTCGGTCGTTTCGAGCGGGCCTGGGCCAAGATTGGTGAATTTGTGCGGCGTATCGGGAGGGACGATCAGGATCTGGCCGGCCGTGGCCTCGATCTGCTGGTCGCCGATCGTGAACAGGCCGGTGCCTTGCCGGATGATGAATATCTCACAATAGGGATGCGTGTGCAGGCGCGGGCCGCCGCCAATCTCTTCCTGATAGTTGAAAATCAGGCCGGAGTTGGAGCCGTAGGCGCCGCATTGCAGTTCGCCCTGCCAGCGGCCGGACGTCCTGGTCCAGGTCTCGCGGTCGATAATATGTGCCATGCCGGCGAGACTAGATCACGGCAACCTGTCCTGTCGAGACAGGTGGGGAGCCTCGGATTTGCTGATATTTCCCTGTTGTTTAGCCGCCTTTGCCGACCTTTGGGCATCTGGCCAACTGACGCGCTGTTCTGTCCCCGCGACAATCTGCCCTTGTGGCCTCAGCCCGCTGGACAAAAACGGGCTTCACGCATAAACCGAAATCCAAATGCCGGAGGAATTCGCTAGCTTGTTCGCCATGCGCTGTCGGGCCGGCGCGATGGAGCGGGGACAAAGCTCGGCCGCCGGCTCGGAAGAGGCGAAAGGATCAGGCACCCGTGAGCGCAACCGACACCCAGGATCCCAACCGTCGTGATTTTCTCTACGTCGCCACCGGCATGGCCGCAGTGGTTGGCGCAGGCGCCGTTGCCTGGCCCTTCATCGACCAGATGCGCCCTGATGCCTCGACGCTGGCGCTGGCCTCGGTCGAGGTTGATGTCGCCTCGCTGACGCCTGGCATGTCGCTGATCGTCAAATGGCGCGGCAAGCCGGTCGTGGTGCGCAATCGCACCGAGCAGGAGATGAAGGACGGCGAAGCCGTGAACCTTGCCGATCTCAAGGATCCTATTGCCCGCAACGCCAATCTGCCCGCCGATGCGCCGGCGACCGATGCCAACCGCACCACGCCCGGCAAGGAAGCCTGGATGGTGATGGTGCAAGTCTGCACGCATCTGGGGTGCATTCCGCTTGGCCAGGAAGGCGATTTCGGCGGCTGGTTCTGCCCGTGCCACGGTTCGGTGTACGATACCGCCGGCCGCATCCGCAAAGGCCCGGCGCCGGAAAACATGGCCGTGCCGGTATTCAAGTTCATTTCCGATACCAAAATCCTTATCGGTTGAGGCAGGGGATAATTCGATGAGCGAGGGACACTCGACCTATACGCCCAAGACCGGTATCGAACGCTGGTTCGACGCCCGCATGCCGCTGCCGCGCATGGTCTATGACAGCTTCATCGCCTATCCGGTGCCGCGCAACCTCAACTATGCGTGGACCTTCGGCGGCATCCTCACGATCATGCTGGTGGCGCAGATCCTGACCGGTATCGTGCTCGCCATGCACTATACCGCCGACACCAATCTCGCCTTCAATTCGGTCGAGAAGATCATGCGCGACGTCAATTCCGGTTGGCTGTTGCGCTACATGCATTCCAACGGCGCCTCGTTCTTCTTCGTCGCCGTCTACATCCACATCTTCCGCGGGCTCTATTACGGCTCCTACAAGGCGCCGCGCGAGCTGCTGTGGATCCTCGGCTGCATCATCTATCTGCTGATGATGGCGACCGGCTTCATGGGCTATGTGCTGCCTTGGGGTCAGATGAGCTTCTGGGGCGCCACCGTCATCACCGGCTTCTTCAGCGCCATTCCGCTGGTCGGCAACTGGATCCAGGAACTGCTGCTCGGCGGTTTCGCCGTCGACAACCCGACGCTCAACCGCTTCTTTGCGCTGCACTATTTGCTGCCGTTCATGATCGCCGGCGTCGTCGTGCTGCACGTCTGGGCGCTGCACGTGGTCGGCCAGTCGAACCCGACCGGCATCGAGGTGAAATCGAAGACCGACACCGTTGCCTTTACGCCCTATGCGACCATCAAGGATGCATTCGGCATGATCGTGTTCCTGTTCTTCTTCGCCTATTTCGTCTTCTACCTGCCGAACTTTCTCGGCCATCCGGACAATTACACGATCGCCAACCCGCTGAAGACGCCGGCCCACATCGTGCCGGAATGGTACTTCCTGCCGTTCTACGCGATCCTGCGCGCGATCACCTTCAACATCGGGCCGATCAACTCCAAGCTCGGTGGCGTGCTGTGCATGTTCGGCGCCATCGTCATGCTGTTCCTGGTGCCGTGGCTCGACACCTCCAAGGTGCGCTCGGCGGTCTACCGGCCCTGGTACAAGCTGTTCTTCTGGCTGTTCGTCGCCGACGCTGTCCTGCTTGGCTGGCTTGGCTCGCAGCCGGCGGAAGGCGGCGGTCTGTTGACCCTCCTGATAGGTGAGGTCTCGGGCAACTACGTTGGCTACGCTCAAGCGGCGACACTGTTCTACTTCGCCTTCTTCCTCGTCATCCTGCCGGTGCTTGGCCTGATCGAGACGCCACGCAGATTGCCGAATTCGATCACCGAGGCGGTGCTTGAGAAGAACAAGGGTGCCGGAGGGGGACATCCGGCCGGTGCGACCGCCGCGCCGGAAACCAAAGGCTGAGTGAGAATCTAAGGGGATTTGGCATGAAAAAGATTCTCACCTCGCTCGCCCTGCTAGGCGTGTTTGCCGCTGGCATCGGAGCCGTCGGCAGTGTGGCGATCGCCGCTGAAGAGGCGCACAACGCGGCGGCACCGACGCATTTCCCGATCCACGAGCCGAAGGAGATGGACTGGACTTTTGCCGGTCCGTTCGGCACCTACGACAAGGCGCAGCTGCAGCGTGGCTTGAAGGTCTACAAGGAAGTCTGCTCGGCCTGCCACTCGATGAATTTGGTGGCGTTCCGCACGCTGGAGGACCTCGGCTATTCGGAAGCGCAGATCAAGTCCCTGTCGGCCGAGTACACCATCCATGATGGACCCAACGATGCCGGGGACATGTTCGACCGCCCGGGCAAGCCGTCCGACCATTTCCCGGCGCCGTTCGCCAATGAGGAGGCGGCTGCCGCTTCCAACGGCGGCGCTGCCCCACCGGATATGTCGCTGCTAGCCAAGGCGCGCGGCGTCGAGCGCGGCTTCCCGCGCTTCGTCTTCGATATCTTCACGCAATATGCGCAGGGCGGCCCGGACTACATCCATTCGCTGCTGACCGGCTACGACGAGACGCCACCTGCCGGCATGGTGATCCCCGAAGGCACCCACTACAATCCATACTTCATGTCCGGCGTGTCGCTGAAGATGCCCAAGCCGCTCTCCGACGGCCAGGTGACCTACGATGACGGTTCGCCGCAGACGATCGACCAGTATTCGCGCGACGTCTCGGCGTTCCTGATGTGGGCGGCCGAGCCGCATATGGAAGACCGCAAGAAGACCGGCTTCCGCGTGCTGGTGTTTCTGCTTCTGTTCGGGGCGCTGATGTATCTGACCAAGCGCAAGGTGTGGGAAGGCGTGGCGCACTAAGCCGCATCTTATTCCTCGGAAATGGAAAGGGCGTCTTCGGACGCCCTTTTTGCTTGCCAAACCGGGCATGGTTCGCATCTTGGCGCAGCAGCCGTCCAGTAAGAAGTCCGTTGGCACGGCGCCATGCGATTGGTATTGCACGCGCGCCCGGCGGATCGCGGGCTAAAGGGGCATTTGGGATCGATGATGCGGCTACGCGACTGTCACAACTTTTCCGATTTCCGGCGCATGGCCCAGCAGCGGTTGCCTGGGCCAATCTTCAACTACATCGATGGCGCGGCCGACGACGAGGTCACCTATCGCCGCAACACCGAGAGCTTCGAGCGCTGCGACCTCGTTCCCAACGTGCTGCGCGGGGTAAGCGAGATCGACATGTCGGTGACGGTGATGGGCCAGAAGCTGGCCATGCCCGTCTATTGCTCGCCGACCGCCTTGCAGCGGCTGTTCCATCATCAAGGCGAGCGCGCGGTGGCCAAGGCTTCGGCCAAATTCGGCACGATGTTCGGCGTGTCCTCGCTCGGCACTGTCAGTCTTGAGGAAGCGCGCAAGATCACCAGCAGCCCGCAGGTCTACCAGTTCTATTTCCACCGGGATCGCGGCCTCAACCGGGCGATGATGCAGCGGGCGAAAGCGGTTGGAGTCGAAGTGATGATGCTGACCGTCGACAGCATCACCGGAGGCAACCGCGAGCGCGACAAGCGCACCGGCTTTGCCATCCCCTTCAAGCTCAACCTTGCCGGCATGCTGCAGTTCGCGCTGAAGCCGGGCTGGGCAATCAACTATTTCACCCATGAGGGGTTCAAGCTGCCGCAGCTCGACGAGCATGTCGACATGGGCGGCGGCACGATGTCGATCAGCCGCTACTTCACCGAGATGCTCGATCCGTCGATGACCTGGGACGATGTTGCCGAGATGGTCAGACTGTGGGGAGGTCCGTTCTGTCTCAAGGGCGTCATGTCGGTGGAGGATGCCAAGCGCGCCGTCGAGATCGGCTGCAGCGGCATTGTGCTGTCCAACCATGGCGGCCGGCAGCTGGACGGCTCGCGGGCGGCGTTCGACCAGTTGGCCGAGATCGTCGATGCCGTCGGCGACAGAATAGACGTCATCATGGATGGCGGCGTGCAGCGCGGCACCCATGTGCTGAAGGCGCTGTCGCTCGGCGCCAAGGCTGTTGGCGTCGGCCGCTATTACCTGTTCCCGCTAGCGGCGGCCGGACAGCCGGGCGTCGAGCGGGCGCTGGAGCAGATGCGGATCGAGATCGAGCGCGGCATGAAGCTGATGGGCTGCAGTTCGATCGAACAATTGTCGCGCAACAACCTCCGTTTCAGGTAATCTCGACCCATGAAATCCTCGCTCGAAGACACGCTGCTCGCCGCGATCCGCACCATTCCGGACTACCCCAAGCCCGGCATCCTGTTTCGCGACATCACCACTTTGCTCGGCAATGCGCGCGCCTTCCGCCGCGCCATCGACGAGCTGGTGCATCCCTATGCCGGGCAGAAGATCGACAAGATCGCCGGCATCGAGGCACGCGGCTTCATCCTCGGCGGTGCGGTCGCGCACCAGCTTTCGGCCGGTTTCGTGCCGATCCGCAAGAAGGGCAAGCTGCCTTACGAGACGGTACGCGTCGCCTACAGCCTGGAATACGGGCTGGACGAGATGGAGATGCACAAGGACGGCGTTGCGCCGGGCGAGAAGGTGATCCTGGTTGACGACCTGATCGCGACCGGCGGCACGGCGGAGGCGGCGGTCAAGCTGCTGAGGCAGATCGGCGCCGATATTCTTGCCGCGTGCTTCGTCATCGACCTGCCGGATCTCGGCGGACGGGCGAAGCTCGAAGCGCTGGGCGTGCCGGTGCGGACGTTGATCGGGTTTGAGGGGCATTAGGGAGTAGGGAGTAGGGAGTAGGGAGTAGGGAGGAAGCTCCGCATTCCGTGCAAGGCGCAGCACCCACTGCTGCCTAATCCCTACTGCCTAAACCCTAGCCCTACCCAGCCTTCACCAGCACCGCGCTGTCGAACTCCAGCACCTTGTCGCCCGTCGAATCGAATCCTTCCGAGCGCAGCGCGAGCAGCCGCCAGCCGGGGCGATTGGCCAGCGGGCGGTGGGAGACGGCCGTGCGGGTGAAGGTGACGGTTTCGCCGGCATAGACCGGCTTTGGCCATTTCAGGTTCCTGAAGCCGGGGGAGGGGCCGAATTCTGGTACCGGGCCGGGTCCGGTCCATTGAGAAGCGTCCATAGGATTTTTGAGATTGAGCTTCATCCAGGTGGCCGCGGTGTGCCAGCCTGAGGCGCAGAGGCGGCCGAACACGCTTTTCTTCGCCGCCTCCTCGTCGACATGAAAGACCTGTGGATCGTATTTGCAGGCGAACGCCTTGATCGCCTCGGTTTCGAATGTGTGCGAACCGAGGTTGATGGTATCGCCGATGCGGAAGAACGCGTCGAGGCTCATGCGCCGGCCTCGCGGGTCAAGAACATGACAGTGTTCTCAAGTTCGAAGACGCTTTCACCGCGCTGGTTGAACAGTTCGCTGCGCAAGGTGACGAGGCCGAGCTGAGGCCTGGATTTCGACAGGCGCCTGGCAAGCACGCTGGTGCTGCCGGCCAGTGTGTCGCCGGCCAGCACCGGCTTCTTCCATTTGACCTGGTCGATGCCGGGCGCGCCTTGCGCGGTCGAGTCGAGCAGGAAGGCGTCGCACAGCATGCGCATGAAGATCGCGCAGGTGTGCCAGCCGGAGGCGGCCAAGCCGCCAAGGATGCTGGCCTTGCCGGCGGCTTCGTCGAGATGCATCGGCTGCGGGTCGAATTCGGTGGCGAATTCGATGATTTCGGCCGCACTCACCTGCTTGGCGCCGAGGTCGATCGATGCGCCCTCGGTGAAATCCTCGTAGGCCCAGCTTTTTGCGGTCATGATCTCAATCCGGTTGTACGATCACCGGGCATCCGGATGCCGTCCGGGCGGCGTTTGGTCAAGCGAATTCTATTGGGCCTACAACCAGCCGCGGCGGCGGAAATACCAGAACGGCAGGATCGCCGACAGGATCATCAGGCCGATGGCGAAGGGATAGCCGAGCTCCCATTTCAGCTCCGGGATGACGTCGAAATTCATGCCGTAGATCGAAGCCACCAGCGTCGGCGGCAGGAAGATGACGGCGGCGACCGAGAAGATCTTGATGATGGCGTTCTGCTCGATCGAGATCATGCCGAGCGTCGCGTCGAGCAGGAACGAGATCTTCTGCGACAGGAAGGTGGCATGGTCGGCGAGCGACAGCACGTCGCGCGATACTGTCTTGATGCGGGCGCGGACGTCCTTGCTCATCTTGATCTGGGTCGCGACGTGGGCAAGGAAGCCGGTGAGGCGCTGCAGCGAGATCAGGCTGTCGCGGATCGAGGAGGCAATGTCTTCCTTGCGGCCTATGGCCTTGAGCAGTTCCTGGAAATCGCGATTGCGCTTGTTCACCTTGGTCGACCGCGCCTCGAAGATGTCGCGCGAGATCGTCTCGATGTCACGGCCGGCGCGTTCGAGAATATCGGCTAGGCGATCGACGATCGCCTCCAGCAGGCCGATCAGGATGGTGTTGCCGGTGGTGCAGCCTGTCGCCACCTTCTCGGCGCGCAGGGGGAAGGTCTTGAACGCCTTCGGCTCATGATAGCGGATGGTGACCAGTCTCGGGCCGGCAAGCACAAAGGTAACCGGTGACATCAAGGGATCATCGATTTCGGTCTGCGCCGGCAAGGTGGCGGTCATGAAGTAGGCGCCGTCCTCGATGTAGAGGCGGCTCGAAATCTCGATCTCCTCCATCTCCTCGCGCGTCGGGATGGCAACGCCGAGCCAGGTCTCGATCGTTGTTTCTTCTTCCTTGGTCGGGTTGAGAAGGTCGGCCCAGACGACCTGATCGCCATTGGCCACGAGATCGTCGGCGAGGCGCAGGCGATCATTGTCGACGACGAAGGCCTTGATCATCGCCGGTCTCCGTTGGTTGAGCCCAAGGTTTCGTTTAATAGCGATGGGTCTTGCACGCGCCGCCGTTCCCACGGGGACGGCCAAGTCGCATGCAAACGGCCATAGACCCGGTGCCAAGGGCAGTCAAGCGAAGCGGCATGCCGGCTCCTCCACTTGACGAAGCCGTGATCGGCCGCCGTCAGCGCGCGAGCCGCGAGAGCCTCGGCGTCTCAGGTGTTGAACTTGAACAGCAGGACATCGCCATCCTGGACCACATATTCCTTGCCTTCGTCGCGCGCCTTGCCGGCTTCCTTGGCCGCCACTTCGCCGCCTAGCGTGATGTAGTCGTTGTAGGCGATGGTCTGGGCGCGGATGAAGCCGCGCTCGAAATCGGTGTGGATGACGCCGGCCGCCTGCGGGGCCTTGTCGCCCTTGTGGATCGTCCAGGCGCGCGTCTCCTTCGGCCCGGCGGTGAAATAGGTGATGAGATGCAACAGATCGTAGCCGGCGCGGATGACCTTGTTGAGGCCAGGCTCGTCGAGGCCGAGCGAGGACAGGAACTCCATCTCTTCCTCGTCGGAGAGCTGGGCGACTTCGGCCTCGATCGCGGCCGAGATCACCACGGTGCCGGCGCCTTGCGCGGTCGCCATCTTTTCCACGGCTTTGGTGTGCTCGTTGCCGGTGGCGGCGTCGGCTTCGGCGACGTTGCATACACAGAGCACGGGGTGCGAGGTCAAGAGGTTCAGTCCCTGCAGGATGCGCAGGTCTTCCGCTGAAATGCCGTTGAGCAGGATGCGGGTCGGCTTGCCGGCCTGGAGGAGCTCGAGTGCTGCCTCCATCATCGGCAGCACGGTGGTTGCTTCCTTGTCCTTGCTGCCGGCGCGCTTGCGGATCTGCACGATGCGGCGCTCGAGGCTGTCGAGGTCGGCGAGCATCAGCTCGGTCTCGACCGTATCGGCGTCGGCGACAGGGTCGATTTTGCCCTCGACATGGGTGATGTCGTCATCCTCGAAACAGCGCAGCACATGCACGATGGCGTCGACCTCACGGATGTTGGCGAGGAACTGGTTGCCCAGCCCTTCGCCCTTGGAGGCGCCGCGCACCAGGCCGGCGATGTCGACGAAGGAGATGCGGGTCGGGATGATCTCCTTAGACTTGGCGATTGCGGCGATCTTCTGCAGCCGCGGATCAGGCACCGCCACCTCGCCGGTGTTCGGTTCGATGGTGCAGAACGGATAGTTGGCGGCCTGCGCCGCCGCCGTCCTGGTCAACGCGTTGAAAAGCGTCGACTTGCCGACGTTGGGCAAGCCAACGATGCCGCATTTGAAACCCATGTGTCCGGTCCTATCGGGAAACTAGAAATTTGATGAGGGCTATGGGCGATAGGAGTGAGCAACGTCAAGCCCCGCGGTCCCGATCCTGTCGACGCTCAGTCCTTCTTGCCGAACAGTTTCTTCAGCATGGCGGCCATCGGGCCGCTTTCCGGCAGCTTGGCCGGCGCCTGCTGTGGCCGTGCCTGGCGGATGTGGCTTTGAGCTTTCGGGCCCTCAGCCTTCGGCGCCTTTGGCGGCGGCCGGTCGTCGTCGCCGGTTGGCGTTAGTTTGTCGCGCAAGGCCAGCGTCACCCGGTTCATGAAAGAACTGTCGTCGCCCTTGGCCAGCAGCCCGGCATCGTCGGCGATGGTGTCGAGCAGCACGTCCAGCCATTCGCGGTCGGCCTTGGCGAAATCGCCGAGCACATGGGACTGCACCATTTCCCGGACGCCGGGATGGCCGACGCCGATGCGCACGCGGCGAAAGTTCTTGCCGACATGCTGGTCGAGCGAACGGATGCCGTTGTGTCCGCCGGCGCCACCGCCGACCTTAACCCGCAATTTGCCGGCCGGCAGGTCGATCTCGTCGTAAAAGACGGTCAGCGCCTCGGGGCCGAGCTTGTAGAAGCGCAGGGCTTCGCCGACCGGCTGTCCCGACAGGTTCATGAAGGTCTGCGGCTTGATCAGAAGAATCTTTTCGCCGGCAATCGTGCCTTCGGCGATCAGGCCCTGGAACTTCTTCGACCAGGGCGAAAACGAATGGCGGCGGGCAATTGCGTCCGCCGCCATGAAGCCGACATTGTGCCGGTTATCAGCGTATTTCGCGCCCGGATTGCCGAGGCCTGCAAAGACAAGCATCGTGAACTCCGGGCCCGAAAATTACTTCTCTTCGGCAGCAGGAGCCGCCGCTTCGGGGGCTGCCGCTTCCGCCGTCTCTTCCGTCTCCGGCTTCATCGCCGAGGAGCCGGCAATGGTCGCGATGGTGAAATCGCGATCGGAGATCACCGGCTTGACGCCGGCCGGCAAGGTAACCGCCGAGATGTGGATCGAATCGCCAATGTCGGCGCCGGTGAGATCGACGGTGATGAATTCCGGGATCGCATTGGCCGGGCAGTGGAACTCGACTTCATGACGCACGATGTTGAGCACGCCGCCGCGTTTGATGCCGGGCGACTTGTCTTCATTGATGAAGTGGACAGGCACGTCGACGTTGACCTCGGTGTCCTTGCCGATGCGCAGGAAGTCGACATGGACCGGGAAATCCTTGACCGGGTCAAGCTGGAAATCCTTGGGCAGAACCTGGATTTTCTTGCCGTCGACATCGATCGTGGCGATCGTGGTCAAAAACCCGCCGCCATGGATTTTGTAGAAGACGTCCTTATAGTTCAGCGCAATCGCCAGGGGAGGCTGTCTGTCGCCGTAGATAACTGCAGGCACTTTACCGTTGCGGCGAACTGCACGGGCGGACCCCTTACCGACCTGTTCGCGCGCTTCGGCCTTGAGCTCGTAAGTATCGTGGCTCATGGCATTTCCTTTCGCGTTTTATGGAGCGTTTGCGGTGGCAGTGTGCCTGGACCGTAAACGTCGAAAGCCGCCAGGCCTGGATGTCCGAATGCCAGAAACCGCATACGCGGAGCTTTGTTCGGGATCACAAGGGAAGGCAGCCTTCCGCCGCGTTGCCTCCAAGGGTGTCTACGCGGGTGGCGGCTCTATAGCGGAAGGCGGGCAGGCGTGCAAGCCATGGCGGGCAAGGGTGGCCGATGCCTGCGTTGGGCGCCGCATTGCGCTCAGGCCGGCAGGTCGGTGGGCGGATTTGATCCGTTTCCCTTGGCGCCACCGAGCGTGGACAGAGCGCTCAGCAGTTTCGTCCGGTCCTTGCCGATCATGAGCACGCCGCTGTCGGGCGCCAGCAGCGCCGAGAACGGCAGCATGGCGGCGCCGATCGAGGACGCTTCGGGGCCGAATTGCCCCGGCACGATCTCCGGCGCCACGATGCCGATGGCGCTGGCCTGGTTGAACTGGGCCTGCACCCTTGCCAGCAGTTCGAGATGGATCGGCCTGGGCAGGATCGAGTCGAGAACGATGGCCTCGATATCGATGATGGAGGTGATGGCGATGATCGCCTCGACCAGCGCGCTCGCGCAATCGTCGATCCATTCGAACAAGGGCGCGCGCGCCTCGGGCGGCAACGGATCGAGCTCTCGCACGCGGTTGATCACCACGCCGCGCGACCTCAGGTGATTGACCAGCACATAGATCGAGGCGCGATGCAGCAGGCTCTGGTAGCGCGCAGGCTTCGCCGCCACCGAATCGAGGCTTGAGGGCGAGACCGGCAAGGGTCCGAGGGCAGCGCTGTTGCCATGCGGCCCGGTATGGACCCTGCCGCCTTGCACCAGGCCGCCGCCGACAAAAGTGTCGATCGAGATGTGCATGAAATCGCGGAAGCGGGCGCCGGCGCCCTGGACAAGTTCGGCCAGCGCCGCCGACGTGGCGTCGTTTTCCACGAACACCGGCGTCTTCGCCGGCGTGGCAAAGCATGTCGTCAGGTCGATCGCCTCCCAGCGGCTGCCGAGATCGTCGGGAAAGCCGAGTTCCTCGCTCCAGCCGCCGAGGAAATAGGGTGAGGCAATGCCGACGCCGACGATGCTGGCATCGCCAAGCCCATCCACCAGCTTTTCGAAGGTGGCCAGCGCCATGTTGCCGGCCTTCAGCACCAGATCAGGATCGGGGAAGCGGTATTCGTGCGACTCTCTTGCGCGGATTTCACCGGCGAAGTCGACCAGAACGGCTTCAAGCGCACGCCGGCCGATCTTGATGCCGACGCTGTAGATGCGTTCCGGTGTCAGCCGGTAAAGCGTGGAGGGCGATCCGCGTTGCCCGAACCTTTTTCCCACTTGCTTTACGAATCCGGATGATTCCAAGCCGTCGACGATGGCAGCGACGGCCGCCGGCGTCAGGCTGGCCGCGCGCGCCAGATCGGACTTGGAGGCTTCCTTGAGGCGACGGATGGCGTCGAGCACGAAACGCTCGTTGTAGTGGCGAACTTTGACAGAATTGCTGCCTTTCCCTGACAAAACCCGCGTCTCCTCAAATGTCGCCGTTCTTACCGCAAGAGGCCGAAACCACCTTCGGCCGAAGCATCCTGCGATGCCTGTGCGAGAGGCGACAGTGCGCGTCGGAACCATGGAAGTCAATTTTGCCGTTGCGCCTTTGCGCTATTTAATATAGCAAATTGAAAAAATAACTAGTCAGGGAGGAGACGTGCTGCACTCGGGCACACAAAGCGAAGCCGACGCTGCGGTGGTGCGGGCTGTTCCTGTTGCCCTGGTTCAGGCGACGAAGGCTTTCGGCGGCACGATTGCGCTCAAGGACGCCTCCTTCGAATTGCGCTCCGGCGAGGTGCTGGCGCTGCTTGGCGAAAACGGCGCCGGGAAGAGCACCTGCGTGAAGCTTCTGGCCGGTGTGCATTCTCCCACCAGCGGTCATGTCGAGGTTGACGGCAAATCAGCCGTCTTCCATTCGCCGCATGACGCGCAGGCGGCCGGCATTGCGGTCATGCACCAGCATCCTGGCTTGTTTCCCGATCTGTCGGTGGCGGAGAACATCTATCTCGGCCACATGCCGCGCGACCGCTTTGGCGGCATCGACAATGCCGCCATGCTGGCCGGCGCGCGCAAGGTGCTGGCGACCGTCGGGCTCGACGTGCCGGCGGCAACGCGGCTGGGAACCCTGCGTACCTCAGAACAGCAACTGGTCGAAATAGCCCGGGCGCTATCGCTGGATGCGTGCGTGCTGATCATGGACGAACCGACGGCGGCGCTGTCGCAGCGCGAGGTCGAGCGGCTGTTTTCCGTCGTTGCCGATCTCAGGCTGCACGGCGTGGCGATGATGTTCGTCGGCCACCGTATGGACGAGATCTTCCGCATCGCCGACCGCATCGCGGTGCTGCGCGACGGGCGCCTGATCGGCGTCAAGCCGAAGGCCGAGCTTGGCCGTGCTGCCGCCATCAGCATGATGGTCGGGCGTGAAGTCACCGACCTCTATCCCGAACGGCGCCATGCCTCAGGCGCGCTGGTGCTGGAGGCGAAGGGACTTTCGCGCGCCGGCGGGTTTGCCGGTATCGACCTCAAGCTTCACGCCGGCGAGGTGCTGGGGCTTGGCGGCCTGGTCGGCAGCGGACGCACCGAGATTGCGCGCGTGCTGTTCGGTATCGACCGGCCCGACGCCGGCGAAATCCTGATCGACGGCAAGCCCGTGCAGTTCGCCTCGGCGCGCGACGCCATGGATGCGCGCATCGCCTATGTGTCGGAAGATCGCATGGGCCAGAGCCTGGTGATGGATTTCTCCATCCTCGACAATGCGGTGCTACCTGTTCTCGACAAGGCCGCACAACGCGGTCTCTACGGCACCGACCGCGCCATCGGTCTGGTGGCGGACTGGCTGAAGCGCATGAAGCTGCGCTTTTCCGGCTACGGGCAGCCGGTGAAAGAGTTATCCGGCGGCAACCAGCAGAAGGTGGTGCTGGCCAAATGGCTGCGCACCGAGCCGCGCGTGCTCATCCTCGACGAGCCGACGCAAGGCATCGATGTCGGTACCAAGGCGGAAGTGCATGCAATGATCGCTGACCTTGCCGCGCAAGGCATGGCGATCCTGCTGATCTCGTCAGAGATGCCCGAGCTGATCGGCATGTGCGACCGCATTGTCGTGCTGCGCGAAGGCCGCCAGACTGCCGAGTTTTCGCGCGGGCAAGCCACGCAGGAAAAGGTACTGGAATCGGCGACCAGGACCGATGAACGTGCCGGCCAGGCAGCGCAGATAGAACGCGCCGCCGAGGAGGAAAAGGCAAAAGGACCGTTCGATTTTCTGAAGCGGCGGGAATTCGGCCTGCTTGCGGCGATGCTCGCCGTCGCCATTCCGGTCACCATCATCAACTCGCGCATGGTGAGCGCGGCGAACCTCACCGCTGTGTCGATGGACGCGGCCTTGCTGATTGTCGCCGCACTGGCGCAGATGCTGGTGCTGATCACCCGCAACATCGACCTGTCGATCGCAGCTGTGATCGGCCTCTCCGCCTATATGGCGGCCAGCATGGTTCAGGCCTATCCCGGACTGGACATCGGCATCGGCCTGATCACCGCCTGCGCCGTCGGCGGCTTTGCCGGACTGCTCAACGGCCTTGTCGTTACCAGGGGAAAGATCCCGGCCATCGTCGTTACGCTGGCTTCGATGTCGATCTTCCGCGGTTTCAACTCGATCTGGGCGGCGGGCGACCAGGTCAGCGCCGACGAAGTCACGCAAGCCTGGCTCGACATGACCGGGCTGAAGATCGCAGGCGTGCCGCTGATCGTCATCATCGCTATTGTCATCCTGTGCGCCGGCTATGTGCTGCTCTATCGCACCGCAACCGGGCGCGAGCTGTTTGCCACCGGTTCCAACCCGGACGGCGCAAGGCTGATCGGCATTCCGGTCGACCGGCGCATCCTGCTGGCCTTCGGCATGGCCGGCCTGCTAGGCGGCCTGTGCGGCGCCCTGTGGGCTTCGCGCTACGCCACCATCGATGCCCGCGTCGCGCTCGGCTTCGAACTCACGGTGATCGCCTCTGCGGTGGTCGGCGGCGTCGCCATCCGCGGCGGCTCGGGCACGCTGCTCGGCATCATCCTTGGCGCGCTCACGCTCTTGGTCATCAAGAACGGGCTGACGCTGGTGCGTGTCGACCCGCTCTGGCTGCAGGGCGTCTATGGCCTGGTGATCCTGGTTGCCATCGGCATCGACACCTTCATCGCGCGGCGTGCCGAACAGGCAAGACAGGCGAGGGCGAGATGAAAAAGTTTATCCGCTCGATCGACTTCTGGGATCTGCTGCTGGCGACCGCCTGCCTCGCTGTCTTCGTCTATGCGGCGGTCTTCGTGCCGAATTTCGTTTCCGGCTTTAACCTTTCTCAGCTGGCGGCGAGCGCCTCGGAAAAGGCGTTGCTGATCCTGCCGATGACGCTGCTCATCATCACCCGCGAGATCGACCTGTCGATCGCCTCGGTGCTGGCGCTGACATCCGTGGTGTTTGGCCTGCTCGTCCAGGGCGGCGTGCCGACGCTGGCGGCCATTCCGCTGACGCTGGTCTTCGGCGGCCTGCTCGGCGCCTTCAATGGCTATCTGGTTTCAGGGCTGGGGCTGCAGTCGCTGGTGGTGACGCTCGGCACCATGGCGCTCTATCGGGGCATTGGCTACATCCTGCTCGGCACCGGTTCGGTCAACATATTGCCGCCGGCGGTCGTCGATTTCGGCATCAGCAATCTGCCGGGCACACAAATCCCGTGGACCATCGTGCCGTTCCTGCTGCTGGCGCCGATCTTCGCGGTGGTGCTGCAGAAGACGCCGACCGGCAAGCGCATCTATGCGCTCGGCGGCAGCCCCGAAGTGGCGCGTTATTCCGGCATCGATACGCGCAAAATGGTGCTGAAGCTGTTCGTCGTTTCGGGCATGGTCGCAGCCATCGCCGGCATCGTCTACACCGCGCGCCTCTCCAACGCCCGCGCCAACAATGCGCTCGGCATGGAGCTCGATGTCATCACCATCGTGCTGCTCGGCGGCGTCAGCGTCTTCGGTGGTAAGGGGCGGCTCACGGGGGTCATGCTGGCGCTGCTGTTGATCGCCATCATCCGAAATGTGCTGGCGCTCAACCAAATCGGCGGCGACGCTCAAGGCATGATCATCGGCCTGCTTCTGATCGGCTCGCTGCTGGTCGGCAATTACTGGCGCTCCCTGGAGGAGCGGCTGTCAAGATCGCGCGTCCTGCGCGAAACCAAGGGGTGATCTCGGGCCCCTTTCTTCAAGCCCGAATTCTGACGGAGGAGACACAATGAAAGCGTTTAGAATAGCCCTGCTCGCATCCGCGGTTCTGCTTGCGCCGGCCTCGCTGGCCTACAGCCAGGAATGCGCCAAGGAACCGGTGACCGTCGGCTTCCTGCCCAAGCTCGACACCGATCCCTACTTCAAGGTGGCTTTCGGCGGCGCCGAAGAGGCTGCGAAGGAAATTGGCGGCACCGCCACCCAGGTCGCCCCGTCGCAGGCGACGGCCGAGGCACAGCTCGAATTCATCAACAGCCTTGTGTCGCAGAAGGTCGGCGTCATCGCTATCGCCGGCAACGACGCCAATGCCGTTGCGCCTGCGCTGAAGCGCGCCGTTCAGCAAGGCGTCCGGGTGATCTCGTACGATTCCGACGTCGCGGCCGATGCGCGCGCGGTGTTCGTGAACCAGGTGAAGGGCGACAGTCTGGCCGAAATGATGCTGGAAAGCGCATTCAACCTCAGCGGCGGCGAAGGCGAGTTCGCCATCCTGTCGTCGACGCCGACGGCGACCAACCAGAACGCCTGGATCGACTTCATGAAGGCGAAGATGGCGGCAGAGCCGAAATACGCCAAGATGAAACTGGTGCAGGTCGCCTATGGCGAGGAGAGCGAGCAGGTCAACCAGCAGCAGGCCTTGGCGCTGGTGCAGGCGTTTCCGGATCTCAAGGTGATCATCGTGCCGGCAGGCATAGGCCTTCCGGCGGCCGCGCGCGCACTCGAGGAAGCCGGTATGATCGGCAAGGTCAAGCTGACCGGCCTTGCGCCGGCCACTTTGATTTCGAAATACATCAAGGATGGCGCTGCCCAGGATATCTGGTGGAATGTCACCGATCTCGGCTACCTGACCTATCAGGCGGCCCAGGCGCTGGCGCAGTGCAAGATCACCGGCAAGGAAGGTGAGAAGTTCACGGCAGGCAGGCTCGGCGAGTACACGATCGGCGCCAGCGGTGAACTGATCCTCGGCCCGGCCAAGATCGTGACGCCGGAAAACCTGGCCGAGTTCAAGTTCTAGAGCGTTTCACCGTTTCACGGAAACGGCGAACCGCTCTATCCCTTTGTTTTACGCAATTCCGGACGGAAAACCGGTCACACTTTTCCTGGAATTGCTCTAAGCCTCCCAAGGCGTTGCGGGCGCCGGTTCGAGCCGGCGCTCGCCTTTCAATCCTCAGTCGAACAGTGCGAGGGCGACGATGAAACTCTTGCTGGCAGGCGAGACCTTCGCGGCGACGACCTCGGTCGCCGCCGGCGGCGATGTGCTGACGAGTGCGACGTGGGTAAACGGCGCGACGGCCTTCAATGCCGCACTTGCCGCAGAGGGCATAGCGGTGACGCAGATCGGTGGCGATCGCTGCGCGGCCGAATTTCCGTATGACCTCGACGCGCTGGCCGAATACCAGGCGGTGGTGATCTCCGATGTCGGCGCGCTGACCTTGCTGGTCACGCCGGAGGCCCGCGCCGGGCGCATCGGCGTCAACCGCCTCGACGTCCTCAAGGCCTATGTCGAAGGCGGCGGCGGGCTGATGCTGGCCGGCGGCTATATGGGGTTCCAGGGCATGTTCGGCACGGCGCGTTTCCACGACACCCCGGTCGAGGACGTGCTGCCCGTGCGCTGCCTGCCATTCTCGGACGGGCTGGAAGTGCCGCAAGGCCTGCAGCCGTCGATCCTTCAGGCGTCGCATCCAATCCTTGCCGGTGTCGCGGGCCCGTTGCCGCCGATCCTCGGCATGAACAAACTCGATTTCAGGCGCGATGGCTCGTCCCAGCTGCTGGCGACCTGCCATTATCGTGGCACGGACTGGCCGCTGCTTGCTGCTCGCAGCGTTGGCCACGGCCGCACTGTCGCCTGGGCGACGGATATCGGCCCGCACTGGCTGTCGCAGGACTTTCTCGGCTGGCCGCTCTACGGCAAGCTGATGGGCAACGTCGTGCGCTGGCTGGCCGGCAAGGATTAAGCCTGGCGTGTTTGTAGGGCAGCTAGTCCGGCTTGCTGCTCAACGCTTCGCGCAGCGCCTGGATCCGCCGATTCAAGGCATCGAGATCAGCCATCGTCATGCCCGAGCGTTCGATCAGGGTTTCGTTGAGGCAGTTGCACTGGACGAGCAGCGCGCGGCCGGCAGGCGTCAGGTCGACCTGCACTTGGCGCTCGTCCGTCTGGCTGCGCTGGCGGGTGACGAGACCGGCCTGTTCCATGCGCTTCACCAGCGGCGTGATGGTGCTCGATTCCAAAGCGAGCCTGTGCGCAATCGAGCCGACCGACATCCCGCGGGCTTCGGCAAGTGCGTTCAGCACGAGATATTGCGGATAAGTGATGCCCATCTCGTCCAGCATGGGCTTGTAGGTGCGATTGATTGCTATGCTGGTGGCGTAAAGCGTGAAGCAGAGCTGGTTGTCCAACGGGAGAGGCACGAGGCATTCCTTTAGCCGACTGAGCACATCAATATGTACCACGAAAAATGATATCGCGATACATATTTTCTGTAGACAAGGATTTGGACCTGCGCTAGTCGTATGGTTATCGCGATATTGATTATCGCGGAAGCAATCAATGGAGAGCGAGATGACCAAGCCCGGCAGCAGCACGATCACCACCAAGGATGGCACCGAAATTTTCTACAAGGATTGGGGAACGGGACAACCCATCGTCTTCCATCACGGCTGGCCGCTGAGCAGCGACGACTGGGACGCCCAGATGCTGTTCTTCCTGTCCAAGGGCTACCGCGTCATTGCCCATGACCGGCGCGGCCATGGCCGCTCGACCCAGACCGATACCGGCAACGAGATGGACACCTACGCCGCCGATGTCGCGGAGCTTGCAGCGCATCTCGACCTCAAGAACGCCATCCATGTCGGCCATTCCACCGGTGGCGGCGAAGTGGCCCGTTATGTCGCGAAGTACGGCTCCGGCGGCCGTGTCGCCAAGGCCGCATTGCTCGGCGCGGTGCCGCCGATCATGCTGAAGACGGCGTCCAATCCCGGCGGCCTGCCGATCGAGGTGTTCGACGGTTTCCGCTCCGCCCAGGCAGCCAACCGCGCCCAGTTTTTCCACGACGTCGCGGCCGGCCCGTTCTACGGCTTCAATCGCCCCGGCGCCCAGGTGTCGCAGGCTGTCGTCGAGAATTGGTGGCGCCAGGGCATGATGGGCGGCACCAAGGCGCATTATGATTGCATCAAGGCGTTCTCGGAAACCGACTTCACCGACGATCTGAAGGCCATCGAGGTGCCGGTGCTGGTGATGCATGGCGACGACGACCAGATCGTTCCGATCGCCGACTCCGCGCTGCTGGCTGTCAAGCTGCTCAAAAAGGGCGAGCTCAAGGTCTACAAGGGCTTCCCGCACGGCATGGCGACGACCCATGCCGATGTCATCAATGCCGACCTGCTGGCGTTCTTCAAGGCCTAGAATCGTCCAGGCGGATAGGCAAATGCAGCCGCCGTCAGGCGGGTGCATTTGCTTTCGTCGAAATGTCAGCGGGACAGTGCCTATTTATCGAGAAAACCAGTGATCAGTTTGACGGTGTCGTCGGGGTTTTCCTCCATGATCCAGTGTCCGGAAGCGGGCACGATGCCGCCCGTTACATCGGT
This sequence comes from Mesorhizobium sp. M1252, assembly GCF_040318265.1. NCBI lineage: Bacteria > Pseudomonadati > Pseudomonadota > Alphaproteobacteria > Hyphomicrobiales > Phyllobacteriaceae > Mesorhizobium > Mesorhizobium sp. M1252. The sequence continues at coordinate 189,275 of NZ_JAMYLX010000004.1, read as the reverse complement.
CGCAACAAGCCGCAGGAGATCGGCCTGCGTAGTGCCAGCGGATTTTTCACCGCCGACAGCCAGTAGCGGCATGGTCAGTTTGCCGCTGGCGGCAAGCATCGCCTGGTTGTCGATCGCGTCCTGGTCAAACGCCTTGAACTGCTCGAAAGCGTCATGCATCGCATGCGGGCGGGCATAGAGTTTGGCGTAGTGCCTGCGCGTCGCCTCGTCGATCTTCTTGGGGTCAGCCGACAGCTCGTTGTAGAAGCGGTCGAGATAGATGCGCTCGCGCCCCGCGACCAGCCGCTCCATATCAGGGCCGCGGAAGTTGAAGTGCCAAAGCAGCGGGCTTTGCTTGATCTTTTCCCAGTCGCCTATGCCGGGCAGCGGCGCGTCGATGATAACCCATTTGGTGATGCGCTTGGGATACTGAGCGGCGAGCGCATAGCCGACCATGTTGCCGATGTCGTGGGTGACGAGATCTGCCTTGTCGATCTTCAGGGCATCCAACACGCCGGCGATGTCGACGGCCTGGTTCTTCTTGGCGTAGCCCGCTTCCGGGTGGGCCGACAGACCCATGCCGCGCAGGTCCGGCACGATGACGGTGTGGTCCTTTGCGAGGGCGATGGCCGCGGCGCCCCACATGTCTCCGGTATCGGCAAAGCCGTGCAGCAGCACGACGGCGGGACCCTTGCCGCCAACGCGCACATAGAGTTTGGTGCCGTTGGTTTCGACGGACTGCGTCTTGAAACCCGGCGGAAAGGGAACGATGCGTGCCGTCGCCGGCAAGGTAACAAGAAGCACACCCAATACGGCCAATACGATCTTGCGCATGTCATCCCCCAGAGACGTCGAAGGCCCCAAGCCTTCGTTGATGACTATCTCTAGCAGGCTTTTCAACCAGCGCATGGTGAAAGAATCACAGAGGGCGCAGCAATGCCGCGCCCTGCGTCAAATCCGCAAAATCGACCGGTTTTATCTGGCCGCCGCTTGCGCCTTCCTGGCTTCCTTCATGTTGGGCAGGAACACCGTCAGCAGGCCGAGCAGCGGCAGATACGAGCAGATCTGGAAGACGAAATCGATGCCCTTCATGTCGGCGACGACGCCGAGCACGGCGGCTGCAATGCCGCCCATGCCGAAGGCGAAGCCGAAGAAGATCCCGGCGATGGTGCCGACACGTCCCGGCACCAACTCCTGCGCAAACACGACGATGTTGGAGAAGGCCGAGGACAGGATCAGGCCGATCAGCACCGTCAGCACCATCGTCCATTCGAAATTGGCGTAGGGCAGCGCCAGCGTGAACGGCAGCACGCCGACGATCGAGAACCAGATCATCGCCTTCTGGCCGTAGCGGTCGCCGAACGGTCCGCCGAGCAGGATGCCCAGCGCCGAGGCGCCGAGGAACAGGAACAGCATGACCTGGCTCATCTGCACCGACACGCCGAACTTATGGATGGAATAAAAGGTGTAGTAGCTGGAGAGCGAGGCGATGTAGGCGTTCTTGGTCAGCACCAGCAGCGTCAGCACCGCCAGCGCTCCCATCACCTTCTTGCGCGGGAAGGGGGAGACGAAGCTTGCCGCCTTGCGATTGCCCTGCGCGGCGCGCATCCGGCTGTACCAGCCGCCGACCCGCGACAAAACGATGATGCCGATCAGAGACCCGACGGCGAACCATGAAATGCTGGTCTGGCCGAAGGGCACAACGATGAAGGCAGCGAGCAGCGGCCCCATCGACTGGCCGAAATTGCCGCCGACCTGGAACAAAGATTGCGCCAGGCCAAAGCGGCCGCCGGAGGCAAAGCGGGCAATGCGCGAGGATTCCGGATGGAAGATCGCCGAGCCGATTCCGATCAGCGAGGCGCCGACCAGAAGCAGCGCATAGTGGCCGGCATAGGCCAGAACGATCAGGCCAATCAGCGAGGACGCCATGCCGTAGGGCAGCGAATAGGGCATTGGCCGCTTGTCGGTGATCATGCCGATGACCGGCTGCAGCAGCGACGCCGTGACCTGGAAGGTGAAGGTCAGAAGACCGATCTGCCAGAAATCGAGACCGTAATTCTCTTTCAGCAGCGGATAGATCGCCGGCAGCAGCGATTGCATGATGTCGTTGATGCCGTGGCAAAAGCTCACCGCCAGAATGACGGTGAAGGCGGTCGCCTGGGCTGAAGGGAGGCTGGCGCTTGGCTGCGGTGCAATGCTGGTGGCTGTCGTATCGGTCAAGGCAGGCTCCGAGGTCTTTTTGGCGGGTGTTTGCCCGCGGGCAGGCTTGGCGGCCGCTCCCGCGGACCGCCTTAAGGACGCTCGTCTGAAGCGCTTGGGCGACGCCCCTGCGGAGCGCCTTGGGGATGGCTGCCTTATAAGCCGCTTGCGAGGCGACTTCTTTCGTGGTTTGGTCCAATAGTTTCGCAAGTGGGCCATAGCCGATGCCACATGGCAGGGACATCTTCCGCGCCGGCAATGCCGATCTCGGCCGATTGCACGAAAGCCGCTGGCAGTGGCTGGAGGAGGTTTCCGGGCCGGCGGTGGCTTTGCCGACCGAATATCCGGACGGTTACCTCGTGCCGCAACACCGCCACAGCCGCAGCCAACTGCTGCATGCGCTGGTCGGTGTCGTGCTGGTGACGACCAGGTACGGGCGCTGGATGGTGCCGCCCGACCACGCAATGTGGATACCGGCCGGCACCGAGCATTCTGTCGAAATGCTGGGCGACGTCTCGATGCGCTCGGTCTATGTCATGCCGGGCGCTATCCCCGGCCTGCCGGAAGGCTTGCGTGTCGTCGGCGTCACCGAGCTGATGCACAGCCTGATCGTAGAATCGGAAAAGCTGCCGCAAGGTGGCGAACTGGAAGGCCGCGGCGGGTTGATCATGAACCTCTTGCTGCACGAGATCCCGACCTTGCCGGAACGGCCGCTCGGCCTGCCGTTCCCGTCTGATCCCAGGCTGGCGGCGCTCTGCCGACGCTTCGTGGCGGCACCGTCGCCGCATGCCACGATCGACGAGTGGGCCGATGCCGCGGGGATGAGCCGGCGCTCCTTCACCCGCGCCTTCCAGCGCCAGACCGGACTGTCCTTGTCGACTTGGCGCCAGCAGGCCTGCCTGTTTGCGGCACTTCCCAGGCTCGCCGATGGCGAGCCGATCACCAGGGTGGCGCTCGACCTCGGTTATGACAGCGTGCCGGCATTCATAACCATGTTCAAGCGCATGCTCGGGGCCTCGCCGCGCGGCTATATGCGCGGCGCCCGCGACGAAGGCATGCGGCGGGCTCAGCCTCGACTTGAGGCCCCGGCGCCGTAGCGCCAGGAAAAAGCCCGCAGCACTTTGTCGTAGGCCCTAGTCCAGCTGAACGCCGCTGGCCTTGACGATCGGTTCCCATTTGGCGAGTTCGGCCTTCACATGCGCTCCAAGCTCTTCCGGGGTGGAGGCCACTATCGAGGCGCTGAACTGGGCCATGCGGGCGATCACATCAGGGTCTTTCAGGGCTTCAACTGCCGCCTTCTGAAGAACGGCGACGACCTCCGGCGGCGTGCCTGCGGGCGCGAACAGAGCGTTCCAGCTGTAGGTTTCATAGCCGGGAATGGTTTCGGCAATGGCCGGTATGTCGGGGAAGGAGGGAACGCGCTCCTTGGTGGTGACGCCAAGCGCTCTCAGCGTCCCGCTCTTGATATGGCCCGATGAAGAGGGGAGGTTGTCGAACATCATCGGCACCTGATTGCCGATAACGTCGTTCAAGGCCGGTCCGGCGCCCTTGTAGGGAATGTGCTGCATACTGACGCCGGCCATCGTCTTGAAAAGCTCGCCGGAGAGATGCAGCGGGGTGCCATTGCCTGATGAGGCGTAGGCATATTTGTCCGGGTCCTTCTTCAGCATCTCGATCAGTTCCTTGACGTCCTTGGCGGGGAATTCAGGGTTTACGACCAGGACGTTTGGCACCAGCACGAGCAACGATATCGGCGCAAAATCCTTCTCCGCATCGTAGGGCTTTGTCTTCAGGATCAGCGGGTTGAGCGCGTGGGTTGCGACCGTGCCCATCAGGATCGTGTAGCCGTCCGGTTCGGCTCGGGCGACCTGGGCAGCGCCGATGCTGCCCCCGGCGCCGCCGACATTTTCGACGACAATCTGCTGGCCCAGCTTTTCGGACATCTTGTTGGCGACCAGGCGCGCGACCAGATCCGTCGAGCCACCGGCGGAAAAGGGGACAACCATGGTGATGGTCCGGTCCGGAAAATCGGCGGCCCAGGCCGCCGGTGCTGAAAGGGTGGCTGCGATGGAAACCGCGAGCCCGAGCAAAGTCCTACGCCGCATCTGCTACTCCTCCGTTGATTGGAGGGGCAGTATGGCCATGGTGAACTCCTCGCACAATGCAACCATGGACTGACTGCCCGCCTCAGGAGATCGGGCTTGACACCGATGCTTCGGTTGGCGTGCGCGAGAACGCCTCACCCCTCAGTTCAATCAGCCTTGGTCCAGCTGAAAACAAGCCATTTGTATCGTGACGTCTCTTCAGGCTCGGCCGTGTAGGTCATCTGCATGTCGCCGCCCTCGGCGTAGATGTCGAGCCTGGGCGCCGTGTCCAGTTCGAGCCACAGGGAATCGTTCTTGAACGACCATGTCCCGCACCAGACGCAAGGCCCCGATGCCGGGTCACCCGGTTGGTGAAAATTGTAGCGGCCGTCCGCCGTGATCTCCAGATAGTCGAAGGCGCCATAAAAGGCGGTCACAGTCTGCTGAAATTCGGTCGCAGACGCTTCCTGGTCGGGCTTCGCCGGCTCTTTCAGATCACGCGGTGGCCGGATTGCGGACCCTGCGATGCTCCATTTGCCGATGAAATCCTTTTCGGTGGGAAGATATTCCGTTTGCGCCTGCGCGGTCGAAACCGGAGCGATTGTCGGCGCATAGGCCGCGCTGGCGATGCCGATTGCGAGAAGCATTCCTGCGATGCCTGCAGCCTTGATTCGATTGCGCATCAGCTGGCTCCTTTCACGACGGTTTGGGGCAGATTCCAAAAAGGAGATTACCCCCGAGCCAGGCCCGTGGGCACGCTTTTGGGCAACATGGATTAATCGAACAGGCTCGACACGGACTCTTCGGTCGCTGTGCGCGAAATCGCCTCGCCCATCAGGTCGGCGATGGAGATGACGCGGATATTCGGGGCGTCGAGCACGCCTTGCGTCGGCTGGATGGAATCGGTGATCACCAGTTCCTGCAGCTTCGAGCCGCTGATCCGGGCGACCGCACCGCCCGACAGCACGCCGTGGGTGATATAGGCGGTGACGCTGGTAGCGCCGTTGGCGAGCAGCGCATCGGCGGCATTGCACAGCGTGCCGCCGGAATCGACGATGTCGTCGATCAGCAGGCAATCCTTGCCGGCGACCGCGCCGATGATGTTCATCACTTCGGATTCACCGGGACGTTCGCGGCGCTTGTCGACGATGGCCAGTTGTGCGTCGAAGCGTTTGGCGAGCGCGCGGGCGCGCACCACGCCGCCGATGTCGGGCGAGACGACGACGACATTGGCAAGCTGTTTGTATTTTGCCTTCACGTCGCGGGCCATCACCGGCACCGAGAACAGATTGTCGGTCGGAATGTCGAAAAAACCCTGGATCTGGCCGGCATGGAGGTCGAGCGTCAAAACGCGGTCCACGCCGGCGCGGGTGATCATGTTGGCGACCAGCTTCGCCGAGATCGGTGTGCGGCCCGAGGCCCGGCGATCCTGCCTGGCGTAACCGAAATAGGGGATGACCGCGGTGATGCGCTTGGCCGAGGAGCGCATGAAGGCATCGATCATGATGAGCAGTTCCATCAGATGATCGTTGGTCGGGAACGAGGTCGACTGCAGGATGAAGACATCCTCGCCGCGCACGTTTTCCTGGATTTCGACGAAGATTTCCTGATCGGCGAAGCGTCTGACGCTGGCCTTGCCCAGCGGGACATTGAGATAGCGGGCGACCGCTTCGGCCAGCACCCGGTTGGAATTGCCCGCGAAAAGCTTCATGCACCGTTCCTGGCGAAGGATGGGGAGGTCCTCTTAATCGGGCTTGTAGCGAGCCGTGCCGGTATTGCAAGCCTCGTTGACGGGAATCCGCCGGCTAATCTCAAAAACGTCAACAGTGAACGGAAGCCGGTAACAGGCGGATCAGCCGGCGCTGCCGCCGAGCCAGGCCGCGAACTGGTCGATCGTCTGGTCGGCGATCGCCTGCATGGTAGCGGGTGCAACCGCGGGCCAGCCTTCGGCGGCATTGACCGAGGGCGCCTTCTGCTGGCCATTGATGCGGTGTAGCCGGTTGCCAGCGGGGTCATAGACGTCCCAGACATAGATAACGGTGGTATCCTTGCCTTCCGTCATGGTCGAGAAGTAGCCCTTCAGCACATGGGTGGCGGCCTGGTCGGCGCTGCCGGCAAGGGTGATGCCGCGCTGCTTGGCGCGTGTCTGCAGTTCGGCCGTCAGCGGCGTTGCCGCTTCCACGGAGGCGCCGACGATCGGCGCGATCTGCAGCCGGGTCTTCGACAAAGCGGCGGCGCTCTGCGCGGGGTTGGCGGGTGTCGTGGCGCCGACGACCGGCGCTGGTGTGGCGGCGGGCGCGATGCCCGGGGCAGCCAAGGGCTGAGCCGGTTGGGCCGAGGCTGCCGGCGGCGTGATGGCGGACGGCTCAAGGACGTCCTTGGCATTGGTGCAAGCGGCCAGCACAAGCGCTGCGAGCAATGACACGGTCGTCACATGCGATCGTCTCATCTGCCCGAAAACTCCTTAGTCGCGAACGCCCCCGCGTGGACCAACCATTATGGATTCACTGTACGATCAAGTCGAGATCATGGCGTGAAAGCGGCTTCGGCTGGGATTCGGTGGTCAGGTAGGTGCGGCCAAGCGTCATCGCCGTCTCGGTTTCGGAGTCCATGATGATCATGTGCGCGAACAATGTCATGTTGGGCGCGATCGGCTCGGGATTGCCCTGGTAGAACATCGGCATATCCATCCAGGACGGGGTGAAGCGGGCGCCGACGGAATAGCCGCAGGCGTTCAACCGATGCTTGGTCAGGCTGTGCGCCTCCAGCGTGCGGGCATGCGCGTCGAAGACGTCGCCGAAGGTGTTGCCGGGCGTCATCGCCTTCTCGACCGCCAGAAGAGCCGCGCGGGCGGCGTCGAACAGCTCCTGATGGCGCTTCGACGCCTTGCCGGTCAGCACGGTGCGCATCATCGGCGCGTGATAGTGATGGAACACGCCGGCCCATTCGAGCGTCAGCTGATCGTTCTTGGTCAGCTTGCGGCGCCCGGCCTTGTAGCGGCAGAGCAGCGCGTCGATGCCCGAGCCGATGATGAATTCATTGGCCGGATAGTCGCCGCCGCCGGCAAACACCGCGCCCTGCATGGCGGCAAGGATCAGCGCTTCGTCGCCGCCCTGCTTGATCAGCGGCAGGGCCGCGTCGAGCGCGTCGTCGGAAAGGTTGGCGGCCTTTTCGGCCTTGGCGATTTCAGCCGGGCTCTTGAACAGGCGCAGACGGCCGACAATACCGGAGGCGTCGGCGATCTGGCCGAAGGTCTGCAGCTGCTCGTCGACGCGGCGGCCATTGAAGGCGGTCAGGCCATGGGTGTCGTATTCGACGCCGATGCGGGCGCCGAGGAGATTGAGGTCGTTGAGCAGGTTGCGCAGGTCGACCGCCGGGTTGGCGCCGTCGCGGTCGGTCCACAGCACGATGTTGTCGATGATCGATGTGTGGCGCGCCTGGCGCAAATCGGCCGAGCGGGTGAGCAGCACCATCGAGCCGTCAGCCTTCACAACCAGGCACTGGAAGAAACAGAAGCCGAACGTGTCGTAGCCGGTTAGCCAGTACATGCTCTCCTGGGCGAAAAGCAGTACAGCATCGAGCTTCTTTTCCGTCATCTCGATCATCAACCGGTCACGCCGGGCGTCAAATTCCGACCGTTCGAAATGCAGCGCCATTATCCGTTCTCCAAAACAATTGCCGAAACCTGCCGACCGTAGTCCGGTTCCTTGCGATGCGTCGCGCGCCGGTAGGAAAAGAAGAGATCCTCCTCGGCATAGGTGCAGCGGCCAAGCCCCTGCGCGGTCACGCCAGCCTTCTTCAGCCGGTCGACCGTATAGAGGTTGAGATCGAACATTGCATGCGCCGGATTGGCCGAAGGCGCGAAATAGCCGATGTTTTCGGCATCGGCTTCGACGAAACGGGCGACGAATTCCGGCCCGACCTCGTAATTGTCGGGGCCGATCGAAGGACCGAGAACCGCAATGATGCGCTCACGGCGGGCGCCGAGGCTTTCCATCGCGGCAATGGTGTTTTCAAGCACACCGGTGAAAGCGCCCTTCCAGCCGGCGTGTGCAGCGCCAATGATGCGCGCTTGCGCATCGGCGAACAGCACCGGGCCGCAATCGGCCGTCGAGGCGCCGATGGCGATGCCCGGCCGGTCGGTGACGATGGCGTCGGCCTTGGGCCGCGGGCCGGGAAAGGGTTCCCTGGCAATAACGACATCGGGCGAGTGGACCTGATGCGCGGTCAGGAGATGGCTGGCCGGCACACCCATCCAGGCAGCGACGCGGCGGCGGTTCTCGGCGACCAGCATCTGATCGTCATCCGACCCGGTGCCGATGTTAAGTCCCTGATAGATGCCGCCGGAGACGCCGCCGATACGGGTGAAATAGCCATGGCGGATACCTCGCGGCTTGGCCGCTTCCAGCAGCGGCGAGCGAACAGGATCCGGTTTGGTCTGATTCAGCATGGATGGGTTTGTTGTCCGCGCCGGCGTTTTCGTCAAGGCGAAGTTCGGCCGAGTGATTGCGACAGTGCTGCTGCGTCGACTTTGCATTGGCCAAAAGCAGGCATGCGACCACAAGCGACATGGCGGGACGGCTTGTAACGATCTCTGAGGGTCAGACTGGCTGATGCGGCAGGATTTGCAGGATTTTGAACAGCGTGCCCATGCCGTCGGGTCCGGCCAGGCGCTCGACGGCATCGGCAATGGTTTGTCGTGCCTCTTGGCTTGCCTGGCTGCCCAACTGGCCAGCTCGCTCAAGCAATCCCATGCCAAGCAGAAAGTCGCCCTGCGTCGCCAATTCCACATCGAGGCCATGCGCCCGCACGACGGCGGCCAGTGCCGCGAAGTCGACATGGGCGGTGAGATCGGCTTCGCCGGGATTGGCCAGCACATCTTCTGGGGCGTGCCTGCGCACGGCCTGCAATGTGTCGCCGAAACCGGGCTGGAGATGGCCGTAATCGGGGAACAGCCCGGCGCCGCCGTGGTCGGCTATGCGTTCGGCAATGGTCGCCATCAGTGCCGCGCGGGCCGGTGCTATTTCGAAAATAGAGCCTTGTGGCGCCTCGGCGGCGTCTTCCGGCAGCAGCGTCGCCTCGACCGAGCCGGCGCCGGCGAAGAAGCTCAACTCGTCTGAGACATCGAGGCCGATCACCCGTTCGCGCCAGCCGGCGCCGGCGCGGATGAACTGGCGGATCGGCACAGCGTCGAACAATTCGTTGCCGACAATCAGCAACGGCGCCTGCGGTAGTGTGGCGATGGTTTCGTGCCAGCCGAGCTCAACCGAAGTTTCGGCAAGCGTCTGCTTCTGGATTTCAGTCAGCCGCGGACTGGTCTCGACCAGAGCGAAGGATGCTCCGGCGGCGATAGCCGGATCGAGCCGCGTCAGGGTGCGAAGCATGTCCTTCATCAGCGTGCCGCGGCCAGGCCCGATCTCCGCGATGGTGACCGGCAGGGGTCGGCCGATCGCCAGCCAGGCCTGATAGAGCCAGACGGCGACGAGTTCGCCGAACATTTGGCTGATCTCGGGTGCGGTGACGAAGTCGCCGGCGGCGCCGAACGGCTCGCGCGTGGTGTAGTAGCCGTCGCTGGGATCGAACAGGCAGAGCGCCATGTACTCGTTGACGGGGAGGGGGCCGAGCGCGCCGATCAGGTCGACGATGCGGGTCTTCAGCCGTGTCATGCCGGCTGTGGTTGCGGCGCCGGTTTGGCTGTGGCCATCGCCCAGATGCCGGCCAGCACCATCGGCAGCGACAGCACCATGCCCATGGTGAGCCAGCCGCCGAGGAGGTAGCCGAGCTGCTGGTCGGGCTCGCGGAAGAACTCGACGAAGATGCGTGACAGGCCGTAGCCGCAAATGAAGGCGCCGCCGACAAAGCGCGGCGTCTTCAGCTTCAGCCGCGAATGGGTGAGGAAGCGCAGGACCAGGAACAGCACCGCGCCCTCGAGCAGCGCTTCGTAGAGCTGGCTCGGATGGCGAGGCTCCAGGCCCGCGACACAACCCGCCACGGTCTGCTGGAGACGCTCGTTGCAGAAGACGACGCCCCACGACACGTCGGTCACGCGACCCCAGAGTTCGGCATTGACGAAGTTCGCGATGCGGACGAGGCCGAGCCCGACCGGCACGCCGGCTGCCACCACGTCGAACAGCGTCCAGGTGCGGATGCCGCGCTTGAGGGAAAACAGCGTCATGGCGAGGATGACGCCAAGCAGGCCGCCATGGAACGACATGCCGCCCTGCCAGACGGCGAAGATGTCGAGCGGGTGGTCGATATAGCGCTTTAAATCGTAGAAAAGCACATAGCCGGTGCGTCCGCCGAGCACGACGCCGACGGCGGCCCAGACGATGAAATCGTCGAGGTCGATCGGCTTCATCGGCAAGACGCCATCAGGCCACAGCCTTGTGTTGGTGACGAGCCGCTTGGCGTACCACCAGGCGAACAGGATGCCGACGATATAGCCGATGCCGTACCAGTGCACAGCCAGCGGGCCGATCTGAACCAGGATCGGGTCGATGTTGGGGAAGGACAGCGACGCCATCGGCAGCGGGAAATAGTCGTTCAACAGGATCTCCTGGGAGGGCTCGCGTTAGGGCGCGGACCATGCGGCAGGGTTTTGGCGGGGTCAAGGCAAGGTGACGACAGCCTGATCGTCAGAGATAATGGGCTCAACCCTGCGGCTTGCCGGCGACCAATTGCCTGAGCGCATCGTTGATCCTGTCTTGCCAGCCGGGGCCATCTTCCTGGAAATGGTCGAGCACGGCGCGATCGATCCTGATCGAGACAAGCTCGCGAACGTTTGGTGCGGCGGAGGGTTCGCGAATGGGAGGCGCGGGTTTCTTGACCGGCTTGAAGGCCGCTTCAGCGGCTTCCATCGGATTGGTCGGTCGGCGCGGGGGCGTTGCCATTGGTTGATCCTGAATGAGAGTGACTCTTGCCTGGAGCAAGTCGTGAGAAAAACTAGGCCGCTGGTCTGTGAAGACCAGTAACTTCACTTGGTTCTCTCTGCCATTGCCCTGTATTTGGCTTCAAGCCTGTCCAGCACCTCGTCGCCAGGCTAGACCCGGCCCGCACTGGCATCCGAAATGCCCTTTGCGAGTGCTGCATCGAGTGCTGCAAAGCGCTTCTCCAAGTCCGCACTGTCCGTCACGGCAACCGTCGTTCCAAGAATCCATTTGCGATAATAGCAATCTGTCGGCCGGACCGTGAGCCAAATCGCGTCCGACATGAAGCCGCACCAGCTTCAACGTTCTTGCATTCCGCAGGCAGTGCCACTACGTCAATTCCAGCAAGCGAGGATTTGCCATGTCGACCGGACCGAACCGCATTCTCGATGAATTCGCCAAGCTGATGACCGATGCCGCGGGTGCCGCACAAGGCGTGCGCCGCGAGGTGGAGACTGCCTTCAAGGGGCAGGCCGAGCGCATCCTCAACACCATGGATGTGGTGCAGCGCGAGGAGTTCGAGGCTGCCCGCGACATGGCTGCCAAGGCCCGCGAAGAAAACACCAGGCTGGCCGCCCGCATCGATGCGCTCGAGGCCAGGCTTGCCGAATTGACCGGACAGGCCGCACCTGTGGCTGCGGCAAAGCCCAAAGCAAAAAAATAAAATTTGAACTTTTCCACAAAGCACAATCCGAAAAAATGCTTTGCCGTGAATCGTTTACCGGCGATGCATGAATCTTTGTGACAGCGCCTTTCCACATGCTGATGACGCAGTGCGAAAAATTAGGCTGTTCACGCGACTCCCGATCAATAGACTGAATTTGTTGCATGATTCGGAGCAGGGTCATGCGGCCGGGCGGTGGGGTCCGGTCCGGGGTCTTTGTGTCGTGAAGTCCTGGCCGTCCGAGTTCAAGACAAGATTGTTCGTCGTGTGTGCCCCGCGGAGCGTGTGGCGCTCCCCTGAACACAGGAAGCATTCCATGGAACTTCTCGAACTCGAATTCTCCCGCGAAATCCATCCGGTGGATGTCATCGAGCAGGTCGCCCATAACAATGACTGGTCCTTCGAACGGGCCGGCGATGACGAAATCTCGATCTCGGTTGCCGGCAGCTGGACCGACTATCACGTCTCCTTCTCATGGATGGAGGATTTCGAGGCGCTGCATCTGGCCTGTGCTTTCGACATCAAGGTGCCGGAAGCCCGCGCGCTGGAAGTGATGCGGCTTTTGTCGCTGATCAACGAGCAGATGCTGTTTGGCCATTTCGATCTCTGGGAGCAGGAGGGCGCGATCATGTTTCGCCAGTCGCTGCTGCTCGCCGGCGGGGTCGAACCGTCGAGCCAGCAGGTCGAGGTGCTTTTGTCGTCGGCGCTTGAAGCCTGCGAGTGCTATTTCCAGGCCTTCCAGTTCGTTGTCTGGTCGGGAACCTCGGCCAAGGATGCGCTGGCCGGCGTCCTGTTCGAGACCTATGGCAACGCCTGAGCTTCCATGAGTTCGAGCAGCGCGCGCAAGCCCGAGATCAGCTTTGCCGATTTTGATCGTGTCGACATCCGTGCCGGCACGATCGTCGAGGCCGAGCCTTTCCCCGAGGCGCGCAAACCCGCGTTCAAGCTGAAGATCGATTTCGGCCCTGAGATCGGCGTGAAGAAATCCTCGGCACAGATCACGAAATACTATGCGCCGGAAACGCTGGTGGGACGGCAGGTGTTTGCGGTGGTGAATTTCCCGCCGCGCCAGATCGGTCCGTTCATGTCGGAAGTGCTCACGCTCGGCTTCCCTGATGAGGAAGGCGCCGTGGTCCTTGGCGCCATCGAGCGCAAGGTGCCGGACGGCGGCAGGTTGTTTTAGGAAGATTGCGTCAGGCGGCCAGCTTGCGCGTTGTGCTCAGCGCCTCTTCGACCGTGTCCATGAACATTTCGGCGCAGGCTTTCCAACTGTAGCGCATGGCGCGTTCGCGCGCCTCGGCGCGGTCGACATTGAGCGCGGCGAGCGAGGCCTCGCGCAGATCGGTCGACACCGCGCCGCCGATGCCGTCGCCGACAATGTCGATCGGTCCGGTGACCGGATAGGCGGCCACCGGCGTGCCGCTGGCCAGCGCCTCGATGATCACGTTGCCGAACGTGTCGGTGCGGCTGGGGAAAACGAAAACATCAGCCGAGGCGTAGATCTCGGCCAGCTCATCGTTCGGGCGATGGCCGAGGAAATGCGCCTGCGGGTATTTCGCCCTGAGCCTGGCCAGTTCCGGTCCTTCGCCGACGATCACCTTGCTGCCGGGCAGGTCGAGATCGAGGAAGGCGCTCAGGTTCTTCTCGATGGCGACGCGGCCGACGCACAGGAATACCGGGCCGGGAAAGCCGAGGTCCTTCTTCTTGTCCGGGCGGAAGTGATCGGTGTCGACGCCCCGCGTCCACGGCCTGAGCTTGGTGAAGCCTCGCGACGCAAGGTCCTCCGCCAGCGACTGGGTGGCGACCAGCGTGCCTTGTCCCGAATTGTGGAAATCACGCAGCCAGCGATAGGCCCAGCTCTCCGGCACCGGCAGGCGGGCGCTGAGATATTCGGGAAAGCGGGTGTGATAGCTGGTGGTAAAGGGACGGCCAGCATTGCGGCAATAGCGCCGCGCCATGATGCCGAGCGGGCCTTCGGTGACGATATGGATATGGTCGGCCTTGCGAGCCTCGATCAGCCGCGCGACATGACCGGGCGTGGTCAGCGCCAGCCTGATGTCGGGGTAGGTCGGCAACGGCAAGGTGCGAAAGATGTTCGGGGTCAGGAAGTCGACCGCAACGTCGAAGGTTTTCAGCGTTTCGGTGAGCCGCTCCAGCGTGTGGACGACGCCGTTGACTTGCGGCCGCCAGGCGTCGGTGACCATCAGGATGCGCATGGCGGTCCTTTGCTCGGGTCGACGGTTGCCTTGATGCGATAGCGGTACGGCCCGGCTGCCCTCGCTTCGCTCCACCGCACCCGGGCAGGCACGAGGTCGAAGTAAGGCGGCTGAGCCGAATCAACTGAGGTCGCGCGCTTCATGCGCGCTCTTGACCATGGTTTCATGACGGGCGGATGAAGGTGGTTTTTGGCCGAGCCCGCCTTCCAGATCATGCTTTGGTCAGGCGGGCACCTTGATCACCGCCCGCAGGCCGCCGAGCGGGCTGTCTTCCAGCATGATGTCGCCGCCATGGCTGCGGGCAATATCGCGGGCGATAGAGAGACCAAGGCCGGTGCCGCTGGCGTCGAGGTTGCGCGCCTCGTCGAGCCGCACGAATGGTTTGAACACGTCCTCGCGCTTTTCCGGCGGGATGCCCGGACCGTCATCGTCGATGGTGACGACGAGTGAGCCGCGGCCGTGATCGGCGCTGATCTCCACCGTCTTGGCATAGCGCAAGGCATTGCCGGCGACATTGGACAACAGCCGGGCGAAAGCGTGCGGGCGCACATGCACGTCCGGATCACCGGCAAGCACGGTCGATAGCTTGCGCTTGTGCAGCGACGCCTCCTCGCCGAGCTTTTGGAAATAGGCCTCGAGATCGAAATGGCCGGCATCTTCCGACGCTTCGCCGCGGGCAAACGCGATATAGCCTTCCAGCATCGACTGCATGTCGTCGATGTCCTGGTTGAGCGCGGCCTTGGTCTCGGGCTTGCCGCCGGCCAGCGCCAGCTGCAGCTTGAAGCGGGTGAGGATGGTTCTGAGATCGTGGCTGACGCCGGTCAGCATGGCGGTGCGCTGTTCCAGCTGGCGTTCGATGCGCTCGCGCATCTGGATGAAGGCAAAGCCGGCCCGGCGAACCTCCTCGGCGCCGCGTGGGCGGAAATCGCGCGGCATCGGCCGGCCCTTGCCGAAGCTTTCGGCGGCCTCGGCCAGAGACAGGATCGGCCGGATCTGGTTGCGAAGGAAGGGGATGGCAATCGTCAGCAGGACCAGTGACGTCCCGACCATCCAGATCAGGAAGATGTGGGTGTTGGAGGCATAGGCCTGGCTGCGGCGCACGAAGACGCGCAGCACCTTGCCCTCGAGCTGGATGCGGACCTCGACGATGTTGGAATTGCCGACCGTGTCGATCCAGAACGGGCGGTTGATCTGGCGGGTGATCTCGGTGGAAAGGACGTCGTCAAGGATCGAGAAGAAGGGCTTGGGTCCAGGCGCCGGCAACGGGTCGGGCGGCAAGAGGTCGACCTTCAACTGCATGCGGTCTTGGGCGATGCGGATGATGTTGGCGTAGTCGCCATCATGCGGATAGGTCTCGATCATGTCGATGATCGCGGCGATGTCGCGCACGGTGGCCTGCGACAGGCGCTGCGTCACGGTTGCCCAGTGGCGTTCCATGAAGTCGAAGGCGACGACCGACTGCAGAAGGATCATCGGCGCGATGACGATGATCAGCGAGCGGGCATAAAGCCGCTTGGGCATATAGAACGCAACCAGCCGCCAGAACCGCTTCCAGGCACGCGGCATTGCTTTCAGCGCGCGTGAAACGCGCGCGCCAAAGCCGCCCTGTTCCGGCCGTTCCAGTTGCGTGGTCGCCATTTGTCCTTTCGCTGGGTCAATGGCCGCTGGTCGATGGCCGCACATCTATGGCCAAGGGCGGCCGTCAGCGGCATTCTATTCCACGCTGAGCCGATACCCAATACCGCGCACCGTCTGCAGCCAGACCGGATTGGACGGATCGCGCTCGATCTTGCGGCGCAGCCGGTTGATCTGAACGTCGATGGTGCGCTCGCCGACTTCCGAATCGTCGCCGACAAGTTCATGGCGCGGGATCGTTTCGCCGGCCCGCGCGGCAAAGATCGCCAGGATCTCCTGCTCGCGGTCGGTCAGCTTCAGCGCCTCGCCGCCCCGCTTCAGCTCGCGCCTGGCGATCTGGAAAGTATAAGGGCCGAAGACCAGCTGCTCGACCTTGGGCGTCGTCGCGGGGCCGCCACGGCGCAGGATGTTGTTTATGCGCAGGATCAGCTCGCGCGGGTCGAAGGGCTTGGGCAGATAGTCGTCGGCGCCGGCCTCGAGCCCGGTGATGCGGCTGTCGGTTTCCGATAGCGCGGTGAGCATCAGGATCGGCACGTTCTTCTCCGCCCGCAGCGCCTTGGTGAGGTCGACGCCGGTCTCTCCGGGCATCATGACGTCGAGGACAAGGAGGTCGAAGTCGAGTCCGGCGAGCTTTCGCCTGGCCTCGCCGGCATTTCCAGCAACTGTGACGCGAAAACCGTTTTCGGTCAGATACTGCTTGAGCAAATTGCGAATGCGGGTGTCGTCGTCGACCACAAGCAGATGCGGCGCGTCATCGTCCGGCGCCGTCGGCTGGTCCACCCTCTCAATGGTCTCCATGGCTTTTCCCTGACATGTTTGCAGGCACAATGTCGATCTGCGCCCTTAGTTCCGGATTGACCATGGCTTCCAGGAATCGTTCGATCAAGGGACGCTCGCTGGCTCCGGAATCTTCCAATGCAGCACGGATGCGGCGTGACTGTGGCCGCGCCAGGGCCAGCGCCAGGGCGCGCCCCTTGGCTGTCGGATAGAGCTCCCGCTGGCGGCGGTCGCGCGGACCCTGCAATTGGACGATATGGTCGGTGTCGATCAGCTGCTTGAGCACCCGCGCCAGGCTCTGCTTGGTGATCTTGAGCACGTCGAGCAGTTCGGCGACCGTCAGTCCCGGCCGGCGGTTGACAAAATGCAGCACACGGTGATGAGCGCGGCCAAAGCCGTAATCGGCCAGGATCTGGTCCGGATCGGAAGTGAAATCGCGATACGCAAAGAAGAACAGTTCGATGATGGCGAAGTCGATGCCGTCCTCGTCGGTGATCGGCGTCTTGATCGGTTTTCCGGCAGCTGGGCTTCGATCCGTCATCATTCCTCCGTCCATAGAGGGAAATTATGTCAGTACTATTGACGTAATTTCCCCGCAATGGTAATTTTTGACAAGCTTTTCGGCTGAATGCGAACGACAAGGCAAGGGAGTGCGGTTTTTCCGGAACTTCCTGAGTTTGCCAGAGTTCGATTCTCCGCTTACGCTTCAAGGGCCGCCCGACGCGGCTGTCGCGCAACAAGAACAACACTAATGATGTGCGGGTCGCCGCCCGCGGGAGGTTTCCATGGCATCCGTTCCCTTCGACCAACTGGACGGCTTCATCTGGATCAACGGCGAGTTCGTCAAATGGGCCGATGCCAAGATCCACGTGCTGACCCACGGCCTGCACTATGCCAGCGCCGTCTTCGAGGGCGAGCGCGCCTATGGCGGCGCCATCTTCAAGCTCAACGAGCACACCGAGCGT
Organism: Mesorhizobium sp. M1252; assembly: GCF_040318265.1. Taxonomy (NCBI): domain Bacteria; kingdom Pseudomonadati; phylum Pseudomonadota; class Alphaproteobacteria; order Hyphomicrobiales; family Phyllobacteriaceae; genus Mesorhizobium; species Mesorhizobium sp. M1252. The sequence goes on along the minus strand of NZ_JAMYLX010000004.1, from coordinate 171,830 downwards.
CTGCATGAATCGGCGCGCCTGCTCGGCTTCAATATTCCCTATTCCGTGGCCGAGCTCAATGACGCCTCGACCACGCTTCTGAAGAAGCAGGGTTTCCAGGACGCCTATGTCAGGCCGATCGCCTGGCGCGGCAGCGAACAGATGGGGGTGTCGGCGCAGAACAGCCGCATCAACTGCGCCATCGCCATCTGGCAATGGCCGAGCTATTTCGACCCGGCGCAGAAGCTCAAGGGCATCCGTCTCGATCTGGCGGAATGGCGCCGGCCCGATCCGCGCACCGCGCCGTCGAAGTCGAAAGCCGCCGGCCTCTACATGATCTGCACCATGTCCAAGCATGCCGCCGAGGCCAAGGGCTATGCCGATGCCATGATGCTCGACTGGCGCGGCCAGGTCGCCGAAGCAACGGGCGCCAACATCTTCTTCGTCAAGGATGGCAAGATCCACACGCCGAAGCCCGATTGCTTCCTCGACGGCATCACCCGCCGCACCGTCATCGGCCTCGCCAAGGACCGCGGCCTTGAAGTCGTCGAGCGCGCCATCATGCCTGAGGAACTCGCAGGCTTCGAACAGTGCTTCCTCACCGGAACGGCAGCGGAAGTGACGCCGGTCTCCGAGATCGGTCCGTACCGATTCGAGGTCGGCGAGATCGCCAAGACTTTGATGAACGACTATTCTGCTGCGGTGCAACCTAAGCATGCGATAGCCGCAGAATAACGAAAGTCACAGCTTTTTTCGCAAGCAGGGGCGGTTTTGAGGCCGGCCCCTTTATTTCAGCATTTGTGCATTTGACTTTCGTATAATTCAGCGTCTCATGATGGTGTCGGCCCGGGAGGCTGGCAGCTATGGAGGGACTAGGTACATGGATACGAATACGCTCATTGCGCTCGTTGTGCAGGTAATTGCAGGTGTTGTCGGTGGTCAGGCGGTCGGCGTTGCGCTGAAGAATGCGGCGATGGGCCAGCTGACCAAAATCCTCGGCGGCGCCGTTGGCGGCGTCGGCGGCGCGGCGATCCTCGGCAGCCTGCTCGGCGGTACGGCCGACCCGGCAGCGGCTGCCACGGCAGCGGGCGGATTGGGTGATACGCTGAACCTCAAAAACCTGCTCGGCGGCGCCGGCGGCGGCGCCATCCTGACCGGCATCATCGGTGCGGTCATTGGCGCGATGAAGAAGTAAGCCTCTAGATCATTCGCCGTTTCACGGCGAATGATCTAGTTTGTTGTTTCACGCAATTCCGGACGGAAGACCGCTTTACACTTTTCCTGGAATTGCCCGAGACTCAGGCTTCGTCAAATGGGCGGCCGTTGGGCCGCCCATTTCTGTTTTGGGACGGACTGTTTGCCTTTCAGCAGTGGACGGCCTTCGCCCACGCCTCTACATCACGCTGGAACAGCGAAAGGACAATCATGGGTCAGCTCAATGCCGGCATCGTGCCGGTCACGCCTTTCCAGCAGAACTGCACCATCCTGTTCGACATGGATGACAAGCATGGCGTCGTCGTCGATCCGGGCGGCGACATCGACAAGGTGCTGGCGGTGCTGAAGGACAATGCGATCACCGCCGCTGCGATCTGGATCACCCATGGCCACATCGATCACGCCGGTGGCGCCATGGAGCTGAAGGAAGCACTCGGCATCGAGATCGTCGGCCCGCACGAAGCCGACAAGCTATTGCTCGACAATCTCGAGAACCAGGGCCAGCGCTACGGCATTACCGGGGTGCGCAACTGCGTCCCCGACCGGTTTCTCGCAGAGGGCGAGACGGTTTCGTTCGGCTCACATATGTTCGAGGTGCTGCACTGCCCCGGCCATGCGCCCGGCCATGTCGTATACTACAATCGCGCGGCGAAGTTCGCTCATGTCGGCGACGTGCTGTTTCGCGGCTCGGTCGGGCGCACCGACCTGCCGGGCGGCGACCATGCGGCGCTGATCGCCTCGATTAAGAACAAGCTTTTGCCGCTCGGTGACGAGATCGGCTTCATCTGCGGCCACGGCCCGGGTGGCCGCTTTGGCGAGGAGAGGCGGACCAATCCCTTCCTGACTTAGCGATGTCTTTCTGCCAAAAAAAAGCGCTGGCCTTGCGGTCAGCGCTTTTTGTGGGACAGGGAAGCTCAATTCGCGACGCAGAAATGCTGCTCACCGTCATTGCCGGTGAACGTGCCGCTGCGGGCATTGAAGCTCCGGTAGCGGTCCGAGCAGTATTCGTACCAGTCGCGGGTCCACGGCTCGGCATAGCGGTCGGCATAGACGACCCGCGGTTCGGCATAGTAACGGCGCACCGGCGCCGGCCGCACTTCGCGGTAGTCGTAATCGTCGTCATAGCTGCTGTAGCGCGGCTGCGGGTTGCTCAGCGCACCGGCGATCAGAGCGCCGGCCGCAAGGCCGACGACACCGGCCGCAAGCGCGTCGCCATTATGATGACGACCATGGCCATGATGCCAGCGGTTCCAGTCCTTGGCATTGGCGGCAGGCAAGGTGGCGAGGGTGGTCGCGGCGAGAGCGGCGCCCAGGATGGCGGTCTTGAAAATGCGATTCATTTTGGTCTCCTTCGTGCCGGCCCGGATAGTTTTCGGGGATGCGGTCCAGCCTAGGGGACGATTAATAGAAGACCGTGGCTGAACGGGGGCTGAACGGAATTGGCTGATACGATCCAGTTCTTGCGGCAAAACCAAGCGCGTACGCAAGGCGCTCCGCCTCGTCAATCTCCGTCCGGACTGTCTTGAGCCGGCTTAGCCGACCGACAGGTTGACGGCCTTCGGACCCTTGCCGCGCTTGTCCGGCTCGGTGTCGAATGTCACTTTCTGTCCATCCTCTAGACCGGAAAGACCCGAAGCCTGCACGGCCGAAATATGAACGAAGACATCCTTCTGCCCGTCGTCGGGCGTAATGAAGCCGAAGCCTTTGGCATGATTGAAGAATTTGACAGTGCCGGTCTGCGGCATGGGAAGCTCCCTTTGATCCCATAAAGTCCAGTTTCGGGCCGGCAAATGCCCGAAGGGAAATTTGTCCTTTATTTTAGCGCTATCGGCAAGAGAAAGTTTTGGCCAGGGCGGCAACGCTGAAGGCTGGTCAAATAGATTGTGGCACGGAAGGCAATTCGCGCCAGACGATTGCTCCGGCGATCAGCCACGCCATGGACCGGTAGAGCGTCCTTTGCCTGCGGCGACGGCGGACATGAAAAAGGCGCGACCAGAAACGTCGCGCCTTCGAAACTCTGGACGGCTGACAAAGCCGGTTCAAACACGCTTGAGGTGCTTTTTCGAGCGCCCTGACGGGCGCGCGGGCACCGCCGGTTCAGGCCGCGCGGAGGTTGACCGCCTTCGGACCCTTGCCCATGCGGTCGGGTTCAACGTCGAAGGTGACCTTCTGGCCGTCGACGAGGGTACGCAGGCCCGAGGCCTCGATCGCGGAAATGTGGACGAACACATCCTTGGCGCCGCCATCGGGCGTGATGAAGCCGAAGCCTTTGGTCGCGTTGAAGAATTTAACGGTGCCGGTCTGGGCCATTGGGGAAACTCCTTCACCCGTGTCAGTCTTATGGTTTGCCCGCCGCCTGGCATCGTGGGCAAGTCCCGGTGGTTGCTTCGGCAGTCCTGCATTTGCGCATGGTAAAACCCCCCGCCGAAAACGGGGCCGTCAGAGATTCACAGTATCGGGGAAAGGTCGTCCAAAACGTTCCGCTCTCCGGGTCGCAAATGCCCGAACACAAAATTTATCGCACGGAAACGTGATCGTTGCAAGATAGCGCCGCGGGCCGCGTCCATCGACGCATCCCAACGCAGGCGCTTCGATAAACCTGGGTTCTTAAGAGTTCATCAGCCAGAGCCCGGCCACGCATGGTCCAGCGGTCTGGTCCAGGGCCAAAGCAATGCGCGGGCCGGGCATCGCATGGCTCCCGCGCCGCAAACGGGGGTTGCATTTGGCAAGGGAATGGCGAGGATCGACAGGCGCGTTTTGCGCCGGCTCGAGGGAGGCATATCATGAGATTTCTTGCGACGATCTTCTCGCGCCAGGGTTTTACTATTCTCTTCCTGTCGGGTCTTCTTGCGGCCTGCACCGTCGTCGTCGATGACGGGCCGGGACCACGTCCGCGCCCGCCACGGCCGGAACCGGAATTCTGCACCAGGCAATACGAGCCGGTCTGCGCGCGGCGCGGCGGTGACCGCCAGACCTTCGCCAATGCCTGCCTTGCCGAACGGGAAGGCTACCGCATCGTTCGCGACGGCCCTTGCCGCGACGGCGGCGGTGGTGGCGGTGGTGGCGGCGAAGAGCCGACATTCTGCACGCGCGAATACGCCCCGGTCTGCGCCCGCCGCCATGGCGAGCTGCGCACCTTTCCCAACGCCTGCGAGGCCCGTTCCGCCGACTACCGCGTCGTCGAGGACGGCCCCTGCTGATTTTTCCTTCTCCCCTGTCGGGTGAGTCCGCCGGAGGCGAATTCACCGTCCCACTGGCACGATAAAAGGCGGCGAATGCCGGGACCCTGCGAAGCAGCGGGGACCGGGCGGGTGGACCGGACCACCCTTGGTCCTTCGCAGGCTCAGGGCGTTCGAAACTCGAAAAGCCAACAATTGGCTTTTCGTCTGCTGCGCGGACCGCTTCTCACCCCCAAGGGAGAAGGCAAGGTCGCGGATCGGAGTGGTTGCCTACGCCGAATACGCCCCGTCGGCCGGGCCGGCATAAAGCTCTGCGCCGTCCTCGTCGCAAATGCGCAGACGGTCGGGGATCTGCGGCATGGCGAGGCTGTGGAACAGCGCGGTGGCGCCCTGCAGGGCGGCGCGCAGGTTCGGCGCGTCCAGCGATACCTTGTCGAGCGTGGCTTCGTCGACGTCGCGCGAGCGGCTCGACGAAGAACGTCAAGCAAGCCTCCGTTGCAGAGTTTTGCGCGAGATCGTCAGTCCGAGATCGTCAGTCCATTGCCGGCAGGTACGCCAGGCGCGCCCCTGCCTTGTCAGCCCTTCGACTTCGGCTTCAGGCTGCTCTCGGCTTGCTTGACCGAGGAACCGAACGGGGAGGCGGCCTTGGCCACCACCTTGTCTTTCTTGGGCTTGCGAGTTTCGCGATTGCTGCGCTGCTGACCCTTGGCCATCCGTCTGCTCCTTCGTACGTGCTGGGTGGGTGCGGTGTCAGACGGCCGGGCTGTCGGGGACAGCCGGGGCGTCCGCCACTTCGAGGTTGTCTTCCGTGGTGACCCGCTCATAGGTCTCCTGCTCGCTGCGGATGCGATATTGCGGCGAGCCATCCTTGACCGGCAATCTGCTCTTTATCTGAAACAGCTCGGCGGTCTTCTGGGCGAGCCCGCTGCGGCTCTTCATGCGCACGGTCTGGCCGACGGCGAAGAGGTGCGAGGGCGTGTCGGTGCGCGGACGCGCATTCTGCTGGAAGCGGATCATGCTGCGTTCTCCTGGTCGCGCCTCAGCGCTGTTTCGAGTTCGAGGTAGTCGATGGCGACAAGCTGGCTGGTGGCCGGGTTCTTCACCGCCCTTGCCGGCAAATGGATGAAGGTGGCGACGCGACGCCAGGCAAGCCGCGACATGCCCTCGATCAGCTCTTCGTCGTGATCGATGTCATAGTCGCCGGCCGGCAGTTGCCCTTCCAGCCCGCCAAGCACGAAGGGTGCCGCGAAATGGGCGATGGAACGGGTGGTGCGATCCGGCATTGGCTTGGCTCTGGTTCGTCGATGCTTTCCGGCATCAACAGGGAACTCAACCATCGGCGATTGGAATGAGTTTGGCGGGTCGAGTATCTCCGACGCCGCTATATGCCAAGCTTGGCCCAAAAAACGATCTCAGACCAATAATCCGAAATTGCTGATTATTCAAGCTGATTTCCGCCACGGCTCGACCGATATAAAAATTTCTCGTATAAACCTCTAATAAATCTGCTATCCTGGAACAATATCAACCAGTTTCTTATTTAGAGAGCATCGGAATAAATTCCAGTGCCTAAGATTATTTTTTACGAAAGGGCAAAATATATGAGAATCATGAAAACGCCGGATCGTCCGACCGCAACAATCGAGCCAATCGTCCTCTTCCCCAAGGCAATGTCAGTGCGCCTGACGATAAGAAGCGACGAAGCGGCACGGCGCAAGATTGCCGACACCGACGGCACGCAGCGGCGGGAGCGCCGGCTCGCCGAAAGCAACCGGTTGATTTGAACGCTACATTTTCCTGGAATTCCTCTAGAGTTTCGAGGAGGTCCGCGCCCTTGGCGAGCCCACTCTTCCCTTGAACCTGCAGCGCCGATGGCCTAGATCGCGGCAAGCGGACAAAACACGGCAGGTTTCCCATCAACAGAGATCAGAGAAGAGCGGCGGGTGCTGGAGCTGGCGGACAGCCGCCGCTGGGCCTCGACCAATATGTGCAGCAGGCGCTGCAGCTGCATCAGGCCGGGCGCCGGCAGGAGGCCGAGACGCTGTACCGGCAGGTGCTGGCGCGCAAGGCCAATCACCCGGCAGCGGCGCATTTCCTGGGCCTGTTGCTGCACCAGACCGGGCGCAACCCCGAAGGGCTGGAGCTGATCGAGCAGTCTGTGCGTCTGCAGCCGAAGAATCCCGATTTCCTCAACAATCTCGGCACGGTGATGCGCGATCTCGGCCGCATCGCAGCGGCCGCCGATTTCTTCCGCGGCGCGGTAGATCTCAAGCCCGACCAGCTCGCGGCACGCGACAATCTGGGTTCGGCGTTGAAACAGCTCGGCCAGTTCGAGGCTGCGGAGGACATCTATCGCGGCACAATCGGGCGCAATCCCTTCCATGTCCGCGCCCGCATCGGGCTTGCCGAAACGTTGCAGGAAGCCGGTCGTCTGGACGAGGCGCTGGCGACCTTTCGCGAGGCGCTGACGATCCGGCCCAGGGATGCCGACCTGTTGCACGGGCTCGGCGTCGGGCTGATGGAAAAAGGCAAGCTCGATGAGGCGGCCGACCTGTTCCGGCAGGCGCTGGCGATCACGCCAGGCATGGCAAAAGCCTGGCTGATGCTGACGCAGGTCAAGCGCCAGAGGGAGCGCGACGCCGAACTCGCCGGCATGGAGGCCCAGCATGCCAAGGCGCCGGCCGACAGCCTGGCGCGCATGCAGCTGTCCTTCGGTCTCGGCAAGGCCAATGACGATTTGAAGGACTACAACAGGGCCTTCGACTATTTCGCTGAAGGCAATGCGATCCGCCGCAAGGGCATCGATTATGATCCGGTCAGGACGCGGGCCGAATTCGAGGCGATGAAGACGGTGTTCAACGCCGGCTTTTTCGAAAAGCACAAGCCAAGTGCAATCTCCGACGACACGCCGATTTTCGTCGTTGGCATGCCGCGCTCCGGCACCACGCTGGTCGAACAGATCATCGCCAGCCATCCACAAGTCTATGGCGCGGGCGAGCTCAGCATGTTGAAAACCGCGGTCGGCAAGCAATTTCCGCTGACCATGCCGGGAGGTTTCCCCTGGGGACTGGTCGATGTATCCGACGCGGAGTTTGCGGAGGCGGGCCAAGCCTATCTCGACATGCTGCATGAGCGCTATCCCAACTTCAGGCATGTCACCGACAAGATGCCCGGCAACTTCCTGCTCATCGGCTTCATCCATATGATGCTGCCGAAAGCCAAGATCATCCATTGCGCGCGCGATGCGGCGGCGACCTGCCTTTCGATCTACAAGGTGCATTTCCGCGGCGACAACCACCGCTACGGCTATGATCTGGGCGAGCTCGCCGATTTCCACAATATCTACACCGACATCATGGCGCATTGGCGCGATGTTCTGCCGGGCGTCGTGCATGACGTGCGTTACGAGGATTTCGTGGCCGACCAGGAGGGACAGACGCGGGCGCTGATCGCGCATCTCGGCCTGTCCTGGGACGACAAGGCGCTGTCGTTCCACGAGACCGACCGTCCGGTGCGCACGGCCTCGGCCGCGCAGGTGCGCCAGCCGATGTATCAGGGCTCGGTCGATCTCTGGAAGCGCTATGGCGACAGATTGAAGCCGCTGCTGGACAAGCTGGCCTGAGCAGCGGCTAAAGCTCGATGAAGGGCTGGAAGCCGCCGAAGATCATGCGCTTCATATCGAAGGGCATAGGCCCCAAATCGGGCGTCAAACGCGGATCGGCCATAACCTTGGCCATTACCGCGTCGCGGCTTTGCCTGGATGAATAGACGGCCCAGGCGAAGACGACGATCTCGTCGTCTTTTGCCTGAACGGCACGCGGAAACGAGGTCAACTCACCATAGGGCACGTCGTCGGCGATACATTCGACATAGGCGAGCGCTCCGTGTTCCTTCCATATCGGGCCTGCGAGGTTGGCCAGCTTCTTGTAGTCATCGATATTTGCCTTCGGCACGGCGAGCACGAAACCATCGACATAGGACATCAGGTTCTCCTTGGAGTATCTCACAAAGCTCCTTACCGGCGTCAGCCGGTGAGGAGCTTTGTCAGCGGTGGTCAGTCTCTCTTCGCCGGCGCGTTCATCGCCCATTCGACCCCGAAGGGATCGCGCATGTTGCCCCACTGGTCGCCCCAGAACATCAGCTGCAGCGGCACTGCGACTTCGCAGCCGGCATCGACCGCGCGCTTCCACCAGCCATCGATCTCGTCGGCGCCGAGATGGAGCTGCATGGTATAGCCCTGCGGCTTGACGGCAGGCATGCCGTTTTCGGGGTAGAAATCGGAAATCATCAGCGTCGAGCCGTTGATGTGGAGATGGATGTGCATGGTGCGGCCCTGGTCATCGGGCGGATAGAAGAACACCTGCTCGGCGCCGAAGGCCTTCTTGTAGAACTCGGCGGCCTTGAAGGCGCCGTCCAGTTGCAGATAGGGGGTCAATCCACCGAGAACTTTCGCGGCCGGCTGAATGGGGGTCTGGTCGGTCATGTCTTGTTCCTCTTTGGGTTTGGTCTGGGCGCTTGGTTGGCCTTGCGAAGCCTAGGACGAACGAGGCGGCGGCGATCCTACATGTCTGATGCGATTTTCTGGGCCGATGCGATTTTTGGGGTGAAATGAACTTGCGTCGGCGGCGCCCAATCAGAGCGCAATCCTCGGTATGAGCAGGCTAGAAAAGGGGACTGCTTCTCCAACCCGCTGAGACAATGATCCTCTATTACCAGACCCATTCGCCCTTTGCGCGCAAGGCGCTCGTCTTCGCCCATGAGGTCGGGCTTGCCGACCGGCTCGAGGTCATTCATCACGAGACCAGCCCGACCTTGCGCAATGCCCGTGTCTACGCCGAAAACCCGCTCGGCAAGGTGCCGGTGCTGCTGCGGCCGGATGCGTCGCCGCTCTTCGATTCCGATGTCATCTGCGCCTATCTCGATACGCTGCATGATGGCCGCAAATTGCTGCCGCAGGACGGCGAAGCGCGCTGGCAGGCGTTGCGGCTGCAGGCGGTCGCCCAAGGCCTGGCGCAGACGGGCATAGGCCTGCGCTGGGAGACGGAAAGGCGGCCCGAACAGTTGCGCTATGCAGCGCTTGCCGAAGGCTACCGGGAAAAAATCGAGGCCAGCTATGACTGGATCGAAAGCGCGCTGGACGACGAGACATCGCTCCATGTCGGCCACATAGCGCTTGCCACCACGCTGTCCTGGATGACGTTCCGCCAGCTGCCGTCCTTTCGCGCGCGGGCGCGGCTGACGCGCTGGTTCGAGGCGTTCGAAAAGCGTCGATCGATGCAGGCGACGCCGCTGTCGGGCGATACGCATGACTGAGCAACGGTCGCCCCGCGGCGGCCTGCATCAATTTTTCCCGACCGCATGGTCAGGGCGCCCTGCAGATCCGCGGGCCGTTTTGCGCGTCGATGAGGATTTCCGGCCAGCCGATATCCTTGCGCAGTTCGATCGGCAGGGCCAGAAGCTCGCGCTCGCTGCGATAGCGGGCGCGGTTCTGTGCGTAACGGGCGGCGACGCGGCCTATGGATGACAAAATGGACATGATGCGTTCTCCTCAGATGAAGCCGGCATCATCGTGTCGGCATCCCAAGGACGCAGCAGGTTCAGCCGATCCGACAGAACGCTGAAAATATTTGCGGGAGATGCGAAAGCATGGACCGCAACACGGTGCGGCCCATGGTGGTAGTTCCTCAGCCCACCGTTTCAGCCACCGAGCGGAAGAAATCCTCGGGGTCTTCGACTTCGGTCAGCTTCCGCTTGTCGACCAGCCAGAAGCGGTTGCCGACGGCGCGGATGAAGGAGCGGTCATGCGAGGCGAGCACACAGCTCGCCTGGTGCTTGAGCAGTTCCTCCTCCAGCGCTTCCTGGCCGTCAATGTCGAGATGGTTGGTCGGCTCGTCCAGCAGGTAGAAGTTGGGGTGGGTGAGCCTGAGCGCCAGCATCATCAGCCGCGCCTTCTGGCCGCCGGACAGCACACCGATCTTTTTCTCCTGCATCTCAATGACCACGCCGGCGCCGGCAAGCAGCGAGCGGGCGCGTTGCTCGCCGACATCGTAGCGGTGCGAGACCAGGGCCAGCGGCGTGTCGTCGCCACTGATGCCGGCCAGCGCCTGGTCGCTGTAGCCAAGCACCGTCGACGGCGTCACCTTGACGTTCGGCACCGTGTCCGGCTCGGCGATGGCGTTGCGGATCAGATCGACGAAACGCGACTTGCCGACGCCGTTGCGGCCGAGCAGCACAATGCGATCGCCCTGGCAAATGTGGCGCTTGCCGGTCTTGAACAGCAGCATGCCGTCCGGCGTTTCCACCGCGGCGTCGTCCAGCGTAATCAGCACCTTGGCATGGGTGCCGCGGTTGGCCAGTCGGATCGCGCCGGCCGATTTCTCGAGATGCGCCGATACCGCGGCGTCTTCCAGCTTCTCCGCCCGTTCCCTGAGTTGCTTGGTCTTCATCGTCAAAAGGTCGCTTCCGGAATTGATGCCGATGTTGTTGAGCTTGGCGGCCTGCTTGCGCAGCTGCTGCGCCACCTTCATGTCGCGCTCGAACCGGCGCGCCGTCGAAGCGTCCAGGTCGTCGAGCGCTTGCCTGGCCTTGGAATAGGGCAGTGCAAACACCGGCGAGTCCTCCGGGCGCAAGAACAGCGTGCGGTTGGTGACGGCGTCGAGAAAGGCGCGGTCGTGACTGGCGATGACCACCGGCACCTCGCGGGGCAGCGCGATCAGCCAGCTTTCCAGCTGGCTGATCTTGGCGAGGTCGAGATGATTGGTCGGCTCATCGAGCAAAAGCACATCCGGATCGGTGACCCAGACGCGGGCGATCAGCGCCAGCCGCTGCCATCCGCCGCTCAGCGCCTGCATCGGCCGTTCGCGCATCGGCTCGGGCACGTCGAGCGAATCCAGCACCACATCGACGCGCCACATCTCGCTGTCGGCCTGCTCGGCCGGCAAGGCATCGGCCACCACCTGATGGAAGGTGCGGCTAAGAAGGGCAGGCGGAACCGACTGCCCGACATGGCCGACACGCAGGCCGCGCGTGCGAGAAATGTCGCCCGAGGTCGGCTCCAGCGCGCCGGTCAGGCATTTGAGCAAGGTCGACTTGCCGCGGCCATTGGCGGCAACGATGCCGAGCCGGTCGCCGGTGCCGATGGTGAGATCGAGGTTGGAAAACAGCGGCGCACTCATGGTGACACCGAGGGATTTGAGGCTGATCAGGGCCATTGTGATTTCTCTGGTCTCGCCGGAGACAACTCCGGATGCACTTTGACGGTGTGCTTGCCGGCCATCAGGCTCAGCTTTGCGCACCACGAAAGGCAGACCAAAAAATCGAAACGGGAAAAAACCCGTAATGTCCCTGGTCAACCCTGCAAGCGAACTCGCAGGGCAGAAATCGGGCCACGCTGATGATGGTGATCGATAGACACGCAGCCCTCCTTTCAAGACAAAACTTTGAGTGTGTGGAGCGATTACACCAAAGGCGGGGGTGGAGGCAAGTGGGCGACGGATGCGGCGGTGGTGGAGCGCTCTTTCCTTCTCCCACAAGTGGAGAAGGAAAGAGGTGCTATTTCCCCGGCCGTCCCGTCTTGCCCGGCCGGCGCTTTTCGCGGCGGGCGTCGCCTGGGTCTTCGTAGGAGCCGATGCCGGCGCGCTGGCGAACGAATGGCTTTGGGGAATCGTCGCGTTCCTTCGCGCCCCCCTCTGCCCTGCCGGGCATCTCCTCCACTCGGGGGGAGATTGGCTGGGGCTTGGCCGGCACTTTCCCTTCGACCGGCTTTTCCGTGCGCCGCACGGTCATCTCGTCGAGCGAATTCTTCTTGAACAGTGGCTTGGTGGCGCCGCCCGGAATGCCGAAGTCGGAGCCGTGCGCTTCCTGCGCCGACTGTTTCTTGAACAGCGAGCGCGACACCGCGCCTGACGGTGTCGGCATGTCGGTACCAGGCCCCATATCGTCGATCGACGGCTTGGCAAATAGCGGTTTCTTCACCGGCACGGCGCCCTCGGCACCCATTTCGTCGAGCGCCGGCTTGCGGAAGAGGTTGGACCGGGCAGCCCTGGCCGCCTCTTCAGCCGCGCGTGCGTCGTCGAACTTGCGGAAACGCTCCTGTTCCTCAGCCGTACGGTGCTTGGCCACGCCCTTGTTGTGCTTGCCCTTCTCGCGGCCCGAGACCGGGCTTTCCATGTCAGCGTATTTGGCCAGCGGGTCTTCCGAGATGGACAGTTCCATCTCGCGCAGCCGCTTGATCTCGTCACGGATGCGGGCGGCCTTCTCGAAGTCGAGATTGGCGGCGGCGTCGCGCATCTGCTTTTCCATGGCGTCGAGATGGGCCTTCAGATTGTTGCCCATCATCGCGCCGGCGCCGTCGGTGAACTGCGAGATGTCGGCGCGGACATGGTCCTTCTCGTAGACCGAGTCCAGAATGTCGGAGATGCGCGACTTCACCGATTCCGGGGTGATGCCGTTGGCCGCGTTCCATTCCATCTGCTTTTCGCGGCGGCGGTTGGTCTCGGCCATTGCCCGCTCCATCGAGCCGGTGACCTGGTCGGCATAGAGGATGACCTTGCCGTCGACGTTGCGGGCGGCGCGGCCGATGGTCTGGATCAGCGACGTCTCGGAGCGCAGAAAGCCCTCCTTGTCGGCGTCGAGGATGGCGACGAAACCGCATTCGGGAATGTCGAGGCCTTCGCGCAGCAGGTTGATGCCGACCAGCACGTCGAAAGCGCCGAGGCGGAGATCGCGCAGAATCTCGATGCGCTCCAGCGTGTCGATGTCGGAGTGCATGTAGCGAACGCGCACGCCTTGCTCATGCAAATATTCGGTCAGGTCTTCGGCCATGCGCTTGGTCAAAACGGTGACCAGCGTGCGGTAGCCGGCGGCCGTGGTGTCGCGGATTTCGCCGACGACATCGTCGACCTGGCTTTTCGCCGGGCGGACTTCGACCGGCGGATCGATCAGGCCGGTCGGGCGGATGACCTGCTCGGCGAACACGCCGCCGGCCTGTTCCATCTCCCAGGCGCCGGGTGTCGCAGAAACCGCGACGGAGAGCGGTCGCATGGCGTCCCATTCCTCGAAGCGCAGCGGACGGTTGTCCATGCAGGAGGGCAGGCGAAAACCATACTCCGCCAGCGTCGCCTTGCGCCGAAAGTCGCCACGATACATGCCGCCGATCTGCGGCACGGTGACGTGGCTTTCGTCGATGAAGACCAGCGCATTGTCCGGGATATATTCGAACAAAGTCGGCGGCGGATCGCCCGGCTGGCGTCCCGTGAGATAGCGCGAATAGTTCTCGATGCCGGCGCAGGAGCCGGTGGCTTCCAGCATCTCAAGATCGAAGCGGCAGCGCTGTTCGAGCCGCTGTGCCTCCAGCAGGCGGCCGGCGCGCTCGAGCTCGACCAGCCGGTGCTTGAGCTCCTCCTTGATCGACTTGATCGCCTGGTTGAGCGTTGGACGCGGCGTCACATAGTGCGAGTTGGCGTAGATCTTGACGCTCTTCAGCTCGCCGGTCTTCTGGCCGGTGAGCGGATCGAATTCGGTGATCGCCTCGATCTCGTCGCCGAACATCGAGATGCGCCAGGCGCGGTCCTCAAGGTGCGCCGGGAAGATTTCGATCGTGTCCCCGCGCACGCGGAACGAGCCGCGCACGAAATTGATGTCCTGGCGCTTGTACTGCTGGGCGACGAGGTCGGCGAGCAGCGCCCGCTGGTCGAGCCGATCGCCGATCTGCATCTGGAAGGTCATCGCCGTGTAGGTCTCGACCGAGCCGATACCGTAGATGCAGGACACCGAGGCGACGATGATGACGTCGTCGCGCTCGAGCAGCGAACGCGTCGCCGAATGGCGCATGCGGTCGATCTGCTCGTTGATCGAGGATTCCTTCTCGATGAAAGTGTCGGTGCGCGGAACGTAGGCTTCCGGTTGGTAGTAGTCGTAATAGGAGACGAAATACTCCACCGCATTGTCTGGGAAGAATTTCTTGAACTCGGAATAGAGCTGCGCGGCCAGCGTTTTGTTGGGCGCCAGGATCAAGGCAGGGCGCTGCGTCTGCTCGATCACCTTGGCCATGGTGAAGGTTTTGCCGGAGCCGGTGACGCCGAGCAGTACCTGGGTGCGGTCATTGTTATCGACGCCCTCGACAAGATCCTTGATGGCGGTCGGCTGGTCGCCGGCCGGCTCGAAATCCGACACCATCTTGATAGCGATGCCGCCTTCGGATTTTTCCGGGCGGGCAGGGCGGTGCGGCGTCCACAGCACGCCGTCCTTGTGCAGCGGGTTGCCGGATTCGATCAGCGCCGACAGCGCCGCGACCGTCGCGGTGACGCTGCCCGAGGCCATCGTCTCGGCGTCTTCCAGCGAGATGTCGAGACCGGCGACCGGGTTGAGGCCGGCGGCGGTGCGCTCGCGCGCCGTTGCCGCGCCACCCATCGAGGTCCCGCGCGAACTGCGGCCGGGCGCAGCGGACCGCTCCGGGATCTTCTTCGCGGACCTTGGTGATTTGCCATCGCCCTTACCGGTGAGACGGCCTTCCTTCTCGGCCTCCTGCTCGATCTGCTCGGCCCAGTCGGCAATCGAGCCGCTCAGCGGCGTGCCGGTGAAGTCAGCCTGCGGCGCCTCGGCGAAGCCACCCTTGTGCAAGGGCTCCGAAGCATCGAGGAAATCGGTCAACGGGCTGCGCCGCTTGGGCAGCGAAGCGCTGTTGTCACCCGCCGGAGACGGTGTCTTTTTCTCGGGAAGTTTGGCCATGCCCCAAATATGGGCAGAGTCCGCCAAAATGGAAAGAGTGCAGTGGCAAGGGACACTAAGCGGGTCGAAGCTCCTGACACAAGGGTGTCAGGAGCTGTGTCACGCAAAGCCGGGCCTCCTGCTCAATTGAACCACAGCGCGAAGGTCAAAAACCCACCGCCACCGAACTGACGCTGGATCTGGTCGAACTCGCCGCTGGTCACGATCTCACCGCTCTCGAGGTAGGGCGCGATGGCCGGGCCGGTAATCGACAGCACTAGGTCGAAAGGCTTCGGTTCTTCGAAGAAACGCTTCATGTTGATGCCCTGGCCGGTGCTGGCCGTGATGCGGAAATGCGGCAGCAGCTTGCGGCCTTCCAAAAGGTCTTCGGCCATGGTCAGAGTGGCGAGCCAGGCCTCGACCTGCTCCTCGCCGACTTCGAGCCCGGTGAGCGGGTTCTCGCCCTTCTGCTGCGGTCCCGGCAGCCATTCGCGGTCATTGTCGGTCTCGGCGCGGATCGCCTTCCAGTCCTCGCGCGACAGCCGGATCATTTCGAGCAGATGGCGGCGCGCCGCTTGACGGCGCTCCGGCTCGACCACCGGCCAGTTCACGAGGTGAACCATGGAGATGAAATCCGCGATGCGCCATTCCGATGAGAAGATGCTGCTCCCCATGTCCCCGGCGGGAGGCACCAGAACGTCCTGCAGCGGCAGTTTGGCGCGCGGGAACAGCATGTGGAACGAGCCGTCGAACATGGTCCTGAAATCATGCGCCAGCCAGAAATCGGCCTGCGCCATCAGGAATTCGGCATAGCCCTGCAGCCAGAAACCGTCGGCCCGGTCGAAGCGGAATGTGAGCAAGGGAGCGGCGCCGTCCGACGAGATACCGCCGCGCGACAGCGAGGCCATGATCGCGGCCATGCTTTCATCCGGCGCGATGGCACCGTCTTCGTTGAGATCGATGCCGGCATGGGTGAGGTCGACGACCATGCCGATATCGGCATCGGCGGGTACCGAGCCCAGAGTGGCCGCGGATGTCTCCAGCCGGTCGCGGAAGGCGACCAGAATGGCGCGGAACTGCTCATAGGTCAGCGGTTCGGGATTGGGATTGTCCGGAATCGGCAGCCGCATCAGCGGCAGCATGAAGGATTGCGGGCTTTCGAACCCGTGGCGGTGCAGACCGCCGGCGAGGATTTCCAGCGCGGTGAAGAATTCGCCGGCGCCGGCGGCATAGGCTGACGCCGGATCGCCCTGGGCTGCAGCCTCGAGCGTGGTAAGCGCGGCGTTGCGCTCGGTCACCGTTTTGGCCTCGAACAAAGCGGTTGCCGCTTCGGGCGCGGCGGCGCGGGCCGAAGATAAAGGCACCAACAGGAGGAGGGCGGACGCCAGCAGGCCTGCAAAACGTGTCATCTCATCCCTCCACTATGCGATGCGCAGACATTACACGCATTTGGCGCCGTGTCTGCCGGCGGCAGTGTTTCAAGGACTGACGGTCGACACTTCCCGGGCAGACCGTCTACACAAGCTAACCGATTGGGCAAACGATTGGGCGTCGCGTGTCGAATTATCCGCTTTCCTACAAACTGTCATGGCTGCCGCGCTTCCTGAAACCATCTCTCGGCGGCGATGTCAGGGATTTCGCACCGAGGGCGGCGACGACGATCATCGATCCGCCGCCGGGGCGGAAGGTGCGGCTGGCCTTTGTCGGCGATATTTCGGCGGTGGCCAACCGTAGTGCGCCGGAGTGCGATCCGGAAATCGCAAAGCTCTTGGGCTCAGCCGATCTGGTGATCGGCAATTGCGAAAGTCCGGTCGTCGAGCGGCCGAGCGTGGCGTTTGGCACGCGGCTTGGCACTCACCATGCGATGAGCGAGCGGTTTCTTGCCGCGGCGCTTGCCGCCGTAGGCATCGCGCGTGAAAAGCTCGTGCTGTCGCTGGCCAACAACCATGTGCTCGACCAGGGCGTCGCCGGTTTCGACGAGACGGCTGCGGCGCTGAAGCGGCTTGGCATCCGCACCATCGGCACCGCGAAAAAAGGGCCGGTCGAGCAGGTCAAGGCCGGGCCGCTGACGATCGGCTTTGCCGCCTTCACACTGTGGCGCAATGGTGACGCCGGGCCATTCACCGAGCTTGTCTCGATGCAAGGCGATCCGGCGGCATGGCCGAGAGGCGCGGCCGACAAGAACATCGATCTCACCTGTGCGGTGCCGCACTGGGACTGGGAGTTCCGGCATTTTCCGCAGCCGCAAACGCAAACGCTGGCGAGGTTGCTGGCCGGTCACGGCGTGGGGCTGATTGCCGGGCACCACGCCCATGTCGTGCAGCCGGTGCAATGGGTCGGCAAGACGCTCGTGGCTTACGGGCTTGGCGACTTCCTCGGCACGGCGCTGGCGCGGCAGCCCTGGCCCGGCCGCATCGCCGGCATTTTCGTCGTCGATGTCAGCGCAGATCTCGGCATGCGCGGTGCGATCGCCGGGTACCGGATGCATCCCTTCATGCGGCTGCGCGCAGGCGGGCATGAGCGGCTGGTTCCGGTCGAGGCGCTGACTGGCCGGATGAAGGGCAAGGTCCAGGCCAGGCTGAAGGCGATCTTTGGCGACTGACAACTTTCCCGTTATCATAGGTATAATAGGACTTTGCGAGGGGGCGATGGAAGCAGCTGAGTTCATGCCTGATGAAGCGGTGGTCGCCGGCATCAGGAAGAATATCGAGATCTATGAGGCTGGACGGGCTTCGGCCTGCCGCCAGGTGCGCTGGCGGGTGCCGGTGTTTCTGGGGCTGCTGCTGGTTTTTGTCGTGCTGGTGGCCTGGCTGTTCAACAAGGTCGCCGACTTGAACGAGCAATGGTTCTCGACGCCGCATGTGTTCCTCTATGTCGGCGGTTTCTTCGCGGCGCTGCTGCTGTACTTCCTGGCGATCAGGCCGGCGACGCGGCTGCAGCAATCGTTCCGTGACACGCTGCTGCCGATCATCTTCGGCTTCATCAGGGATGTGCGCTATCAGCACAGCGTGACGCCGAATTCCTTCGACCGGCTGCCGCGCGCCGTGGTCGGCGCCTTCAACCGGCAGAGCTTCGACGACATCGTGTCAGGCCGCTACGAGGATTTTCCGTTCGAGCTCTACGAGGCGGAGTTGCGCCAAGGTTCGGGCAAAGGCTCGTCGACGGTCTTCAAGGGCGTCATCGTTGCGTTCGAGACGATCGCGCCGTTCCCCGGCATATTGGTCGCGACGCGCCGCAGCAACGCGGTGGTCGGTTTCTTCCGCGGCATCTTCGCCGGCAAGATGCAGGAACTGTCCAGCGGCGATCCGCTGCTCGACGGCGACTACGAATTTCGCACCGACAATGTCGCCGCCGCGCAGCCGCTGGTGAGCGGCCGGTTGGCGCAGGCGCTGAAATGGCTGCACGAGACATGGCGCGATGATCCGGCGCGGGTGGCACTTAATGGCAGCGATGGTTTCCTGCTCTTGCCGCAGCCGAAGAATTTCTTCGAACTGCCCGCCATTTCCGTGCCACTCGATTACACCAAGCACATCGCCCCGATGATCGCCGATATGGGCGCGATCCTGGCGACCGCGGCGCTGGTGCGCAAGATCGGCGCGACGGATGGCGAGGCGGCCGCAAGCTAGGCAGTTCCCGATTGCAACAAGCCGCCATTCATCCGGGTGCGGCTCTCGCGACAAGGCGGACAATATCGCCGAGCCTGCGCTGCTCCTCGGCGGATCTGGAGCGGCTGACCGCGAGGTTGACGACTACCAGTTCGGCTGCCGGCAAGACGCCGATCATCTGACCGAAACCGCCATGGGCGAAATAGCGAACCCTGGGCAAATCCGCATTGCGAAGAACGGTGGCTTCGGACTGGGCTTCGCCATCACGGCCGGTCGTCCACCACATGTAACCATAGCCGCTTCCGTCTGGAGTGATCGAATAAGCCTTTGTGCTGTCTTCGATCCACGCCCGCGGCACGATCTCCGTGCCGCGCCAGCTGCCTTTGCGCAGGTACAGAAGGCCGAATCGGGCAAGATCGCGCGCGGTCATGCGAAAATGATAGGCGGGGTGCTCCGATTCGGGGCCGCGCAAATACGCGCCGTCGTCAGGGTGAAAATCCTGCATGCCGAGCGGGACGGCGATGTCGGCATGGAAGCCGTCAAAAACGGAGCGGCCGGTTGCCCTCTCATAGATGGTGCCAAGGGCGTTGAAGTCCCAATTGTTGTAATACCAGTGGCTGTCCCTGGGGTGGCTGCCGCGGACGGGCCGGTTGGCTTTCATCTGTTCGGATTCGGCGAGCGCCGGGTGGTAAATCCCGGACCGAGCCTTGATGAGATCGCCGACTGTTGCCTGCTTTTCGGCTTCGCTCAACGACGGCGCGACATCATCGATGCCGAGCTCGCCCAGCGTGTTGTCCAGACGAATGCGTCCGCGCTTGACCTCGATGCCGATTAGAGCGCTCAGCAGGCTTTTGCGGACCGAGCGGATGACGACTTTTTTCGAGGCCGAACCGCTGGATGCGACGACAGATCCGCGATGGATGGCCACAGACGCTATCGAACCAAATTGCCGTGCCGCTGCTTTCGCCTCGGCGAGGAGATCGACGTTCCATCCGGCATCGGCCGCCGATACGACGTTCCATTTTTCGCCGGGATATTCAGCCCCTTTCATGTCGCCGCGCCTCAGCAGTCGAAGCCGTAGTTCTGGCGATAATATTCGACATCTTCTTGCGCCATCGTCTTGAACATCACGCAGACGGTGAAGCTGCCGACCTGGCGACCGTTTCTGGTGTAGCCCCAGTCGGAAATATCGTCCCGGTTAAATTCGAGTTCCTGGCCGGCCACGACATTGTGCACCGCTTGCGGCTCATTGGCCAATGTTCCTGCAAAGCCGGTCGCGGTCTTGTGGAAGGGGATGATCCAGAAATGTTCCGAGGCGTCTCCGTCCCTGACCTCGACCTTCAATTTGTAGCTGGTTGTCCCGGCTGGCGGCGCATCCGACAAGGACAGGAATTCATCGAGGCTGGCGCGCGCCTGCGCAATGGCCGCCGCCATTTCCGGATCGTCCCTGGCGACGCCTACAACCTTGTCGCCGCCCTGGCCGGAATCCTGCGCACCGGCCGGAATCGGCGCCAAGGCCAGCACCAGGGACAGCACGGTTCGAACTGCATGCTTCATGAAATGGCGCTCCTGCGTGTCGATGCCTGACACCATCATGCATCTATCTGGAGTTTTCAACGGCAGTGCGACAGCGTGGTATGGTCCGAACGGCAGGCCGCTCACAACCCGCTCGGCACCAGCCCTGCCAGCCAGTTCGCGGACCGCTTGGCAATGCCGACCGTTGCCGACGCGACGCGGCCGAGATCTGTCTTGACCACGGCGTAGCCGTTCCTGGTGCGGTAGAGCACGCCTGTTCCGCCATCGACCACTTGCTCGTAGGCGACGGGCCGTACCGCTGCTGCCTCCATGGCCGTCGTCGGGGAGCCGACGGGAACACTCGGCCGATGGCTCAGTTCCGGCGGCAACGGGGTTTGGACATTCCGGCTGGCCGGCTTCAGTTCCGGGCGGGATGCGGCCGCCGCCAGTTGCGAAGAAGACGCCGACCCCTTGCTGCGGCAGATGCCAGAGACCAGCGGATAGTCGAAGTTCTTCTGGTGCAGCATCTGGCTTTTCATCGCCGCTTCGCAGTCGGCGATAGTCGCCCACTTCGCCGGCGTCTCGCCGATATATTCGCAAAGCTTGGCGTCGCAGTCGCAGCCGACAATGGTCATGGCGACAAGGGCGGTCTTGATCACGGTCTTGTCCTTCGGATTGCCCCCCCGGCAGCCAGTCCTTCCATCGCGCGCGAACAAGGCGGGATTTTGGCCGCGATCACGCGATGAGCCGGGGGATGCGTTTTTCGGGTACGGCTCACTATAGGTGGATTTCGAGACACCCGGTAGCAGATAGGGCGGGAGCGTGATGCATTTGCAGGAAGAAGCCTGAATAAATCTTGTTGGCTATGGCCGCGACAACTGTTTCTTGGCCCGGTTTTCTACTACGATACTCACGGGGCGATACAACAATATAGGAGGGGTTTGTCATGGGAAGAATTGTTCGGTCCGCTGAGCCTGTGCCGAAAAGGGATTCAACGCTCGAGGGCATTCCAGGCGATGCTCCGCTCGGCGTCGACGATGACAAGCAAGAAGATCAAGGATCGAAAGGCGGCGACGGCTATCTCGACCGGGTGGCGAAGTACGTGCCTGCCGAAGTCGTGGCATTTTTCATCTTCGTCAACTCCATCCTGGTCAATGCCACTGAGCAGCCGGTTGCCAAGGCGTTGACCGATGCGGTGGCGGAAGAGACCAAAGGCAATCCGGGGGACATTCCGGGTAAGGTGCAGGCAGCCATCTATAAGATTGAAATGGCCGGTATCAGCGTCTGGACCATTTCATGGATCATGTTGATCGTCGCGCTGGCGATGACGCCGGTGTATCTGAAATCGGTCAGCGATTCAGCCGACAATGCGGAGGCTCCGGGAGCCAACATCGTCATGTCGATGCTCGCCTTCCCATTCTGGGCCTATGCCGTAAACGCGCTGGCCCTCAGGCCATGGCATGACGGTGCGCTGGCCAGCATCATGCTCGCCACCTTCACGCTCATCAGCGGCGCCATACGGCCGGAATATATAAACGCTGGCCTCAATTTGATCCCGGGCATCGGCCCGAAGAAGTAGCTTGGCCCGCCGGGCAGGCCGCGGTGCAGGGCGCGGCTTCAGTTGTAGACGCGCTCCAGCCTCGCGCCTGCTTCGAACAGCGCCGGCAGCACGATGTGCAGCTTGCGCACGGCGACGATCAGCCCGGTGCGACGGGTGGCCGGATCGATCGGAACGGTTGGCTGAACAGCGCCCGGGCGCCTTCGGGCGGAGCGAAGTCTGCCGCCGAAAGCACGGTGAGCATGATCGCGTCGTTGCCACCGATCTCGACGAAGGACACGCCTCTGTCGATCAGGCGCGGGATCATGTCGGTGAATTGCTGACCGCGCCTGGTGATGAAGATGGTGCCGTCAGCGCCGAAATCGCGTTCCAGCAAAGTATCGGCTTCTTACGCGTCGCTTCGCCGACCGGACCCTTGGCCCAAAGACAGTCGGCGCCGGGATTTCTCCCAGCGCCTCCCTGTCAGATCAGGACACGGTCGCGGCAGCAACTTCCGCAAAGTCGTCGCGCCATGCCGGCCTTGATTTTGACGGTCCTGCCAGTCACCGCCCGAGGGCAGTGCCCGTTCCAGACCACGCCGTTCTCCACCCTTGCGAGCTTCGTTCGGCGCGCCATCGAAGGTTTTCGCCGTCCTTCATGGCAGCATCGGTCCGCCGTTGGCGTTCGCACGCTTTCCGCGGCCCCGTAGGTCTCGGCATCCGTCCCTCGAACAGGCAAGCCTGCTCTCGCTTCGGGCCGTACGGGCCTCAGGAAATCCGCCTTTTCGCTTTGCCTTTCGGCGTGGCGATCGGTAGCCGCCTGAGATGGGCTAAACTTACGCCGGGTAAGGGTTTTGGGGAATGGGCGTGAGCCTGTGGATAACGGGATTATCGGGGATCGTTTGCCACAAAGCTCGGAATTTCGACTCCAGCTGCATTAGACAGCCCGCCCGCTTTTTGGCGCCTGATCGGCTGTGCCCCTTGCTCCGCCGGCTGGCGCGGGCTTCAATGCCGGCAAAGCATCGAGCCTATCGGCTCGGTGCGGGGAGGGTACGCATTGAAAGTCGGGGTGGTGCTCAATCCGATTGCCGGCGGCGGCCGGCTGAAACGGCATTGGCCGGAGGTGGCTGCGTCGCTGAAAAAGCATTTCGGCGAATTCGAGCTGCGCGAGACGCAGGCCGAGGGCGACGCCGAAAGGCTGGCGCTCGACCTCGCGGCAAGCGGCTTCGAGCTGGTGATCGCGGCCGGCGGCGACGGCACCGCCAGCGAGGTGGCCGACGGATTGCTGCAGGCATTCGATGAGAGCGGCCGGACAACCGAACTTGGCTTGCTGCCTTGCGGCACCGGCATCGATTTCGCGCGCGGGCTCGGGCTGCCGAAAGAGGTGGATGCGGTGCTGAAGCGGATCGCCGAAGCCAAGGCGCGCAAGGTCGATGCCGGGCGCATCTGCTACATCGACGACCATGGCGCGCTGGCCAGCCGGCACTTCATCAATATCGCCAGCCTCGGCCTGTCCGGCGCCACGGACCGTGCGGTCAATGCCGACAAGCGCAAGGGCAGGATGTCGGCCAAGGCGCTGTTTTTCTGGCGCACCGTGGTCGAGTTCATCCGCTACCGCTTCCAGGATGTCCGGATCACCGTCGACGATGGCACCCCGGTCGAGGCGCGCATGGCGCTGGTGGCGGTCGCCAACGGAAAGTTCTTCGGCGGCGGCATGATGATCGCCCCGGACGCCGAACTCGCCGACGGCCAGTTCGACATCGTCATCCTGCGCGCGGCTGGCAAGCTGAAGCTGATCTGGGATATTCGGCTGCTCTATGGCGGCCGGCACCGCAACCATCCGGCCATCACCATATTGCGTGGCCGGAAAGTGGTGGTCGAACCGATCGGCGATGTCGAGAAGAACGGCGCGCTGGTCGACATAGATGGCGAGTCGCCGGGGCGTATACCCGCGACGTTTGAGATCCTGCCCGGAGCGCTGACGCTGAGATATTGAATCAAGGCGTTGAGGGATTGATTCAGGTGGTTTGAGCGGCGATTCCGGCGAACCGGCCAAGGGCCTGAAATCGCAGGACATATTTACCCGGCTTAGCTTTCCAGCTTGGCTGGGAAACCGGGCGCGCGCAGATCCATATCGACGGCATCCTCGAGCAGTTTGACGATCTGGGTCGACCAGGCGCCGCCGCCATATTCCTGTTTGCCCATCAGGAAAATCTCACTCACAAGCGGCGCCAGTTGGAGTGGCAGTCTGAACTCCCTGCCCATCGCAAGCGCAAAGCCGAGGTCCTTCAGTGCCAGGTCCATGGTGAAGCCAATGTCGTAGGAGCCGTTGAGGATGAGCTGGCTTTCGGTCTCATGGACGAAGCTGTTGCCGGAGGAGGCGACGATGGCGTGGTAGGATTGCGCGAGGTCGAGGCCGCCTTGCTTGGCCAACATCAGCGCCTCGCCGGCGGCGACGAGATGGATGAAGGCCAGCATGTTGGTGATCACCTTGATCACCGCCGCCGAGCCGACCGGACCCATCAGGAACGATTTTGCGCACATCGCTTCGATGGCGGGACGATGGCGCTCGTAAAGCGCAGCATCGCCGCCGACAAGCGCGGTGATCTTTCCGACCGCGGCCAGATGCACGCCGCCGGTGACCGGGCACTCCAGCGTCTCGATGCCTTTGGCCGCGGCGAGGGCGGCGAGGCGCAGGATCTCGTCGCGGCCGTTGGTCGACATCTCGATCCAGGAGCCGCCCCTGGGCAGACCCTCGAGCAGGCCGCCGGCATTCGCCAGCACCGCTTCGCTGACCTTGGGCGAGGGCAGGCAAGTAATGGCATTGCCGGCCTGTGCCGCCGCTTCGGCCGGGCTGGTCGCGGCCGTGGCGCCGAGCGCCACGAGGCGCTCGACGGCGGCGGGGTCGCGGTCGAAGACGATGACGACAAAACCGTTGCGCAACAGGCTGGCGGCAAGGTTGCCGCCGAGATGGCCAAGGCCGATGAAGGCGTAGCGTTCGCTCACGGCATCAGCGGCATTTGCATCATCTGCAAATGCAGGTCCTTGCCGGTGTAGGGATGCGCCTCGCAGACCGCTTCGTTGAGTTCGACGCCGAGGCCGGGCTCCTTCGACGGAATGACATTGCCGTCCTGCCACTCGATCTTCTTCTTCAAGAGCGTGGCGTGGAAACCGTCCCACTGCTTCAGCGATTCCAGGATGAGGAAATTGGGCAGCGTCACCGCCAGCTGGATGTTGGCGGCGCCAACGATCGGCCCGCAATAGCAGTGCGGCGCGATCTGGATGTGGTAGGCCTCGGCCATGGCGGCGATCTTCTTGGTTTCGAGAATGCCGCCTGAGCGGCCAAGGTCCGGTTGCAGGATGGTGGCGGCGCGGTTCTCGATCACGCGAGCGAATTCGAACTTCGTGGTCAACCGCTCGCCGGTGGCGATCGGGATCGAGGTGCCGCGGGCGACATGCGCCATCACTTCGGGCATGTCCGGCGGGACCGGCTCTTCGAACCACAAGGGATCGTAGGGCTCGATGGCTCGTGCCATGCGCAGCGCACCCGACGCGGTGAACTGGCCATGCGTGCCGAACAGAATATCGGCGCGGGTGCCGACCGCTTCGCGGATCGCCTTGACCATGCGGGTGGAGACATCGATGTCGATCAGGCGCGGCTGGTGGCCGTCGAAGGCGGTATAAGGTCCGGCCGGGTCGAGCTTGACGGCGTTGAACCCCTGCTCGACATATTCGAGCGCGCAGGCGGCCGCCAATTCGGGGTCATTGTAGACGTTCCTGCCGTCCGGCGCGTCTTCCGAATGGACGCTGCCGGTGTGCGGATAGAGATAGGTGTAGGAGCGCAGCGTCTCATGCACCTGGCCGCCGAGCAATTTGTAGACCGGCTTGTTGGCTTCCTTGCCGACAATGTCCCAGCAGGCCATTTCCAGCGCCGAGAAACAGCCCATGCCGGTAACGTCGGGGCGCTGGGTAAATCCTGAGGAATAGGCGCGGCGGAAGAAGGTCTCGATGTCATGCGGATCGTGGCCGATCAGGTAACGCTCGGCCATGTCCTCGACCAGCTTGGCCGTTATGTGAGCCGAGAAGGTGGCGTTGTAGGCCTCGCCGTAACCGACCACGCCGCCATCGGTGGTCAGCTTGACGAAGATGAAATACTTGCCGCCGATGCCGGGCGGCGGGTTGCCGACTACCCAGGTCTTGACGTCGGTGATCTTCATTTTTGGTCCTCCAGAACCAGTTCGGCGCCCTTCCATCCGGTCATGACCGAGGCGGCGTTGGTGTTGCCGGTGATGTTGGCGGGAAAGATCGAGGCGTCGATGACACGCAGACCTTCGAGCCCGTGCACTTTCAGGCGCGGGTCGACGACGGCGGCCCCGGCGTCCGGCCCCATGCGGCAGGTCGAGACCGGGTGATAGACGGTGCCTGAGCGCTTCCTGAAATCCTGGATCAGGTCGGCATCCGATTGGATCGATGGGCCCGGCAAAACCTCCTCAGTGATGATCTCGGCCATGGCGGGCATCGAGGCTATCTTGCGCACGAATTTCACCGCCGCCAGCATCTCGTCGACATCGGCGTTGGTGGAATAGGCGTTGGCTACGATCCTGGGATAGTCCAGCGGATTGCTGGAGCGGATCATGATCTCGCCGCGGCTGGACGGGCGGCAGTTGGAGAGGCCGATGGAAAAGCCCGGCCACGGATCCGGCGTCAGGATCGGCCGCTCGCCGCTCTTCGGAATGACGGTCGAGAAAGCCTGGAAATAAAGCTGCATGTTGGGGCGCGAAAACGCCGGGTCGGTTCGGAAGAAGCCGCCGCCATGGTTCATCGACAGCGACAGCGGGCCGGAGCGGGTGAGGATGTACTGCATGCCGACCAGCAGCTTGCCCCACCAGGGCCGCAGGATTTGGTTGAGCGTCGGCACGTTTCCCTTGAAGGTATAGTTGATGCCGACATGGTCCTGCAGATGCGCGCCGACATTTTCGTTGGCGTGGACGACCGGGATGCCAAGCCCCTTGAGCAGTGACGAGGGGCCGACGCCGGACAGTTGCAAGAGCTGCGGCGAGTTGATCGAGCCGGCGGACAGGATGACTTCGCGGCCGGCCCGCGCCGTCTTGGTCTCGCCGTTCTGCAGATATTCGATGCCGACGGCTCGCTTGCCCTCGAACAGGATCCTGCTCGCCAGCGCATTCGTCTCGACGCGGACGTTTTTGCGCTTCATCGCGGGGCGCAGGAAGGCGCGCACGGCCGACATGCGGCGGCCGTTTTTGGTGGAGATCTGGTAGGTGCCGACGCCTTCCTGGGCGGCACCGTTGAAGTCGGGGTTGAGCGGCAGCCCGGCTTGCTGGCCGGCGGCGAGGTAGCGCCTGGTCAGCGGATGGACGGCGTTCGTCGTGTCGGTGATATGCAGCGGCCCGCCGGTGCCGCGCCATCTATCGGCGCCGGCCTCATTGTCCTCAAGCGCCTTGAAGCCCGGCAACAGATCGTCATAACCCCAACCGGGATTGCCGGCATCGCGCCAGTCATCAAAATCCTCGCGCGCGCCTCGGATCCAGACCATGGCGTTGATCGAGCTTGAGCCGCCAAGCAGCTTGCCGCGCGGCCAATGGTCGACATTGCCGGCAAGGCCGGGGTCCGGCTCGGGCTTGTAGTTCCAGTTGACCGCGGGGTCGAAGAAAGTCTTGCCGTAGCCAAGCGGCATCTGGACATAGAAGCGGCGGTCGCTGCCGCCGGCTTCCAGCACCAGCACGGAGTAACGGCCGGAAGCCGACAGCCTGTCGGCGAGAACCGAGCCGGCTGAGCCGGAGCCGACGATGATGAAGTCATAGGTCTGCATGATTGGTGTTGGCGGCTCCGCAAAACTGGCTGCAGCCTATCCGCGGCAGGCTTCCGAAGTCGCGGTGCCTTCCGGCATGCGTTGTGAAAAATGCGACCGTGAGACGCCTGGCCGGAAAAGCTGCCATGGAACCGACATTGCGCCGGGAGCCTCGCCCGTCGCGTTGACCTCTTGGGTCCATGACGCTAGGGGATCGAGGGCAATCGTTTCAGGGGATCCGGCAGATGGTGCATTACGCGGACGGACGGCCGATCGGCGATCTGACCTTGCGTACGCTCGCCATGCCGGCCGATGCAAATGCGGCCGGCGACATCTTTGGCGGTTGGGTGATGGCGCAGATGGATCTTGCCTGCGGCATCCGTGCGGCCGAGCGGGCCAAGGGTCGCGTGGTGACGGCGGCTGTCAAGGAAATGTCCTTCGCCAAGGCGATGAAGATCGGCGACACGCTGTGCATCTACACCCATGTCGAGCGCGTCGGCCGCACCTCCATGACGCTCAAGGTCGAGGCCTGGGCGCAACGCTACCTCTCCGACCTGATGGAGAAGGTCACCCACGCCGATTTCGTCATGGTGGCGCTGGATAGCGACGGCAAGCCGAAGCCGATTCCAACCGAAAGTTGACATCGTCGATTCTGCCAAGCTTGCGCTTATGTAACATCCCCCGCGCGGGCGATGCGCTGCGCGACATCCAATGGTTGCCTTCACATCCGATTCTGCGGGCGGCGGAGGGAAGACAATGCGTCAACACATGCTGAACGGCTGGCTCGTGGCGGCCCTCGTCGCGGTGATCTGCCTGCTTGGCACGACCGCTTATACCGAGATCAGGAAAGAGCTTCCAGGCGTTGCCTGCACGCACGACCGGACCGTTGGCAACGAGCGGACTGCCCAGCGGTCTGCAAGGGTAGAGACGTGCGGCGCAGTGTGTTGCAGCAACCCTGCGTCAAAGGCCTGAGGGCCCGTCAGCGGAAGACCTCGTCAGCCTCAAAATGATGATGCGCCGGCGAACGAAACGCTGCAGCTATGTCGCGATGGCGTGACCAACGATGCAAGGGCGGATCCAGTTAAACCCGGGTACGCGTCGTCGACGGCAAAATCCGTAAACCATTGCTGGGCAACGGTTTTCAGGCGTGCACGCCATCGAATCTTTCACGCGCCGCCTGGACCCGCGAGGTGTTCTTCCGCGCCCATTCGCCGAGCGCGCCGACCGGCACCAGCAACTCATGGCCGAGCTCCGTCAGCTCATAGTCGACGCGTGGCGGGATGGTCGGGAACACGGTTCGGGTGACGAAGCCGTCGCGCTCAAGACCGCGCAAGGTGGTGGTCAGCATCTTCTGCGAAATGCCGCCGACAGCGGCGCGCAACTCATTGAAACGCAGCGGTCCGCCGCCCAGCTTGCCGACGACCAGAACGGTCCATTTGTCGCCGACGCGCTGCAGGATTTCCGAGACGGCGCGGCAGTCTTCGGTGTTGTGCGGGTGCCTCAGTAACATAACGGTGCCTCCTTGCGCTGCCATTTGTCAGTATCTCATATAGCGCCGGTATCCAAACGATACCAGCTTTTGCATATATGGAGAGCCCCATGTCCAAGCCCAAAATCGCCATCGTCGTCGGTTCGACACGCGCCGCGCGTTTCGCCGATGTGCCCGCCCAGTGGATCGCCAAGATCGCGAAATCTCATGCCGACATCGACGTCGAGACCGTCGACCTGCGCGACTGGCCGCTGCCCTTTTTCGACGAGGTCGCCTCGTCCGCCTGGGCGCCGTCGCAGAACGAAGTTGCCCAGCGCTGGCAAAAGAAGGTCGCCGAATTCGACGGCTTCATCTTCACCGCCGCCGAATACAATCATGGCCCGACGGCCGTGCTGAAGAACGCCATCGATTACGCCGCCAATGAATGGAACAAGAAACCGGCCGGTTTCGTCGGCTATGGCAGCGTCGGCGGCTCGCGCGCTGTCGAACATTTGCGTCTTGCCGCGGTCGAATTGCAGATGGCGCCGGTCAAATCCGCCGTTCACATTGCCTGGAGCGATTTCCTGGCGGTGCGCCAGGGCGAGAAGAAGCTCGAGGAGATCGAGCATCTGAACCAGGCTGCCACGGCGCTGGTCAACGACGTTGCCTGGTGGGCCCGCGTGCTCAAGGCAGCGCGTCAGGCCGACGCGATTGCCGGCGAAGCCCAGGCGGCCTGAGCCTTATCCTCCCAAGGATCGATGATTTTTCCAAAGGGCGGCGTTTGCGCCGCCCTTTTTCATTCACGTGAAGAGGCGCTCTCGGCTCCCTTGGCCGGATGGTGGAGTCGGACCGGCAAGGTCGCGCTGATGCCTTGACGATCCCGCGCGAAGGATCGCCGCCTGTCACAGCCAACCGCCGGAAAACCCGGCCCGGCGCAGTCCTGTGGTGATGGCCGGCACGCGGCGCATCAATCGCCACAGGAAGTCGGACCGGTAGTTCTCGATCATCAGGGCGATCGGCCCCTGGTTGATGCCGACATGGTCCGGCGATACCCAACCGCAGGCGCGGCCGTCGTCGGCAGCGATCGTCGGGTTGAAGCTCGCGGTGAAGCCGTAAGGGTTGCCGTCGCGCAGGTCCATCTCGTGGAAATGGCGCAGCGCCGGCAGCACGATTTCCGGCGCAAAAGGCAAGGAGGCGATTGCCGCCCATGGCGACAGCGTGCCGTCATCGGGGCCAAACGGTGCGCCGCGGGCGAGATAACCGAAGAAGCGGCGTCCATCGGCTCGCCGCGCGATCGGACCTGGGCCGTCGCTGGCGGTGACGCCCCAGCAATTCTCGCCATAGCCCGCGAATCCCCTCGGATTGCGGATTGCGTAATCGCGCTGCAGATACGTCGCCTGGCGGCTGTTTTCGAAATAGTAGATGTCGTGACCCTGCATGAAGGTATCGCGGATGGCGCGAAAATCGATCCAGATATGCGAGAATTGGTGGATGAAAAGCGGGCCGGCATAGACCATCTCGCGGCCGTAGATTGTCTTCCACTTGTAGGTGGACAGCCAGGCCGCGTAGCTCTCGGGCGGCAGCGAGTGGGTCGGCGAACCGAGACCCAGAACGTACAGGATCAGCGCCTCGTCAAATCCTTCCCAGCGATAGCGGAGAAAGCCTTTTCCAGGCCGCCAGCCATGGGTGACGGTGGCGCCGCCGTTCCGCGCCCAGCGCCAGTCGGCGCGGCGGTAGAGCGCATCGGCAAGCTGGCGGATTTCCAGTTCGAGTTCATCGTCCTCGTCGAAATAAGCGCCGGCAGCCAGAACACCGGCAAGCAGAAGTGCGGTATCGATCGTGGACAGTTCGCAATTCCAGACGCGGCGGCCGGTCTTCATGTCGAGGAAATGATAGTAGAAACCTTTGTAGCCGGTGGCATCGGGCTCCGGCCCGTGCGGGGCGTTCCAGAAGAAGCGAAGCGTGGCGAGCGTCCGCTCGATTGCGGCATCGCGCGTCATGAAACCGCGCTCGACACCGACGGGATAGGACGACAAAGCGAGCCCGACGGCGGCTATGCTGGCAGGCGACGTCGGCGTGTTGCGGTCGGCGACCAGGCCGTTGGCAGGGTTGGCCTCGTTGAGAAAATACTCGAAGGACAGGCGCTGGATATCTTGGAGAAGCTCGTCGTTTAGCGCGTGTTCGTTCGATGCATCCATGACAATCGATATAGAGGCTTTGGCTGCTTTTGCCATTCTTCCGGCGGATCAATCATGGGTGAGGGCAGGCTGGGCCGACGGCGAAAGGCGCTGCCGCCGCACCGAATTCAAGCCTAGGGGCTGCGAAGACCGGTTGGACCGCCATATGCACGGCCCTGCCATCTGGCCCGGCCGTCCCGCTCTGATATATCCGGCTGCGATCCATCACATGAGCATGCCCCGTGAAGTTA
Organism: Mesorhizobium sp. M1252; assembly: GCF_040318265.1. Taxonomy (NCBI): domain Bacteria; kingdom Pseudomonadati; phylum Pseudomonadota; class Alphaproteobacteria; order Hyphomicrobiales; family Phyllobacteriaceae; genus Mesorhizobium; species Mesorhizobium sp. M1252. The sequence continues at coordinate 140,389 of NZ_JAMYLX010000004.1, read as the reverse complement.
CCCAGCCCGTCAGGCGTCGTTTCCCCCATGACCCCGGTGCTGGTCTGTGCACTTGCGATCTTCCTTCTGTCCGCCATGGATGCGGCGATGAAAATCCTGGTGATCGCCGTCGGTGTCTACAACACGGTGCTGTGGCGAAGCATGCTTGCGAGCGTGGTCGCGGGCACGGCCTGGGCGGCGGGGCCGCGTTCCCTTCCCACGCCTTCCGTGCTGCGGCTACACGCGCTGCGCGCCGTGGTCGTGGGCATCGTTCTGCTGTCGTTCTTCTGGGGCCTTGCCAGATTGCCGCTGGCGGATGGGATCGGGCTTAGTTTCGTCGCGCCGCTGTTCGCTCTCCTGCTGGCGGCGCTGCTTTTGGGCGAACGCATACAGCGCCAGGCGATCTGGGCGTCGCTGGCGGGCATCGCCGGCGTCGTCATCATCATGGCCGGACAGTTCGGGCAAGGGAATTATACCGGGGATGCCCTGCTTGGCACGGTGGCGGTGCTCGCATCGACGGTGTTCTACGCCTACAATCTGATCCTCTCGCGGCGGCAGGCGCTGGTGGCCAAGCCAGTCGAGATCATGCTGTTCCAGAACCTGTGCGTTGCCGCCGTCCTTCTCCCCGCCGCTCCCTGGCTCGCGGTTGCCCTGCCGGGCAATCTCTGGCTTCCGCTGGCCGGGGTGACGGCGCTGTCGCTCTCCGGCCAGTTCCTGATGAGCTGGTCCTACGCGCGGGCCGAAGCGCAATATCTGATCCCGACGGAGTATTCTGCCTTCATCTGGGCGATCGTGTTTGGCTGGCTGTTCTTCGACGAGGCGGCAACCTGGACCACGCTGGCTGGAGCGGCCCTGATCGTGGCCAGTTGCCTGATCGCCTCGCGCTCCAATCCGAAGCTTGCCGAACCGATCGAAGCCGCGGTCTGAGCGCGCTATTCGCTTTGACGGCAGAGCGTCAACGCACCACTTCGCGATGGCCGCTGGGCAGCCGGGTGGCGATCAGCTTGTCGATGCGGCGGCCGTCGAGGTCGACGACCTCGAAACGCCAGCCTTGCGCGTCGACGCATTCGCCGGTCGCCGGCAGATGGTGCATGTGCGACAGCACATAACCGGCGACGGTCTCGTAATCCCGATTTTCCGGCAGGTCGATACCGAGAACGTCAGCCATCTCGTCGGCTTGCATGTATCCCGCGAGCAGCCATGAGCCGTCCTCGCGCTTGACGGCGTTTTCCTCGTCGCCGGCGTCGGTATCGGCCCGGAAGACGCCGGTGATGGCCTCGAGAATGTCGGCAGGTGTGACGATCCCTTCGAAATGGCCGTATTCGTCATGCACCAGCGCCATCGGCACGTCGGATTCCTTCAGCTTCTGCAGCACATCCAGCGCGTCGGCCTGGTCGTAGACGATGGGGGCGGCGCGCACATGCTTGCGCGGATCGAGTGCGCGGCCGGCGAGCAGGGCGGCCAGCACGTCGCGCGTCTGAACAACGCCAACCATGACGTCGACCCCGCCATCGCCGGCCGGGAGGCGCGAATGCTGGGTCTCCATCAAGAGCTTGCGGATGGCGCCCTCATCGGACTGCAAATTGATCCAGTCGACCTCGGTGCGCGGCGTCATCACGGCGCGCACGGCGCGATCGCCGAGCCGCATGACGCCGGCGATCATGCGCCGCTCGTCGGATTCGATGGTGCCGTGATGCTCGGCCTCGGCGACCAGCATCTTGATCTCTTCATCGGTGACCTTCTCCTCGCTCTCGCCGCGCTGGCCAAGCAGCCACAATATGGCGCGGCCGGAAATGTCGAGCAGGAACACCAGCGGCGCGGAGACGGTGGCTAGGATGGTCATTGCAGGCGCCGCGCGGGCGGCAACGCGCTCGGGATCGCGCAGCGCGATCTGCTTGGGCACCAGCTCGCCGACGATCAGCGAGAAATAGGTGATGATGGCGACGACGATCCCGACGCCGAGCGGGTCGGCGATGTTTTCGCGCATGCCGGTCGAGGCCAGGTACACCGAAAGCCTGTCGCCCAGCGTGGCGCCGGAGAAGGCGCCCGACAGCACGCCGACCAGAGTGATGCCGATCTGCACCGACGACAGGAATTTGCCGGGATTGGAGCCGAGCGTCAGCGCACGCCCGGCGCCATTGACGCCGCGGTCGATCATCGCCTTGAGCCGCGCCGGGCGCGACGACACGATGGCGAGCTCGGACATCGACAGAAGGCCGTTCACACAGATGAGGACGACCACGGTGGCGATTTCGACGTATAGCATCAGGGCTCAATAGCATTGCGGCGGGCCGCAGGAAAATAGTCCGCGATGATTTTTGGAAAATGACAGTGGTTCAGGGGAATTGCCTGAGCACCCCGACAACAGCCTTGCCGTCGGTGAAATAGGGATCGCCGCCGCCGTTGCGTCCGGTCCTGGTGGCGCCGATGCCCGGGATGTCGCTCGCCGAGGTCACCATGCCGGCCGCCGACAGGTCGTGGATCACGAGATCGCGCTCGGCGTCGATGTCAGGGGCGATATGGTGGGTGATGGCGCCGGTATCGCGGCTGAGACCAACGCCGCGGTCGAAGCTGGCCGAGCCCATCCAGAGCGTTCGGCCGTCGTCGCCGGTCGCATCGCTGCGCCAGAAGCGGACATGATGGCGCCGGTCGGCGCTCCCGCCGACCGGCTTTTCGAAGGCGAGATCCTGGGCGCGGCCTTCGAACAGCAGCCGGCTGACCGGGGCGTCAGGATAGGGATGGTCGAACAGCACGCTCTCACCGATTTCGATCGCGGTCTTTAGCGTCACGCCATCGGCCGTATCCCATCCGGTCATGGCGAAGGCATGGACCATCTCTTTTTCGGTACCGACAAGGCCGATATTGATCGGGTCGCCCGGAATGCCTTGCGGCGTGTGTGTCACCATCTCGAAAGTCTGCGTGCGAAAGCCGCGGTCGCGAACCGTCCAGAATTCCGGCGCAGCGACATAGGCGAGGGCCAGCCAGACCGCCAGAAGAGCGGCGAGCCAGGTCAATGCGCGTCGTTGCAGGCTTCGTCGGCTCATGAAAGCGGCTCGATCCGTGCGGTATCTGTGCCTGACGGACCCTGGAAATCAATGGCCAGCGGCGAGCAGCCGTTCTATCGTCGGCCATCGTTTTTGCGGGGGGTGAGCAGGAATGGATAAGAAGCCGGTGGGTCGCAGCTCGATGGCATTGACCGCGGACCTTGTCGCAAGGGTCGAGCGTGTCGAACCGGATCCGGGTCCCGAGCCCGGAACAACCGAGCATACAGACGCGGAGTTCGATAGTCTTGTCGAGCAACTTCTGTCGGAGCATCGGCCTGAAGCGCTATGGGTCTTTGCCTACGGGTCGCTGATCTGGAACCCCGAATTTGCCCATGTCGAGCAGCGCCCGGCCACGGCGCCAGGATGGCACCGCTCGTTCTGCCTGACGCTGACCCGTTGGCGCGGAACCCGTGATTTGCCGGCGCTGATGCTGGCGCTCGATCGAGGCGGCAGCTGCAACGGCATCGTCTATCGGCTGCCCGCGGAAGACCATGTCGGGCAACTTGGCCAGTTGATGCGCCGCGAGATCGATGCCAATCCGCCGACTAACGTGCCATGCTGGATCAAGGTCAAGACCAAGGATGGGCCGTTGCGGGCCTTGGCTTTCGTCGCCGCGCCAGACGGCAGGGCCTATGCCGGCCGGCTGCCATTGGAGCAGGTTGCCGACACGCTGGCGCGGGCTGCCGGGCATTGGGGCTCGTCGGCTCAATACCTGTTCCGAACCGTCAGCAAGTTGGAAGAAAGCGGTATCCGCGACAGGAACCTTTGGCGCATCCAGGATCTGGTGGCCCAGCAAATCATCGCTTCCACCAGGAACGCCAATCCCGACTCATTTCTGAACGGTGAAACGCCTTAGCGGCAGGCGCGGTAGCCGCTTTTGCGGTTCTTGATGTCGAAATGGAAATGGTTGCGGTGATCGTAATTGTAGCCGGGACCGAGCACGGTGGTGAAATACTGGCAGCCGTCGGCGCGCACATTGTTGAGGAAGCCGCGGGTGCGGAAGGCAAACAGGCCGGGCTTGCGCACGTCGATGTCGTCGCCGTTGTTGAGCTCGATGCTCATGACGTCGAGGGCGTTGCCCTTGCCGTGCTCGGACAGGACACCTTCGCCGGCGATGTTGCGGCAGGAATAGCTCGAGCCCTGGTGGATGGTCTTGACGCCCGAGAAATAGCGCCAGCGGGCGGAGGGAACCAGTTCGTTGCTGGTCCAGGCGGCGAAACTTGCGGCCATGTCGCAGGTCAATGTTGCGGCGGGCTTCATCTGGATGCCGCCGATGGCGGATACCTTGACCGGCCAGTCTATGCCGCACTGTCCCTCATGGATCGGCTGGACATCGGTGTAGACGACGCGAAGGCGCTTCAGCTCGCCACGGCAAACGGTTTCGCTGGCCGGCATCTGCTGCGGCTCCGACTCCGACATCGGCTCGTCCATGCGCGGATAGGCGGCAGTCATATAGGGATTGGACGGGACGAGCTTCTGCATGCCTTCATATTGCGGCACGGCCGCGGTCTGCGAGCCGACATCGACGGCCGGCTGCAGCGACAGCACGCTGCCAGTGTTGCAAGCCGAAACGGCGGCCAGCGCAAGACCGGCGGCCAGTATCGCTGCGCTTTTTGCCTTCGCGGCGCGAAATATTGCGGCCATGGGCGGAATCCTGTCCTTGATCGGTGGGATTTTAACGATCAAGGGTAAAGGAAAACTCAGCGTCCCCGTTCATGCCTGCGGCCGAAATGCGGCAGCCAGACCATCACCGGCATGACGATCACTGGAGGGCCATCACTGGCAGAAAGTGCCACCATTCCGGCGCGGTTCGAGATCGAGATGGAAATGCAGGGAATGGTCCGGGTCCGCGCCCGGTCCAAGCACGGTCTTGAACGGTCCGCAGGCGGCCTTGCGCACCGCATTGAGGAATTTGCCGTCCTTCTCGGGCGGCGTTGGACCGACTTCGACCTTTCTGCCATCCGACAACGTGAAGCTGGCAATATCGAGCGCGTTGCCGAAGGCATGTTCCGACAGATGGCGCGTGCCGTTGCGCGGCCGGCAGACAAAGGCCGATGCCTGGTTGATCGATTTCAGGTCGGCTCCGAACTCGGCTTTCGCCGCCGGCTGTATGATTTCGGCGGCAAAGCGGGCTGCCGCTTCGGCCATCGGGCAGTTGAGTTCGGTCGCGGGGCCGATGGCGATGGATTTTCCGAGCGACTTCAGCACCAGGGGATAGGGGATCGAGCAGCCGATGTCGGGATTGCTTTCCGCCTTATGCTCCTCGAATTCGACACCAAGGGCCGTCAGCCGCTCGCGACAGGCGACTTCCGCCGCCGGCATTTTTGCATCGGGCACATCGGCCGAGCGCGCATCGGGCAGCATCTTCTTGTCGCCGGCATCGGGTTTTTCAGGTGGTTGCGGAGCAACGGCCAGCGGCTGAGCTTCAGGTTCCGAAGTGTCTGGCTTTTGTGTCGGAATCGGCACCGCGGCCGGCGGCTCGGGCTCGCTTTGCTTATCGGTCGACGGCTTCGGGGCTGACGGTCCGGGCCGCGCCTGCTTTTTAAAACGGGACTTTTCTTCGTTGAATCGATCGTCATTGGACCGGTTGGGCGCGCCAAGGGGGTTCGGACCTTCGGCCTTTTGCTTTTCGATCGGTGCCGCGCCGGTCTTCGGCGCCTCTGAAGGACGCGCCTCGGGCAGCGGGACAACGCGCGAGGGCTGCACCGGAACATCGGCGGGCGAGGGCTCTTTATCCGGGGTCTTTTGTTCCACCTGCTTTGGCGTGATGTGCCGCTGTGGCCTGGGCTTCTGGCGGTGTTTGCTGCGCGGCTTAGGATGCGAGTCGACCCGCGGTGAAAACAGCTGCTCCAACCGCTGTGACAGCGGCGTGTAATGCTTTTTGCGCTGTTTGGCGTCAGCTTGCGTCAGCGGGGGCGCCAGCAGCAGAGCCGTGACGACCATGACCAGTGCAACCCTGCATGTTCGGGAAAGTACAACAGACCCCATCGTCCTCAACGGCGCGAACGCCTGGAGGTTGCCTGCGGCCCATCACGAACGGTAACGACGTCGTTACGCGCCAATCGCTTCCAGCCCTTCTTCCAGCCAGTCGGCCAAAAGCGGCATGCCGAGCAGGTATTTCGCCGTGCGCTTGTTGGCGCGGTCGCGCGCGGCGGCAACCGCATCGGACCATTCCGCTGCGTCATAGTCGCCGCGGCCGACCCAGGCCAGCGCGATCAACTCGGCCGCTTCGTCGACGTTGAGGTCGTTGATCAGCTCGCGCAGCTCTTCCTCGGTGAGGTCTTCCGCGCTTTCCTCCGCCAGACCGTCATGGTGGTGATTGGCATGTGATTCACCATCGAGCTCGACCTCATGCTCGGCACCGTCGGCATAGTCTTCGTTGACGGCAGCACTCAGTCCCTTTGCCTTGAGAATGAACAGGCGCACGGTGTCCGGGCCGATCGATAGCTCCCATTCCCGCTCACGGCGCTGTTGCACTCTCGGGCACCCCCGCTGATCATTTCCCGAATGATAGCGGATTTGCAGCGCGCGTCACGTCATGTTCTGATCCCTGACTCCCGCCTTTGACCGAATTCAGGTTAGGCACGGCCGCACAAATAGTTTCGGCGGCTGCGGGTTTCCGGGATGAAAAGTCTGCATCCCGGCGTTAGCTTTTCATTATCGTCATTTTCCCTCAAGATCGTCATTATCCCTCAAGATCGTCATTATCCCTCAAGGAGGCTTCGATGCATAAAAGAGTGTTGATCCAGGCGGCTGCGGCGCTTGTGGCGCTGCAGTTCTTTGCGGTTCCGGTGTTTGCGGCCGGCGGCGGTGGCGGTGGTACCGAGACCACCACCCAGTGCAAGAAGGGGCAGGTCTGGGACAAGAAAAAGCAGAAATGCGTCGCGCCGAAGTACGGCATGCTGGACGACGACAACATCTACGATGCTGGTCACGACCTGGCCATGGCCGGGCGTTATGATGAGGCGATCGCCGTGCTCAGCCTTGCCGCCAACAAGCAGGATCCACGCATCCTCAACTATCTCGGCTATTCGCATCGCCATTCCGGCCGTGTCACCGTCGGCCTCGGCTATTACGAGGAAGCGCTCCGCATCAACCCGGATTACACGCTGGTGCGCGAATATCTCGGCGAGGCCCATCTGCAGATCGGCGACCTGGCCGGCGCCCAGGCGCAGCTGGCCGAGATCGAGAAGCGGACGGGCAAAGATTCGCGCGAATACGGCATGCTGGCCGAACAGATCTACCATTTCATGAGAAGCTGACCCCACCCCAACGGCTTCTCTGGGCCGGCTGCGAGCAATCGCAGCCGGTTTTTGTTGTCGCAACTGCAACACGCTGCACATGCCGTGACGGCAATTGCGCAAGTCGGCTCATGATTTTTCAAAAAGCCTGCTTTTTCAGCGTGAAAAACGCGCGAGGATCGCTATATTGGGGAAAATTGCGGTGAAACGGTTCCGTTAGCCCGAGGCTGCCGGACCCGTTTTCTTTTTATACCCATCGACAAGGCTTTCCCCGAAATGCGGGGGTGGCGGCAGGAAAGGTCAGGCATCATGAACAAGGTCCCGATGACAGGCGAGGGGTTCGCGTCATTGAAGGAAGAACTGCGCTGGCGCCAGCAGCAAGAGCGGCCGCGTATCATCGAGGCGATCTCCGAAGCGCGCTCGCATGGCGACCTGTCCGAAAATGCCGAATATCATGCCGCCAAAGAGGCGCAGAGCCTCAATGAGGGCCGTGTCAACGAACTGGAAGACTATATTGCTCGGGCCGAGGTGATCGACGTCACCAAGCTTAGCGGCGACAAGGTCAAGTTCGGCGCCACGGTGGTGCTGGTCGACGAGGACACCGAGGAAAAGAAGACCTACCAGATTGTCGGCGACCAGGAAGCGGATGTGAAATCGGGCCGCATTTCGATCTCCTCGCCGATCGCGCGCGCGCTGATCGGCAAGGAAGTCGGCGACGCCATCGAGGTCAACGCGCCCGGCGGCGCCAGGGGTTACGAGATCGTCCAGGTGCAATTTATCTAGCACCTCAGATCCTTCTGAAAGGCTCTAGGCTGGTGCTCGTGATTTGAGCGCCAGCTGCTTCTCAGCTTCCGCCACCACCTTCGCCGGCGTTAGGCGCTCCCCCGATGCGGCCAGCAGCGTTGAGGCATATTGCCCGCGCGGGCCGGTCAAACCCGGCTCGGTCGCCAGGAACACCGCGACCGTCGGCAGGCCGAAGGCGCTGGCGAGGTGGGTCAGACCGGTGTCGGCGCCGATAACCAGCGTCGAGCGGCCAAGGATCGCGGCAATGTCTGCCAGCGGCGATCTCGGCACCACGATCGTTGACGGCACGGCTTTCGAGATCGCCTTGGCCACCGCCTTCTCACGCTCGTTCGACCAGGTGGTGACCGGCGTCATTCCGCTACCAACCAGCAGGCGAGCCGTTTCGATCCAGTCTTCGGCGGGCCATTTCTTGTCCTCGCGGCTGGTGCCGTGCAGCAGGAAGGCCGTCTTGCCGTCAATGCCGGCCAGGCCGCCGGGAGGCGGCACAATCCCGGATGCGAGCGCCGAAAGATCGGGCTCGTAGCCGAGCGCCAGCCCGAACAGCCGGCGCGTGCGTTCGATGGCGTGCAGGTTGCGCGGCACGGCGTATTTGCGCTGGTAAAACAACGTTGCCGAGGGCTCCCGCGCGCTCGCGCGGTCGAAACCTGCGATTGGTGCCGCTGCCTGTTTCGCCACCAGGGCCGATTTCAGCAGCCCCTGCGCATCGATGACGAGGTCGTACTCGCCTGCTTGCAGAGCGCGGCGCAAGCTTGTCGCCTCCCGCCATGTGCGGGCGTTGAACAGATGCTTGCGCCAGCGCCGGATGGCGACGGTATGGATCTTTGCTATCGCCGGATGCAGCGCGACGATGGCGGCAAAGGCTTCTTCGACGCACCAGTCGAAGGCGATATCGGGGCGCTTGCGGCGTGCATCTTCGACGGCGGGGAAGGTGTGGGTGACGTCGCCCATCGAGGAGGTCTTGACGATCAAAACCTTCATGCGGCGGCCGGGAGTTCCAGCAACCTGTCCGCCGCCGCTGCCACTTGGGCAACGTCCAGCGTCTTCAGGCAGTTGAGGTGGCCGAGCGGGCAGATCTTCCGGTGGCAGGGCGAACAGGACAGATGCAACCAGATCAGTTCGCGCTGTTCAGCCAACGGCGGCGTGTTTTCCGGCGAGGTCGAACCGTAGACGGCAACGACCGGTGTGCCGACGGCGGCCGCGACATGCATCAGCCCGCTGTCGTTGGACACCGCCAGCCTGGCCGCGGCGATCAGGTCGATGGCGTCCTCCAGCCGCGTCTTTCCTGCCAGATCGACGACACCGGGCGCGAGTGCTGCGATCTCGGCGGTGACGTCGCGATCGTTCTTCGAGCCGAACAACGCGACCTTGAATCCTTTCGCCATCATCTCTCCGGCGAGGCCGGCATAGCTTTCGCTAGGCCAGCGTTTGGCCGGACCGAATTCGGCGCCGGGCATCATGGCGACGAATTTTCCCGGCTGCACTGCGAAGCGAGCGAGCAGATCTTTCTGATTGCCGGCGTCGACGGTGAGCCGCGGCGGCCGGAAATGTCCGCCTTGGGCGAGGCCAAAATAGGCCTGCGCGGTGCGCCGTTTGACGGCATCGGGCAGCGGCACGATGTCGGTCAGCAGGCCGTAGCGCATTTCCCGGAGATTGCCGAAGCGGCGGGGGATGCGGGCAAAGAACGGGATCAGCGCCGATTTCCAGCTGCCCGGCAGGACGTAGGCCATGTCGTAGCGGCCGCGCAGCAGGCGGCCGAAGCGGCGGCGAATGGTGAATTCGAGCGCGCCCGGTTGCAGCGGGAAATCGATCTGCTGGCGAATCTCGGGCATGCGCTTGACCAGCGGGGCCGCCCAGGCCGGGGCCAGCACGTCGATGGCGGCGTTGGGATGGACGTCCTTCAGCGCTGAAAACAGGCACTGCGCCATGACCATATCGCCCACCCAGCGTGGGCCGATCACGAGGATCGTTGGGCTTTCAGCCATTCGACATAGTCTCTGACGCCGGTTTCCACGCTGCGGAATTGCCCATTATAGCCGGCTGCGCGCAAGCGGGACATATCAGCTTGGGTAAAACTCTGGTAGCTGCCCTTGAGGTGATCGGGGAATTCGATGAACTCGATCTCGCCCTGGCCCAGCGTATCGATCACGGTCTCGGCAATGGCGCGGAACGGCTGGGCGCGGCCGGTGCCGCAGTTGAAGATGCCGCTCGAGCCGCGCTTCCACAGCCACAGATTGACGTCGGCGACATCGCCGACGTGAATGAAGTCGCGGCTTTGTTCGCCGGGGCCGAAGCCGTCATGGGCGCCGAACAGCTTTGGGTTTTCGCCGCGCCCGACCTGATTGAACAGATGGAAGGCGACCGAGGCCATGGCGCCCTTGTGCGCCTCGCGCGGGCCATAGACGTTGAAGTAGCGCAGGCCCGCGACCTGCGAATGATCGGTGTCGAACACGGTGCGCCTGACATAGTCGTCGAATAGTTTCTTCGAATAGGCGTAGACGTTGAGCGGCCGCTCAAGTGCGGGATCCTCGCGAAACTCCGAACCGCCGCCGTAGACGGAAGCCGAGGAGGCATAGAGGAACGGTATGCGCAGCGAAAGACAGCCATGCAGCAAGCGCTTTGAGAAGGCGTAGTTCACGTCCATCATGAACTTGCCGTTCCATTCCGTGGTGGTCGAGCAGGCGCCCTGGTGGAAGACGGCCTCGACGCGGCCTAGGTCGCCGGCTTCCAAGGTGGCCAAGAATTCGTCCTTGTCGAGATAGTCGGCTATCTGCAAATCGGCCAGGTTGGCGATCTTGTGGCCGTCGGTGAGGTCGTCGACGACGAGGATGTCATCATGGCCTTCGGCATTGAGTGCGGCGACGATGTTGGAGCCGATCATGCCGGCCCCGCCCGTGACGATGATCATGAAGGCCTCTGGTTGCTTGCGATTCCGGTCCTTATAAGGGAGGCCAAGCGTACTGTCGATGAAGCACCACGACGCCACAGTGAGACCGCGAAGCGGCCCGCTTTATTCGAGGCCCGCAAGCTAGGGGACAAAAAATGCCGTCGACCGAACTGCTCATTGCGTTTTTCGCCACCACGGCGATCTTTGCCTATATTCCAGGACCGGCGATGCTCTATGCCGCCGCGCAGACCATGGCGCGCGGGCGCTGGTCGGGGCTGACGGCGGCACTTGGCATCCATCTTGGCGGTTATTTCCATGTCTTTGCGGCTGCCGCCGGGCTGTCGGTGCTCTTCCATGCGGTGCCGCCGCTCTACATGGCGGTCAAGCTCATCGGCGCGCTCTATCTGATCTGGCTTGGCGTGTCCTTGTTCCGCAAGCGCGGGGACGGTGACACGGCGCTGCCGGCGATCGAGCGCAAATCGGTGCGCCGGGCATTTTTCGAGAGCATCACCGTCGAAGTGCTCAATCCGAAGACGGCGATCTTCTTCATGGCGTTCCTGCCACAGTTCATCGATGCCTCGGCGGGTTTCCCGGTGTGGCTGCAATTCGTCGTGCTGGGCACCATCGTCAATTTAATGTTCTCTTCGGCAGATATTGTCTGCGTGTTGCTGGCAGGCATGGTGATCGCCCGGCTGAAGCGCTCCAGCCGTGCGCAGCGCATCATGCAGAGGGCGGGCGGGGCGGTGCTGGTCGGACTGGGCGTCCACGTCGCGTTGCAGAAGAGCTGACGGCCGCCCTGACGTTGCGCTGCGCGGATTTGCGGTATATCGGCTTCGCCATGAACGATCCGGCCCGTAAATTGACAATTTTCAGCGTGATTGAGGTCGGCCTTTCCCTCGCATTGCCAGTGACATGATCAAGCACAATCCGCCTTCGCCCGAACCTTTGCACCGCGCCATTGCCCGCTTTGGCGACGTTGCCGTGCTGGTGGTCGGCGACTTCATCCTCGACCGTTTCGTCAACGGCGTCATCGAGCGCATCTCGCCGGAAGCGCCGATCCCGGTGCTGCACGGGCGCGGCGAGACCTCGACGATGGGCGGCGCAGGCAACGTTGTCGCCAACATCGTCTCGCTGGGTGCCAGCGCTATTCCCATATCGGTGATCGGCACCGATGTGGCCGGCGACAATCTGGTGCGCATGCTGCGCGAACTCGGCGCCGATACGGCTGATATGGCGCAGGAGCGCGGTCGCATGACGTCGTCGAAGAGCCGCTTCAGCGCGCTCAATCAGCAGGTGCTGCGCTTCGATGAGGAAGAGATCAAGCCGCTCGACGACAAGGAACGGGCGGACCTGGTCCGGCATTTTCGCGCCGCACTCACGCGCGCCGACATCGTCATTCTGTCCGACTATGGCAAGGGCATCTTGCTCGACGGCGTCGCCGCCGACCTGATCGCCATCTGCCGCGAGGCGGGAAAACCGGTGCTGGTCGATCCCAAGGGCCGCGACTATGCGCGCTATGCCGGCGCGACCGCCATCACGCCCAACCGCAAGGAGCTTGGCGAAGCTGTCGGTCGCCCGGTTTTCGCCGACGACGAGATCGTCGCGGCGGCACGCCAGCTGATTTCGGCACATGGCTTCGACTTCGTCGTCGCCACCCGCAGCGAAAAGGGCATGAGCGTCGTCGGCGCGGATGAGGCGCGCCACATCGCCACCCAGGCGCGCGAAGTGTTCGACGTTTCGGGCGCCGGCGATACGGTAATCGCGAGCTTCGCGCTGGCTCTGGCCGCGGGCGCCGATCGCGTCATGGCCGCCTCCATCGCCAATGCCGCCGGCGGTGTGGTGGTGGGCAAACGCGGCACCGCGCGGCTGACCGTGGAGGAACTCACCGGCGCGCTGTTCCGCTCGCACGGCCCCACCGCCCATAAGGACGCCATCCTCGATGCCGCATCGGCCGCGCGCATGGTGGCGGCGTGGAAGGACGAGGGCCTGAGCGTCGGCTTCACCAATGGCTGCTTCGATATATTGCATGCCGGCCATGTCAGTCTTCTCCACGCGGCGCGCAGCCAGTGCGACCGGCTGGTGCTCGGCCTCAACAGCGATGCCTCGGTGCGTCGGCTGAAAGGCGCAGGGCGCCCGGTCAACGATCAGCATGATCGTGCCTGCGTGCTCGCCGCCCTGGCCTCGGTCGATGCGGTCGTGGTGTTCGAAGAGGATACGCCGCTGGCGCTGATCGAGGCGCTTCTGCCCGACATTCTGGTCAAGGGCGCCGACTACACGGTCGAAACCGTTGTCGGCGCCGATGTGGTGCAGAAGGCGGGCGGGCGCGTCGTCCTGGTCGACCTTGTCGCCGGCAAGAGCACCACCGGCACGATCGGCAAATTGCGCGCCGGCGGCGGTACCAACTGAGGGATTTCATGTCCGGACTGAATGACTATCTGGTCCGCTCGGCGGCCGCGATCACCGCGACAGTCGAGCGTGACCTGACCGCCGAGATGGAACGTGCTGTGAGTGCGGTCGTCGCCGCGCTTTCCTCGGGCAAGGCGCTGCTGGTCTGCGGCAATGGCGGCTCGGCCAGCGACGCCATCCACATTGCCACCGAACTGGTCGGCCGCTTCCTTAAGGAGCGCAAGGCCTACAATGTGATTGCGCTGCCGGCCAACGCGGGCATGCTGACCGCCTGGGGCAATGACTATGGCTTCGACACCGTGTTTTCGCGCCAGGTCGAGGCGCATGGCGCGCCCGGCGGCGTGCTGCTTGCCATCTCGACCAGCGGCAATTCGCCGAGCATTCTGGCTGCCGCCGAACAGGCTCGGATGATGGGCATGACGGTGGTCAGCCTCACCGGCGACAGCGGTGGCAAACTCAAGCCGCTCACCGACATACTGCTCAACGTGCCCTCGACCTCGACGCCGATCATCCAGCAGGGACATCTCTGCCTCTACCACTATCTCTGCGAGGTGGTGGAAGACCGTCTGTCGAATGGCTGACACCGGGGCCTACGGTCCATACCCGCTGGCTGAGCCCGGCCTGTGGGTTGAGCGGGTGGGTTCGCGGGTGTTTCCAGCCAACGCGCCGGCGCTGTTCCTCGACCGCGACGGCACCATCAATGTCGACACCGGCTATCCCGACGATCCAGCCAAAATGGCGCTGCGCGACGGCATCGTGCCGGTCATCGCGGCGGCCAACCGGGGCAACATCCCGGTGGTCATCGTCACCAACCAGTCCGGCATCGCGCGCGGCTATTTCGGCTGGAAGGAATTTGCCGCGGTCAACGGCCGGGTTCTCAAGCTGCTTGCCGCCGGCGATGCCTTCGTCGACATGGTTCTGGCCTGCGCCTACCACGAGGCGGGCAGCGGGCCACTGGCGGTCGCCGACCATCCAATGCGCAAGCCCAATCCGGGCATGCTGCTACAGGCCCGGCAGCGTCTCGGCCTCGATCTCAAGCGCTCGCTGATAGTCGGCGACAAGGCCGCGGATATGCAGGCCGGACAACGTGCCGGCCTGCCGCGCGGCTGGCTGGTGGATGGCGAGGGAAGTAATGAGCCGGGCTTCGAGGTTCTGCCGCTGCGCAACCCCGATGATCTGGAACGGCTTTTGAGAGCTGTCGAGTCGCTCGGATCGAGACTGAACTAGCTTTCCGGATCTGTTGCGACGCAATCTCAATGGGTTAGCTTGAGCGTTTCACCGTTTCGCAGAAACGGCGAGCCGATCCATTTCTTTGCTTTGACGCTATTCCCCAGGAAAGCACCACGCTCTTTTGCGGAAAAACTGCAGAGATCAGACATCATTCAAGCAAGAAATTTGCAGATGTCATTCCATCGAAGAACGAGGGGAATTCATTGAAGAAAGCAATCTCTGTTGCCGTTGTCTTGTTGATATTGGCTGTGCTTTCAGCCGTGGGGTATGTCTGGCAAAAACACGGCGTGTATGGGCTCAATGCACTTCTTCGCCGCGGCGGAAGCTACTGGATCGCCGTTGCACCCGACGATGCGCGTCTCTCGCCTGCCATGCAGCTTGCGTTGAAATCGGAAATTCCTGATGTGACCGCTGGAGCCAGCTCATGGAATGAAACCGAGCCTGGATTCCAGGTCAGAGAAATCCCCGTCATGGCGGGCGACCGTGAAATTGACCGGCTCTATC
This sequence comes from Mesorhizobium sp. M1252, assembly GCF_040318265.1. Taxonomy (NCBI): domain Bacteria; kingdom Pseudomonadati; phylum Pseudomonadota; class Alphaproteobacteria; order Hyphomicrobiales; family Phyllobacteriaceae; genus Mesorhizobium; species Mesorhizobium sp. M1252. Next base: position 125,297 of record NZ_JAMYLX010000004.1, on the reverse strand, counting down.
TCAACCGTTTCGATCCAGCCAAATTCCGTTTCGTTGCCCGTAACGAGCCCAGTGGTGCCAAGGACATCGACCAGTGGGAAGCGGCACTCAATCCACAAGGCACAGGCGGCACCGTTCTGATCGTCAATGGCAGTTATTTCGGACTGAAGGGCGAAGCCGACACGCCCTTTGTCAGCATGGGTGCGAGGCTCGGGCCGGATGAATACGATGCGAAGGCCGGCGCCTGGTTCGTGAATGCCTCCGGCACGCATGTGGTCGATCTCAATTCACGTGACTGGCGCGCAGTCACGGAGAATGCCGAAAACGCTATGGTTTCCTATCCATTGCTTGTCGGTGAGGACGGCCGCAACAATGTACGCGCCAAGAGCAACTGGTTGGCCAACCGCACCTTTATCGCGGAAGATCGTCAGGGCTGGATCATCGTCGGTTCGACCAAGGACGCTTTCTTCTCGCTGGACCGGCTAGCAAACTTCCTGTTGCAGACCGACCTCGATCTCAAGACGGCGCTAAACCTCGATGGCGGGCCTGTTGCCTGCCTCAGCGTCCGCTCCGGGAACTACCGGTTGAAACACTATGCCAAGTGGGAAGCCCAGGTCGCGGATGGCGACGTCTCACTGCTTCAAGCACCGCTAGATGTGCCCTGGGGATTGCCTGTTGTTCTCACGGTGGAGCGCAGGTAGCAGATCCTGCCCTTGGCAGGGTGGGTCAAAGTACTCCCGATTCCGTAGCTGAAACCGGATGGCATATTCAACCTTGGCCGCTCATGTTCACGCAATCTGACCCGGAATACCCTACGATTTCGGCGCCAGAATTCGCTTTCTGGCTCATATTCGTCGTCAACATGATTGTGATCGGCGCGGCGTTCTCGCGTCAAAAAACATTTTCCGTCTCAAATGGTTGCCGCATGTCATCACATTCGTCTGGCTTGCTTGCTCACCTATTTTGCTAGCCTTTTTAGCTTTGCCGGAGATGTCCCCTGGTGAGAGCCCCGGCCCTGGGGACGGCTTCATTCTTTTGCCAGTTGTCGGAGAGGTAGCAGTGTGTCTGTTGGGGTATGTCTTGGTCGGCGTCGCACATGCTTTTTCGAAGTTAATCTCGCTTATCAGGCGCTGAACGCCACCAGCCCTTCGTCCTTGACGCGGCGGATGGTCAGCGCGGTGCGCACCGTGTCGACATTGGGGGCCGAGGCCAGTTCTTCAATGACGAAGGTCTGGAATGTGCCGAGATCGCTCGCCACGCAATGCAGCAGGAAGTCGGATTCGCCCGAGACCATCCAGGCGTCGCGCACGATCGGCCAGCCGCGAGTGCGCTCGGCGAAAGCTTTGAGCTCCGCGTCGGCTTGGTGATGCAGGCCGATCAGGCAGAAGGCGACGACATCCATGCCGAGCGCCGGCGCGTTGAGCAAGGCGCGATAGCCTCTGATGATGCCGGTTTCCTCCAGCCGCCGGACACGGCGCAGGCAGGGCGGGGCGGAAATGCCGACACGGCTCGACAGTTCGACATTGGTCATGCGCCCGTCGGCCTGAAGCTCGCGCAGAATCTTCCAGTCGATGGCGTCGAGGTCGGCTTTCAGGGGCATGGCGGTCTCGGCTTAGCGCAAGAATCTTTCGCGCTCTCGTCCTTAAACGACTTTTGTGTCGATGCCAGCCCTTTGGTCGGGCGATTTCGCAACCGTAACGAAAGCGGCCATTGCGCGAATAAGCCTGTAGGCCGAAGCTTTCCGGGGACGACGGCCTGATCGTCTTGCTGGTGTGGTTGGCAACCCTTACATTGCCAGCAGCATTTCACGTCGTTTTCCAAGGCACACTCGATTGTCTGCCCCGCAGAGGCTTTAGATGACCACCAAGCACGCGCCTGTCCTTATCATCGGTTCCGGCCCGGCCGGCTATACCGCCGCAGTCTACGCCGCGCGCGCCATGCTCAAGCCGATGCTCGTAGCAGGCTTGCAGCAGGGCGGGCAGCTGATGATCACCACCGATGTCGAAAACTATCCGGGCTTCGCCGATCCGATCCAGGGCCCGTGGCTGATGGAGCAGATGCTGAAGCAGGCCGAGCATGTCGGCACCGATATCATCAACGACATCATCACCGAGGTTGACCTCAATGTGCGGCCGTTCCGCGCCACGGGCGATTCCGGCACCACCTACACGGCCGACGCGCTGATCATTGCCACCGGCGCGCAGGCGAAATGGCTGGGCATCCCCACCGAACAGACCTTCATGGGCTTCGGCGTGTCGGCCTGCGCCACCTGCGATGGTTTTTTCTATCGCGGCAAGGATGTCGCTGTCATCGGCGGCGGCAATTCGGCGGTGGAGGAGGCGCTCTATCTCTCCAATCTGGCGAAGAGCGTGACCGTCATCCACCGGCGCAACGATTTCCGCGCCGAGCGCATCCTGCGTGAGCGGCTGTTGAAAAAGGACAATGTCCGAGTCATCTGGGACACGATCGTCGACGAGATCACCGGCCGGCCCGGCAAGACGCCGCTGCCGCCTTCGGTCGAAGGGCTGAAGCTCAGAAATGCGGTGACCGGCGAGGTCAGCCATCTCCAGGTGGACGGCGTGTTCGTGGCGATCGGCCATGCGCCGGCGGTGGAATTGTTTGTCGGCAAGCTGAAGCAGAAGCCGAACGGCTATCTGTGGACGGCGCCGAATTCGACCCGCACGGACGTTCCCGGCGTGTTCGCCGCCGGTGACGTGACCGACGATATCTACCGTCAGGCGGTGACCGCCGCCGGGCTCGGCTGCATGGCCGCGCTCGAGGCGGAAAAATACCTGGCCGGCATCGAGGTGCACCGCGAAGCGGCGGAATAAAATCTATCAAGACGGCGTCGCAAGCCGTTCAAAAGCCTGATTTTTCATTCAGACGCCAAAAACAGAACGAGGGGAACTCAATGGCGTTGGACTGGGACAAGCTTCGCGTGTTTCACGCAGCGGCGGAGGCTGGGTCGTTTACCCATGCCGCCGAGACTTTGCACCTGTCGCAATCGGCGATTTCACGCCAGGTCAGCGCGCTTGAACATGATGTCGGGGTGCCGCTGTTCAATCGCCATGCCCGCGGCCTGGTGCTGACCGAGCAGGGCGAAATGCTGTTCCGCACGGCGCATGACGTGCTGATGAAGCTGGAGACCATCAAGTCGAAGCTGACCGAGGCCAAGGACCGTCCCTCAGGCGTGCTGAGGGTAACGACCACGGTCGGGCTCGGCGCCGGCTGGCTGACCGAGCGGGTGCAGGAATTCATCGAGCTCTATCCGGAAATCAGCCTGCAGCTGATCCTGGCCAATGAGGAACTCGACCTCACCATGCGCCAGGCCGACTGCGCGATACGGCTGCGCCAGCCGCAGCAGCCCGACCTTATCCAGCGCCGCCTGTTCACCGTGCATTTCCACCTCTATGCCTCGCCGTCCTATGTCGGCAAGCACGGCAAGCCGACCTCGGTCGCCGATCTGAAGAACCATCGCATCGTCACTTTCGGTGTGCCGGTGCCGTCGCATCTGTCGGAGCTGAACTGGCTGGAAACGATCGGCGATTTCGACGGTGGGCAAAGGGTGCCGACGCTGCAGATCAACGACATCTTGTCGATCAAGCGCGCCGTGCAGGGCGGCGCCGGCATCGCCATGCTGCCCGACTACGTGATCTCCAAGGAATCGGATCTGGTGCAGCTTTTGCCGGAGACCGAGGTGCCGTCCTTCGACACCTATTTCGCCTATCCCGATGCAATGAAGAACCAGGCCAAGCTGCACGTCTTCCGCGACTTCATCATCGCCAAAGCGCGCAGCTGGTCATTTTAAACATGCCCTTGGGAGGTGCTGGTCACCCCCGCCAAGGCGTCAGCCGTGGCAGCCAGCCGGGAACATTGCGGCGGTAGGTCTCGTATTCGCCACCGTAGCGGCGGGCGAGAGTCGGCTCCTCATAGAACCTGACGAAAGAGCCCATGACGATCGCGCCGATGGCGGCATAGGCAGCGACGCTCCAGCTTGAAAACAGCAACGCCTGGCCGAGGATGATCGACAGCACGGCGACGTACATCGGGTTGCGGACATGGCGGTAGACGCCGCCGATCACCAGTCTCTCGGTGGGCGCGACAGGCGCCGGCGTGCCGAGGCCTTCGAGCGCGAAGCGGGCAAAGGACTGGACGAGCAGGGCGATGGCCGCGACGATTAGGATGGAGCCGGCCGGCACGAAGCCGGGCACCGTCGACAGCGGCAGACGGTAGCGGTCCGTGAGCAGCCAGGGCACCAGCCCGGCGACGACACAAGGTGCGGCGATGAAGAAGACCGCGCTGCCGGCGATCGCCTGGGGTGTCCGCATGTCAGGTCTCCCTTCTTCCGGCCGACCCTTCCCATCCCGCTGCCGCAAAAATAAACGCCTGGTGCCCGATTCAACGTCATTCGGCTTTTTGCCCGCGAGCGCGAGAATCAGCCCGACTTGCGGTTCTGCGAAGGCAACAGCATGGTCGCGCCATTCATTTGGCAACTTTTCGTGGTCCTATGGCCCCTAGACATGGGTTAGACCACAGCCTGTACCTTTTTGCATGCGTGTGTTGCAAAATAGATGCTTGTTTCTTGGGCATGAACAGCACATATATAGATCATCTCCTGGGTGCGTTCTCCTCCCATTAGCGCCCTCGAGTGTTCCCCTCTGGAGGTTAGCCTTAACAGGCACTTCCAATCAAACTCAGCCGGATCTTCATTGATCCGGCTTTTTTGTTTCCGGGCCTGCCGTAGCCAGCGAAAAATCGAGCAAAATCGCCGCGTAACAGTGACATGTAACCTCAGGTAACATGCCGCAGGCGTGATTCATCGTTTAAGCAGATCATAGGACGCGGTGTGGTTCGACCGGGAGATGGGGGCATCACTCGGAAGATCCGGGCTCAGGCGGCTACCGCGTCCGAACCTATTCGTCTGTCAGTGCCGTATGGCGCGGCGGATACGTGCGGCGGACCTGCCGTTTTCCTCCCAAGAAGACGGTCCGCAATAAGAGCGGCGTCCGGATCATCCGGGCGCCGTTTTTTGTGCGGATCATCCTTCGGCCTGTCAGGCAGCCTTGCCGTTGGCGTTCATCGCCTCGTCGGCCAACCGTCCGGTCAGCTCGGCCATGTGATCGAAGGCGCAACGATAGCTGGCGACGCCGGAGGTCGCCGAGCGCAGTTCGATGATCAGGTCGCCGATCTCGGCCTGCGGCATGGTCGCCTCCACGACATCCCATCCCGGCCAGTCAGGCCGCGCGTCGTAGCCAAGGATCTGACCGCGCCGTTGCGGGATCAGCGCGATGATCTTCGAAGTGGCTTCGGACGGCGTGACGATCTCGACCTTCATGACCGGCTCGAGCAGCACCGGCGAGCAGGCCGCCATGCCTTCCTTCATGGCCAGCTTGGCCGCCATCTGGAAAGCCATGTCGGAGGAATCGACGGCGTGGTAGGAGCCGTCGGAGAGGTTGACGGCGACATCGACCACAGGGAAGCCGAGCGGGCCGGATTTCAGATAATCGCGCACGCCGGTTTCGACCGACTGGATGTAGGTCTTGGGCACGACGCCGCCGGTGATGGTGTCCGAGAACTGAAAGCCGGAGCCGCGCGGCAGCGGCTTGATCTCGATCACCACATCGCCGAACTGGCCATGGCCGCCGGACTGCTTCTTGTGGCGGCCGCGCTGCTGCACCGTCTTTCGGATCGTCTCGCGATAGGGGACGGCAGGCGCATGGCCTTCGACCGGAATCTGATTCTTGCCTTCCAGCCGCTCGCGCACGACCCGCAGATGCATCTCGCCATGGCCGGACAGCACGGTCTCGGCCGAGTCCTGATTGTGGCGCAAGGTGAGCGAGGGATCTTCCTCGGCCAGGCGCTGGATGGCCGCCGACATTTTGACCTCGTCCTTGCGCTCCTTCGGCCGCAGGGCAAAGGCAAAGACCGGCTGCGGCGGCGTCAGCGTGACCAGCGGCTTGATACCGCCCTTCGTGGAGCTCAACGTCTGGCCGGTCTTGACCTCGTCCAGCTTGCCCAACGCCACCGTGTCGCCGGCCTTGGCAGCGGTGAGCTTGGACTGGTCCTTTCCGAGCATCTTGTAGATGCCGGAGACCTTCGCCGTCTCGCCATTCGACAAATAGAGTTCGGCTGCATCGGCGATCTGGCCGGAGAGTACGCGCGACACGGACAGCTTGCCGCCATGCGCGGTGTGGATGGTCTTCATCACCTGGACCACGGTGTGATTGCCGTCGGGGACGCCGAGCCGTTTGCGCGTCGCCTCGACATCCGGTGCGTCATGGCGGATCGCCTTCAAAAGGCGCAGCACGCCGTTGCCTTTTTCGGCGGTGCCGATCAGCACCGGCGTTATGGCGCCGGCGCGCAGGTCGGCGGACAGATCGTCGAAGACCGCGTCTTTCGGCGGCTCGATCTCCTCCAGCAACTGCTCCATCAACTGGTCGTCATGGTCGGCAAGCGTCTCCAGCATGGAGAAGCGAGCCTCCAGTTCGCGCGCCTTGTCGTCAGTTGGAATTTCGGCAACCTGGCTTTCGGCATATTCGCGGTAGATGTAGGCGCGCTCCAGCGCCAGGTCGATCGAACCGATCACCACATTGTCCTTGCGCAGCGGAATCTGGCGCAGCAACAGCGGCGCCGCGCTCGTCGGCTGCAGCATCTTCAGCGTATCGCGTACGCCGGCGATTGCCTTGTCGACCTTGTTGAGGAACAGGATGCGCGGCACGCCGAGATCGTCGAGCTTGCGCATGATGAGCTGCAAGGCTGGGATCTTCTTCTCGTCGGCCTCGGCGACGACCACCGCGAGATCGCAGGCTGCCAGCACCGGCTCGGCCTCGAAGGAGAATTCGATCGATCCGGGACAGTCGACGAAGGTGATCTGCTCGCCCATGAATTCGGTGGTGGCAAAGGTCGCCTCGACGCTCATGGCGTGCGCCCGCGCCTCGGGCGAATGATCGGAAACGGTGCTTCCCGATGAAACGGGATTTTGGCGGGGGATGGCGCCCGTACGGGCGAGGATGGCTTCGAGAAGTGTCGTCTTACCGCTTGCAAAGGGACCGACTATGGCAATGCATTTCGGTCCCGTGCGTCGTCCTCCGGCGCGAGTACCCATGGCTGACCTCCACTCAGGCGTTGCCCTTGGAGTGCGATCAGCAAAAGTGGAAACGGTTTTGCGCCGATCGCACCCTGTCGTGAGCGGCGGCCGGCCTGTTCGACCGTCGCGGGCGGGGTTGTTTTCATTTAGCCACCTGCCCAACCCATCGTCCCACGGGTTAGCCGGGAGGGCAAGGAAAATAGAAATCGCGCCGCCGTCAGGCGGCCGAGGCAAGACCCCGGGGATCAGAACCGTCGGGCGATTTCAGCTTGCCTGAGTGCGGCGCGTGGGCGTGGCGGCTGCACTCTGCTTCACCACCATCTCGGCGTAGCGCGACAGCAACGGGTTGAACAGGTCCGGACGTTCCCAGAAGGGCGCATGGCCGGCGCCTGATATGACATGGCATTGTTCCCACAGCGAGCCATAGGCCACCGTCTCGAAGTAACTCAGCCGCACCAGCGGATCATGCTCTCCATTGATCACCGCAACCGGGAACGGGGCGTGCTCGACCACCTGTTTCTGGTCGGCGCCCTTGCCGGCAAACATGCTGCGCGCCACGCCGGCGCGAAGCCTGCCGTCGGTGCGCCTTATGGCTTCGCGGAAAGACGGACTGGCGGTATCGCCGAAGCAAAGCGCCTCGAAGCGCTCGATGTCGCGTTCGGAGTAGACCTTCTTGGAGGCCAGCAGCATGTCCCAGTTTGCGTGAAAGCCGCGCAGCATGCCGAACGGCCCCCTCGACACCGGCGGCGCTCCGGTCAGCACCAGGCCGTTCACCGCATGGTGGAAGCTGGCAAGTTCGACCGCCACATGGCCACCGAGCGACCAGCCGAAGATGATCGCGTGGCCGATGCCCAAAGCGTCGAGAAGCCGGGCTGAGGTCTGGGCAAGGCCGGTAATCGTATAGGCGGTCGCCGGGTCGCGGGCATCGGAGGACTCGCCATGGCCGGGAAGGTCGAAGGCGATCAGCCGATGGGCATCGGCAAGCGGGCTGTCGAACTGACGGGCAAACACGGCGCGCGAACTGCCCGAGCCATGGATCATGACGATGGGCATGCCGGACCCAGACGACTGGCTGAGGCGCAAGTCGGCCTGCGGCGTGCGGATGCTGCGGTGAGTGATGCTCATGCTGGATTAGACCTTGAGATTTGCCTGACCGCCAACATCGCATCGCTGGCTCTATATGTTCTTTAAACATGTGGTTAAGAAACGATTTCTAAAGAGATAGCCGGCACGAACCTCCGGCTCCATGGCAACCACCCGCGGAATCCCGACAATGGAACCAGTCCTCGATCTTCTTGTCTCGATCTGCAGCATCGCGACGCTTGGCCAGTATGTCTGGTCGATGCGGGCGCATTTCCAATCGCAGGCGATGTCTCCAGGCGCCATGGTGATTTCGGCGGCGGTCATCGCCACGGCGCTGTTCTTTCTCGCCATCCTTTGGATCCAATCGCAGCCGGGTTCGGCAAAGCTCACCGGACTTGCCGTCGAACTGGCGAGCTCTGCCCTGTTCTGGTGGGCGATTGTCACGTCGCGCAAGGCGCGATTGCGCTTCGCCTTCGCACCCGACGATCCGCACAGCCTGCTGACCGACGGCCCCTACGGCCATGTCCGCCACCCCTTCTATACGTCCTACATCGTCTTCTGGATCGGGTGGGGGATCGCGACCTGGTCGATCTGGGCGGTGGTGCCGGTCGCCGGAATCGCTATCCTCTATGTGTTTGCGGCGCTGGACGAAGAGAAGAAATTTTCGCGCACGCCGCTGGCCGGAGCCTACGCGGACTATCGCGTACATGCCGGCCTGTTCTGGCCTCGGCTGGGGTGGTAGCGAGCACCGGGGCAGGGTAGGTTCTACTGAACTCAGGGGTCACCAGAGATGAAGATCATTGCCTGCGGCAGCGTGCCGACCATCATCGCACCGGAGAAGTATTTCACCGGCCGCGTGCTGCAGACGCCCATCATCGAGAAGGAAGCGCCGGCGCGGCTGCGGGCCACGCTGGTCAGCTTCGAGCCTGGCGCGCGTACCCACTGGCACACGCATCCGCTCGGCCAAACGCTCTATGTCACGTCGGGCGCCGGCCTTGCGCAGACATGGGGCGGGCCGATCCAGGAGATCAAGGCGGGCGACGTGATCTCGTTCGAGCCGGGCGAGAAGCACTGGCACGGCGCGGGTCCAAAGACGACAATGACCCACGTCGCCATGCAGGAAGCGCTGGACGGCGTCCACGCAGATTGGATGGAAGCGGTCACCAGCGAGCAGTATGGCGGCTGAGGTCTGCTCCTGACAAAAACCCGGCTCGAAGCCGGGTTTCACGTCTCGGTGCCGCCAGTTCAGGTCAGCGATGCCGTGAACCGCTGGATGCGGGCGCAGGCTTCCTCCAGCAGCGTCTCCGACGTGGCGTAGGAGATGCGGAAGTTGGGGCCGAGGCCGAAGGCCGAGCCGAACACCACTGCGACACCCTCGCCTTCGAGCAATTCGGAGCAGAAAGTCTCGTCGGTGTCGATTATCTTGCCGGCTTTGGTCTTCTTGCCAATCAGCTGGGCGCAGGACGGGTAGACATAGAAGGCGCCTTCCGGCGACGGGCAGGTTATGCCGCGCGCCTGGTTGAGCATCGACACGACGAGGTCGCGACGGCCCTGAAAGATCGCCTTGTTCCTGGCGACGAAATCCTGCGGGCCGTTGAGCGCCTCGACAGAGGCCCATTGCGCGATGGTGCAGGCGCCCGAGGTCTGCTGGCCCTGGATCATGTCCATCGCCTTGATCAGCTGGACGGGACCCGCGGCATAGCCGATGCGCCAGCCGGTCATGGCGTAGGCTTTCGAGACGCCGTTCATGGTCAGCGTGCGCTCGTAGAGTTTCGGCTCGACCTCGGCGATCGTCCTGAAGACGAAGTCGCCATAGGTCAGGTGTTCGTACATGTCGTCGGTCAGTGTCCAGACATGCGGATGCTTCAAGAGCACGTCGGCCAGCGCGCGCAGCTCGGCTTCCGTGTATGCGGCGCCGGACGGGTTCGACGGCGAGTTCATCAACAGCCATTTGGTCTTCGGCGTGATCGCCTTTTCCAGCACGGCGGGAGTCAGCTTGAAACCATTGTCGATCGAAGTATCGGCGAACACCGAGGTGCCGCCGCAGATCGCCACCATTTCGGGATAGCTGACCCAATAGGGGCGGGGGATGATGACCTCGTCGCCTGGGTTCAGCGTCGCCATGAAGGCGTTGAACAGGATCTGCTTGCCGCCGGTGCCGACAATGGTCTGCTCGGGCTTGTAGTCGAGATTGTTCTCGCGCTTGAATTTTTTCGCGATCGCCTCACGCAGCGGCGCGATGCCCGAAACCGGCGGGTATTTGGTCTCGCCGCGGCGGATCGCCTCGATCGCCGCATTCTTGATGTTGTCGGGCGTGTCGAAATCCGGTTCGCCGGCGCCGAGGCCGATAATGTCGCGGCCGGCATTTTTCAGCTCGCGGGCTTTCTGCGTCACCGCGATGGTGGCGGAAGGCTTTACGCGGGCAAGGGCGTCGGCAAGAAAGGCCATGGCCAGATATCTCCAGAGGGGTCGGCGCAACCGCAAACAGCTGCGGCGCCTCTCATGTCGCATCGACCCGGCAAGTGCAAGCATTGTCGGATGAGCCAGGGTCAAGGACCCGTGGAGATCGGCTTTTTGGAGCGCGTGCATGACGGTTTCACTCTGCGTTGCGGGCTCTGCAATCGACGCCTATCCCCGGCAAGACTAAATTCATCAACGGCCGCTAAAACCTTTGACGGCAGGATCGCCAGCCATTTCGCCTGTCTCGCGGAGCGAGGGACCCTTGTCGCGCAGCACCGGGCTTGCCCACATCATCCGTCACGATGACGGCACCGCTTCAGGTGTCTGGGGTCCCTACACGCTGCAGAGCGCCTTTCAGCCGATCTTCGCCTTCAAGGAGGGCAAGCTCTCGATCGCAGCATTCGAGGGGCTGATCCGGCCGTTTCGTGACGGCGAGCCGCAATCGCCGATGAACTTCTTCCGCACCTGTCCGGCCGGCGACCGCCTGCATATCGAGGCGCTGACGCGCACGCTGCATTTGCTCAATGCCGGCGCCTGCCTGTCGCAAGAGGCTTCGATCTTCGTCAATTTCGATCCGTCGGTGTTTACCGAGCGCTCCATCGCCGATAACGCGCTGCGCGACATGCGGCTGGTGCTGCACGAAGCCGGGATCGATCCGCGCCGCATCGTGTGCGAGGTGACCGAGCAGAAGTCGGCGTCGCAGGAAACGCTCTACAGCTTTGTCGAGGCGCTGCGGGCCAATGGCTTTCGCATCGCTGTCGACGATTACGGCGCCGATGAATCCGACATCAACCGCATCAAGGAGCTCAAGCCCGACATCGTCAAATTCGATGCGCACTGGATCACGCAACTCATGGAATCGGGGGCCGGCTTTGCCCTGCTGACTGCCATGGTGACGAACTTCGAACTACAGGGCATCCGCACCGTGTTCGAAGGCATCGAGGAAGGCTGGCAGCTTGAATTGGCCGAGAAATCCGGCGCATCGATGGTGCAGGGCTTCGTGCTGGCGAAGCCGGAACTGGCGCCGACCAGCTTTCGCGCTTTCGGCAAGGATACGCAGCCGTCTGTCGCGGCGGCCGAGCCTGGCAAGACGCCTGCCGGCCCGACTGCAGCGCCTCCGGCGCGGCCGGGCAGGGTGTTCGGGCGCAGGACCGGGCCATGACCGGGCAGCGCGAGAGGCGTCGCGATATCGGCGAAGCGATCTTTGCCGACGAGGTCGGCATCGAATATGGCGTCTATGGCGCGTTCCGGCTGAAGAGCGCCTACCAGCCGATCTTTGCGCCACGCGGTGGCGCGTTGGCCGCGGTTGCCGTCGAGGCGCTGATCGAACCGCAGCGCGCTTCCATGCCGGTTGCACCGGCCATGTTCTTCGACAGTGTTGCGCCGGGCGACCGCCTGTTTGTCGAGACGATGTGCCGGATGCTGCATCTGAAAAACTTCCGCAACATCGGCGTCGACGGGCTCGACCTGTTCTTCAATTACAACCCGATGATCAACGATCATCTCGGGCGGGCGCTGGCCGAGATCCGGCTGATGACGCGGCATCTCGGCGATCTCGACCTGCATGCCGCCATGCTGGTCTGCGAGATCACCGAACAGGCGGCCGACGATAATGTGCTGGCCCCGCTGGTGCGCGAGATGCGGCGCCACGGCATCCGCATCGCCATCGACGATTTCGGCACCGGCCACTCGACCGCGGAGCGGATGAGCCTGCTTCAACCGGATATTGTGAAGATCGACGGCGGCTGGTTCGCCGAATTCTGCCGCCACGCTGCCGCCGAGCGCTTCTTCCGGCCGCTCGTCTCGTCGCTGCACGATCGCGGCGCCAAGGTGCTGGTCGAAGGCATCGAGCAATCCGTGCATCTGCGCGTCGCGCTGGATGGCGGCGTCGACCTGCTACAGGGGTTCCATCTCGGCCGCCCGGCGCTGGCCGGCACGATCTTCAACCGGGAGCCGCTGTCGATCGAGGCGCTGCTTGGCGCCGACAACAAGGTGGTGCCGCTGCATCTGCGGCGCTGATTTGTACTCGCGCTTGCCGCCGCTTCGCGGCTCGTTCCGGACGGGACGCCAACGGGCGCGATGCCCGGTTGGGCTTGCGGCCTTCGGCCGTAGCGCGCATTCAAAGAGGGCGAACTCGGCCCGCGTGAAGTTCAGCCAAAGCCTGCTCGGCAAACTTATCCAGCCGGCCAGCCTTGGCGTCCGCCTCGATCTGCATCTCCCACACCTCTGCCCGATACGCTGCGAACCATTTGGTAAAGGCCTTTAGTTCTTTGGTGTTCAGGGCTGCGATGGATCTTTCAATCTGTTCGAGCTTGGTCATGGGGCGAAACTAGCATGGCCATCGTCCAATTCCAGACAAACAAAAAGGCGGGATAAATCCCGCCTTCCCATTTTCGGTAGCCTGATCGGAGCTTTAAGTCCGGGCCGGCAGCTATCTGCTGATCCAGCTTGTCGGGTCTTTCCGCTCCAGCGCGCTTCTCGCGCGACCGTCAGTACATCCGTGACTTGCCGCGCGCCCCGAACTCTCGTCCGGCGCGCGCTATCGCAAAATCAGGCTGCCTTGCTCAGAGAACCAGCGGACGACTTGCCTGTGCGGCGGTCCTGCTCGATCTCGAAGTTGATTTTCTGGCCTTCGACCAGGGTCGACAGTCCAGCGCGCTCGACAGCGGAGATGTGAACGAAAACGTCCGCACCGCCCGAATCAGGCTGAATGAAGCCGAAGCCCTTGGTGGCATTGAACCACTTGACCGTACCAGTTGCCATATGAATAGTCCTCGCATTTGCTTTGGTTTGACCGAACCGAGGTTCAGCCGGTTTGTATCGAGATTTTGGAGATAGACGTCAGCAAACGCGAAGATCGCGAGGCCCGGATCGATCGGCCGAAATATCAATGGAGCCGATATAGGCGGGTTTCGCACCAAAAACAAGATGGCTCGAAAAATGGCGTTGCGGTGGCGCCGCCCAAAGGGCGCCCCAATCGCATGAAAGCGTCGAGCAATCGGGAAGACCGGGACGCCCGACGGCGTTAGTCCGGTTTTGGGAGACTGTCATGAAAACGGTTGTGAAAACCATTCTGCTTGCCGCCTGCCTGACGCTGGCGGCCGCCGAGGCGCAGGCGATCTCGCGCTACGACCCCACTCGTATGAGCTGCGACAGGGTGCAAGGCACGATCGCCCGCCAGGGCGCGGTCATCCTGCGCTATCAGTCCAGGCGCGTGCCGGGGCTGCCGCTCTTCGACCGCTATGTGCAGAGCCAGCAATTCTGCAATGTCGGCGAGGTCAGGAAGCGCGCCTATGTGCCGAGCGCCGACACCGAATCCTGCCCGGTCTATCTCTGCAAGCGGATCGAGAACGACCATTTTCATCGCCGCTTCCTGCGCCGTCATTAGGGCATATTGATATTCAGGTGAGGCCGGCCTGCGAACGATGGTCTTCTGCGCTTCCGGCGCCCACGTAGATTAAGTACGCTCCGCTCCGGTTCTCGAAGACCATAGTTCTCGGTGCGGCCTGGCCTGAATCTCAACATACCCAGCCGGCATACCCATTCAAGCTCTTAGAACCCGAACGAGACCTGCGCCGCCGGCGGCGGGCCGACGCGCACGCCTTCCATGGCCAGCATCTTTTCCTTGGTGGCCGAGCCGCCGGGCGCCGAGAAGCCGCCGATCTTGCCGCCCGCGGCTAGAATCCGATGGCAGGGGATGACCAGCGGCACCGGGTTGGCGCCCAGCGCTGCCCCGGTTTCGCGCGGCAGGCCGGCTTGGCCGGCGCGCTTGGCCAGTTCGCCATAGGTGGTGGTTTCGCCGTAATGCAGTTTCCGCGCCGCGTCGTAGATGGCGAGACGGAAGTCGTCGACGCCGTCGAGATCGACCGGCACGCCGGAGAAATCGACGTCCTCGCCTGTGGCATACGCCTTGATCGAGGCGATCAGCTCGACCACCCATTGCGGCTGCCCAGTGTTCGCAGTGGTATTGGCGGCAACACCGGCATGCCGCATCAGCCGGCGCTCCACTGCTTCGCGGCTCCTTTCGGGCAGGCAGAGCCGGATCAGGCCCTTTTCGCTCCAGGCGATGCCCATGAAGCCGATCACTGTTTCTAACACTGCGTGGCCGGCTGTGATCGAAGATGCCGTTTCCATGATGCGCTCCTTTCCGCAAAGCGGCGAAAACCGGGATACCAACCGGTACATATGCAGAACAATATGGCATCTGATCCCGGCTCTCGCCACCCGAAAACCACCAGATGGTCCCGATTGCCCACCAGGAATCGCTGGTGTAAGGACTTCTTAACAACCGACAAATCGGACCCGCGCGGCTTGCCAGCAAAATTCAACCTTTTCGCGATCTCTGTGATCGTCGGCGCAGCTGCCCTCAGCGGCTGCCAATCGACCTCGCAGATGAAGGCTACGCCTGCGCTAACCGAAACCGCGACCGCCGCCGGCAGCGATGCCGGCTTCACCTTGCCGCTGCCCGATACGGTTTCGGTGCTACCGCAATCCTCGGGCATAACACCCGTTCAGTCGGCCGAAGCGACGCCGGCCACGCCAGCGCTCGATGCCGCTGCGCTGCCGGTTGCCGCGACCGCGGCCTTTGCTGGCGCGACGCCCACGGCCCCGGCCCTGCCTGCGGTGATGGCCGCCAATGCCTGGCAGGCGCCTGCGCCCGCCAAGGCCGGACAGCCGGTCGCGGCGCAATATACGACCGCCGGCCTTGTCATGCCGGCGACCGCCAAGGGCGGCCAGAACGCCATGCCCGGCGTGCAGCAGGTAGCCTATGTCGTGCCGCAGAACCCTGCTTCCCTGGGCCAGTTCCCCGCCGCGCCCCTCGGTCTCCCGGAAGAAGAGCATGCGACCGGCATGCGCGGCGACGTCGACCGGCTGATCCAGAAATACGCTGCTCTCTACGAGGTGCCGGTCGATCTGGTGCGCCACGTCGTCAACCGCGAAAGCACCTACAATCCCAAGGCTTACAATAACGGCCATTGGGGGCTGATGCAGATCAAGCACGCGACGGCGCGCGGCATGGGCTATGACGGGCCGGCCAAGGGCTTGTTCGACGCCGAGACTAATCTGAAATACGCGGTCAAATATCTGCGTGGCGCCTGGCTGGTGGCGGGTGGCAACGCCAAGAAGGCCGATTGGCTCTACCAGACCGGCTATTATTTCGACGCCAAGCGCAAAGGCCTGCTCGAGGCCACCGGCCTCGGTGTCGACCGCAAGCGCCGCCGGCTGCAGCCCGACGCCTGAGCGCGATGCCTGAACCGCGCCCGCCGGCTCCAAACGACATCCGGCTGCGCAAGATCCTCGACGAGACGCTCGTTGCACCGCACTGGCCGGACGGCTTTACCATGCGCTGCTTCGAACATGGTGACGCGCAGCCCTTGCATGCGCTTTTGACCGAGGTGTTCGAGGACGGCGCTGACGGCCCGTTCGACGAATGGTGGCCGCGCATATCCAGCGATGCCGAATTCGACCCGGCGCTGTGTTTCCTGGTCATCGACGCCAAGGGACGGCTGGCGGCGGCAGCGCTGTGCTGGACCAGGGCCTTCGTCAAGGACCTCGCGGTCCATCCCGAAGCACGCGGCAAAGGCATTGGCGAAGCGCTGATGTGGCAGGCTTTCAACGCCTTTCGGGATCGGGGCGCGGCCCATGTCGACCTCAAGACCAACACGGTCGAGAACGCCGCCGCGCTCCGGCTCTACGAGCGGCTGGGAATGATGCCTGTCGCCTGGGAAGGGTAAGGGCTTTTTTCTTGCCGCAATTCCCTGGGGAAAAAGCTACGCGCTTTTCCCGGGAAAACCGGTTCCCACCTTTCCTGGAATTGCTCGAGCGCTGTTGAAAACCTCCGGATTGTGAACTGCTTCACATTGGCCGCCGCAACCGGATGCTACCTCACCATCCATGCCTTTCGACCGATGGCGGATCGACGACTGGCAGATGTGGGGCGGCTGCACCGGCATGTGTTCAGCCACTCCTTGGCGGGTCCCAGGCGGGGGTTTGGGGCCCGCCAGTCGTTTTGCGGTAGCCCTCAGATATCGGGCGCATTGCCGATCTTCTTTTTGAGCTCAAGCGCCCAGGCGCGGCCCTCGTCGCCGCCCCCACAGCAGCCAGGCGATATGGCCGGCCGATGGATTGTCTTCATTGCCGTAATTCTTGCCGCGCTTGTCGACCTCGTGGCGGGCGAAGTAGCTGACCATGCGGCGGATAGTGGATGGCGCCAGCTTTTCGCGGTTCTTGAGTTCCGTCGCCCGCGCCACGCCGATCTCGGTGCCGCCCCGGCCGAATTCTCTTCGCAGCCTCAACCCCTTGGCGGCATTGTCGGCCACCACTTGCGGGCAGCGCAGATCGATCTCTTCATCCTCTTGCATGTGTCTCCCCAGCTCCGGAAACCTAACCTGCAGACTCAATACAGGGAAGTGCAACCGGCTCCCAATGCAGCGCCGTCCATCAGGACCAGGATCAGCGCGCCATCGGCATCTGCGAGATCCTGTGGAACCTTATGGATTTCACGCCTGAGGGTCGGCCGAACTGGAACGAACAGCTGCAATATGGCGAGGCGTGCTGTCCTCAGGTTTGTCCGCCAGGGGCTCGGGACGGCCCTTCGGCAGATGGTCGCTGACGAATAGTTCTCCGGACGCAACCCTGCCGCCAATGCCGCGTTTGATTAGCCGAGGGAAATTTTCAAAATCGGAGACCTCAGATGAAAACGCTTCTCACCATTGCCGCCGTCGCCTTGTTCGCCGGTGCCCCTGCCGCCCTTGCGGCCAACTCGACCGCGGTCGCGCCTGCCATGGCCGCCAGCAAGGTCGATACCCCAACCTTCGTCAAGACCGTGCCCAGCTCCAACGAATTCGAAATCCAGTCGAGCAAGCTCGCGGAGGAGAAATCCAAGGCGGCTGACGTCAAGAAATTCGCCAAGCAGATGGTCAAGGACCACACCAAAGCCGGCAAGGAGTTCAAGGCGGCGCTGAGCCAGGGCCAGACCACCGGTTCGACCAAAGCCGCGGGACCGGCCCTGCAGCCGAAGGAGCAGGCAATGCTCGACGAGTTGAAGAGCGCAAGCGGCAAGGATTTTGACGCCAAGTACATCCAGATGCAGACGGACGCGCACAAGGAGGCAGTTGCCCTTTTCAGCAGCTATGCCAACTCGGGCGACGACCCGGCGATGAAGGAATTCGCCAAGAAGACGCTGCCGACGCTGCAGATGCACGAGAAGCACGTGAAGGAACTCGCGGCGGCGCATCAGGGTTGAGGGCTGGTGACTGGCCAGCAATAGCATTCTACGGCGCCCCCTCTGTCCTGCCAGACATCTCCCCCACGAGTGGGGAGATCAGCAGCGTCGGCGCCGTGCTTTTCTTGCGACGGTGAAAATTGGCGAAGGCTGAGGCGACAGCCAATCTCCCTCCTTGTGGGGAGATGTCCGGCAGGACAGAGGGGGCGCCGTAGAGTGCGACGGCCGATGCCTGCCGTTGGCAAGGCATTGCGGCAAAGTGGCTCTGTGGCTGCGCCGGCAGTGACATACACTGCCGCCACCAATTCAATGGAGCTCCCATGCCCAAGCTCGACCTGTCCACCGTGCCTGTCCGCAAGGGCTCCGGCTACCCCGCACCCTTCGACGCCCCTTGCGCCGAGCGCACACGCCACCGCCTCGGCGATGCCGGCGGCCTCACCGATTTCGGCGTCAACCTGATGACATTGCCATCAGGCGGCTGGTCCAGCCAGCGCCACTGGCACAGCCATGAGGACGAGCTTGTTTATGTGCTGGAAGGGGAACTGGTGCTGGTCGAGGATGGCGGCGAGACCCTGCTCAAGGCCGGCGACTGCGCGACCTTTGCCAAGAACAGCGGCAACGGCCACCACATGATCAACCGCTCGTCCACAACGGCGCGCTATCTCGAAGTCGGCTCGCGCAATCCGGATGATCTCATCACTTGCTCCGACATCGACATGATGAGCCCGAGTTCGGATGGCAGGTTCCTGCACAAGGACGGCATGCCCTATCCGGGGCAGGGGTGAGGGCTGGACCATGGTTCGGCGCTGGCGTTCGCTGGGCGGGGGGATAAGCTCCTCACGATTAAAGGTGGCGCAGGCCCCCTCATCCGACCGCTTCGCGGCCACCTTCTCCCCGCTGGGGAGAAGAGGGAAGCGCTGGCGCTGACCGGCTCCTCTCCCCTCGGGGAGAGGTCAGCCGAGCGAAGCGGAGGCTGGGTGAGGGGGCCTTGGCGCCAGCTTGGCAAACAAGGGGAAGATCACAGTGAAAAAAGAAGTCATCGAAGTGCCCGTCATGTCGGCCAAGGTGCGGGCGCTCGGGCTGCCTTGCTCGACGGCAGTAAGGGCCAATGGCTTCGTGTTCATCTCGGCGACGCCGCCGGTGGACATGGTGACCGGCGAGATGGTGCGCGGCGACATCGAAACCCAGACCGAGGCGTCGCTGAAGGCGCTGAAACACTGTCTGGAAGCGGCGGGAACCTCGCTCGACAACGTGGTGATGGTGCGCATCTACGCCGTCAATTCCGGCTTCTACAACGCCATCAACCGGGTCTATGCTAGGTATTTCAGCGTCAACCCGCCGGCGCGGAGTTTCGTGCCGGTGGCGTCATGGCCCATGGAGTTCGATATCGAGATCGAGTGTGTGGCGGTGGGGTGAGGGCTCTTCTTTCTCTCTCAACAAGGGGAGAAGAAAGTTCCGCTGCAATTGGCGGGGTGGTGGGCTCCTCCCAACTCACGGATTGGGCACTCAACATCCCTCCACACCGCAACAGACTGTCTAGTAAGGCCTTCACCCACTACCATAGAAAGTGCCAGATTTGGTCGAGCGGCAGGCCTCAGCGCGGCACGTGATATAAGTTGCCTTACATACGCTCGAGAAGGTAATAATTTAATGATCTGCGTAGCCTCCCTTAGTAGATGAAGAGCCATGAATTCCAGGTCAGGTAAGCCACCTCGCGCCGACGATTCTGAAAAAGAGCTCATAAAGGCCCTTGTCAGATCGGAAGCGTTTAGGCGTTTGCAAGAGGTCTCTTTTCTTGGTGCTATCGATTATTACAATTTTCACAAATCTAGGGAAAGCACATGGAATTTTACACGGTCCGACCACACTATTGGTGTTCTATTACTGTCGCAGAGGTTGATAGACAGCATAAACTTTTCTGCAGAAGATAGGCTTTATGTAATAGCATCCTCTATATGTCATGATCTAGGCCATAGCCCATTCTCTCATAGTACCGAGCGCGCCTTCAAGAAGATAAATCCCAGCATCAATCATAGAGTTATCTTGGAGTTGTTGCTTTCTGATCCTGAAATGGGGGTGTCTTCTGCACTTTCGAAGTTTAATTTAAAAGGGGAGAGGGTTCTGGCGATAAGCGTCGGATCTGACAATAAGCTAGGCTGGATTTTTCACAATCCCATAAATGTTGATACCCTCGACGGCATATTCCGTTTTATGGTTTCATTCCGACTTTTGCCGCCTTTCGATGTTCTTGAGGCCGTAAATTCACTTTCTGAACTCTTTTATGAAAGAACGCTGAGTGAGAGCTCAGTCGAGAATCTTGATAAATTTTGGGAGGTAAAGGCCGCTTTCTATGATGAATTCTTAAGGCATGGCGCTTATGCCAGATTCGAGAATGCGTACATCAACCTAGTTGTGTCTAAGAAGAGCAATATTGAGTACCGCGACTTCCTAAAGAGTGATCGGGAATTGGCGGACGAAATAGGTCTCGACCCGAATTTGTACTATGGGCAAACAGGTAACAAGTTGGAGCTTAGAGAGTCGAATTTCGACGTGGACAAGTCGATTGTGCTGGGTTCAATTTCCGATCTATACCGTAGATATATAAGAAGGGGGAAGCTGTGAAAATAGATGAACTTGACGGGCGTTTTATCAACATAAAGAACGCTCATTTTGCTTCAGAAAATACGCTAAAAAAGTTAGATAAGTTGAGCGCTTCTTGCGCAAATTCGGGCACTTTCCTAGTGGTAAATGGCTCGCTGGCTCGAAAGGAGCTCGTAAATGGGTCTGACTTTGATGCCTTTATAGTTAGGGGGAAGGCTCTGGACACCTCAATCCAAAAGCTTTGGAAGGATGCGCATGATGCAGTTGGGTTAAAGCTTCCTGGCTCTTCGGGGATATTCGGCAAAGACAGTATAGTTCAGCATGAGGAAATGCTCCTGAACATTGGGGGCGCCGGCGATAGCAATGAGAGCATCACTAGGCGGATGCTTCTAGTACTTGAATCAACTGGTGTCGGAGACATGGTTGCTTATCGGGGATTGATAAGCTCTATGCTTAGTCGGTATATTTCTGATCAAATAACTGACCATCAGCTGGGCCTTTTTCTTCTGAACGACATAATTAGGTACTACAGAACGGTTTGCGTCGATTTCGAATTTAAGACGGAGGAAGATGGGAAGCCATGGGGGATTAGAAATATCAAGCTGGTCTTTTCGCGAAAACTTATATATTTTTCCGGTCTTTTGATTTGTGCTGAAACCGCTCAAAGAAGTGCATTGGAAAAGAGGGAAATCTGCGAACGACTAGTGCGCCTGACTCCCATTGAGAGAGTGTTGAGCGTATTGGGCGAGGACGCGTTCGAGCCTCTCATATATTACGACAAATTCTTGGAAAGGATGGCTAAGACCGAAATTCGCAAGAAGCTGGAGAGCAATGATAGAGAGGAGCTCAGAAAAAGCGAGATATTTCGGTCCTTGAAGAACGACGGACATCACTTTTCGATGTCACTGAGAAGCGCCTTTGTTCGCCACTACGATGGTAGCCATCCCATTCATAGAGCGATTATGTTTTAGGGCCGACTACATAGATTGGCCAATCGTCCTAGGCAAAATACTCCTGCAACGGCCTGACCTCGAGGCTCCCCGCCTTCAGCGCCGCAATCGCCTCGGCCACCGCCGCCGCCCCCGACAGCGTGGTGTAATACGGCACTTTCTGCATCAGCGTCGCCCTGCGCAGCGACTTCGAGTCCGACACCGCCTTCTGGCCATCGGTCGTGTTGAAGACGATCTGAACCTGGCGGTTGCGGATGGCGTCTTCGATGTGGGGGCGGCCTTCCAGCACCTTGTTGATCTTCTGGGCGTCGACGCCGTTTTCGGCGAGGAAGCGGGCGGTGCCGGATGTCGCCAGCACCTTGAAGCCCTGGCCGGCGAGGCGCTTGACCGCCGGCAGGATGCCGGCCTTGTCCTCGTCGCGCACCGAGACGAACAGCGTGCCGGAGCGGGGGAGATCGACGCCGGCCCCTAACTGGCTCTTGGCGAAGGCGAGCGCAAAGTCGCGGTCGAGGCCCATGACCTCGCCGGTCGAGCGCATTTCCGGGCCGAGCAGGATGTCGACGCCGGGGAAGCGGGCGAAGGGGAAGACGGCTTCCTTGACCGCGATGTGGCCGGGATTGCGCGGATCGGGCATGGCGCCGTAATGGGCGAAGGCGTCTTCCAGTTTCTCGCCGGCCATGATGCGGGCGGCGATTTTCGCGATCGGACGCCCGATGGTCTTGGCGACGAAGGGCACGGTGCGTGACGCGCGCGGGTTGACTTCCAGCACATAGACCGTGCCGTCCTTGATCGCATACTGCACGTTCATCAGGCCGCCGACGTTGAGCGCGCGGGCAAGCGCCGCCGTCTGGCGCTCCAGCTCGTCGACCAGCTCGGAAGGCAGCGAGTGAACAGGGAGCGAGCAGGCGCTATCGCCGGAGTGGATGCCGGCCTCCTCGATGTGCTCCAGAATGCCTGAGACGAATGTCGACTTGCCGTCGCAGAGGCAGTCGACATCGACCTCGATGGCGCCGGAGAGATAGGTGTCGAACAGAAGCGGGTTCTTGCCCAGCAGCGTGTTGATCTGGCCTGTCTTGTCGTTGGGGTATTTCTGCTTGATGTCCTCCGGCACCAGGCCGGGCACGGTGTCGAGCAGGTAGCTCTGCAGCATGCCTTCGTCATGGATGATCTGCATGGCGCGGCCGCCGAGCACATAGGAGGGGCGCACCACCAGCGGGAAGCCGAGCTCGCCGGCGACTAGGCGCGCCTGCTCGACCGAATAGGCGATGCCGTTCTTCGGCTGGCTGAGGTTGAGCTTATGAAGCAGCTTCTGGAAGCGGTCGCGGTCTTCGGCGAGATCGATCATGTCGGGCGACGTACCGAGGATCGGGATGCCGGCCTTCTCCAGCGCATCGGCCAACTTCAGCGGCGTCTGGCCGCCGAACTGGACGATAACGCCGACCAGTTCGCCCGAGGCCTGTTCGGCGCGCAGGATCTCCAGCACGTCCTCCGCCGTCAGCGGTTCGAAGTAGAGCCGGTCGGAGGTGTCGTAGTCGGTCGAGACGGTCTCGGGGTTGCAGTTGATCATGATCGCTTCATAGCCGGCGTCGCGCAGCGCGAAGGCGGCATGGCAGCAGCAATAGTCGAACTCGATGCCCTGGCCGATGCGGTTCGGACCGCCGCCAAGGATGACGACTTTTTTCCGCGCTGACACTTGCGCTTCATTGGCCAGCGCGCCGGCGAAGGGCACTTCGTAGGTCGAGTACATGTAGGCGGTGGGCGAGGCGAACTCGGCCGCGCAAGTGTCGATGCGCTTATAAACCGGATGAACGTCGAGCTTTTCACGAATCTTCGCAATCACTTCGGCGTCGGTCTTCGTCAGCGAGGCGAGGCGGGCATCGGAGAAGCCCATCGCCTTCAGCATGCGCAGATTGACGGCGTCTTGCGGAATGCCGTGCTCGCGGATGCGGGCTTCCATGGAAACGATGCCGGCGATCTGTTCGAGGAACCACGGGTCGATCTTGCACATGGCGTGCACGTCTTCCAGCGAGGTGCCCATGCGGATCGCCTGCGCCACCATGCGCAGCCGGTCGGGCGTCGGCGTGCCGAGCGCGGCGCGGATGGCGTTGCGGTCGTCGGCGTGGTTGGCAGCCACGGCACCGTGGCCGAGGCCGGGGATCTCGATCTCGTCTAGGCCGGTGAGGCCGGTTTCCAATCCACGCAAAGCCTTCTGCAGGGACTCCTGGAAGGTGCGGCCGATGGCCATGACTTCACCGACAGACTTCATGGCGGTGGTCAGCACCGGCTCGGCGCCGGGGAATTTCTCGAAGGCAAAGCGCGGGATTTTGGTGACGACGTAATCGATGCTCGGCTCGAAGGAGGCGGGCGTGGCGCCGCCGGTGATGTCGTTCTCCAGCTCGTCCAGCGTGTAGCCGACGGCGAGCTTGGCCGCGATCTTGGCGATGGGGAAGCCGGTCGCCTTCGAAGCCAAGGCGGAACTGCGCGAGACGCGCGGGTTCATCTCGATGACGACGAGGCGGCCATCGGCCGGGTTGACGGCGAACTGCACGTTGGAGCCGCCGGTCTCGACGCCGATCTCGCGCAGCACCGCGATCGAGGCGTTGCGCATCATCTGGTATTCCTTGTCGGTCAAGGTCAGCGCGGGCGCGACGGTGATCGAGTCACCGGTGTGTACGCCCATCGGGTCGATATTCTCGATCGAGCAGACGATGATGCAATTGTCCGCCTTGTCGCGGACGACCTCCATCTCATATTCCTTCCAGCCGAGCACGCTTTCCTCGATCAGCACTTCGGTGGTCGGCGAGGCGTCGAGGCCGGACTGGACAATGTCGTAGAATTCGGCGCGGTTGTAGGCGATGCCGCCGCCGGTGCCGCCCATGGTGAAGGACGGGCGGATGATGGCGGGCAGGCCGACATGGTCGAGCGCCTGGGCGGCAATCGCCATGCCATGGCTGATGTAGCGCTGCTTGCGGTCGCCTTCGCCGAGGTTCCAGCGGGTTTCCAGCGCGTCGAGCGCGGCATCGAGGTCGGCAGGCGCCTCGGCCTTTACGGCGGCGCGCTCGGCCTCGTGCGTCTTGCGGTCGGCGTTCTTGACATCGGTGGCATTGGCAAGCATCGACTTCGGCGTTTCCAGGCCGATCTTCTTCATCGCCTCGCGAAACAGCGCCCGGTCCTCGGCCTTGTCGATCGCCGTGGCGTCGGCGCCGATCATCTCGACATTGTAGCGTTCGAGCACGCCCATGCGGCGCAGCGACAGAGCAGTATTGAGCGCGGTCTGGCCGCCCATGGTCGGCAGCAGCGCGTCGGGCCGCTCCTTGGCGATGATCTTGGCGACGACTTCAGGCGTGATCGGCTCGATATAGGTGGCGTCGGCCAGTTCCGGGTCGGTCATTATGGTGGCCGGGTTGGAATTGACCAGGATGACGCGAAAGCCCTCTTCCTTCAGCGCCTTGCAGGCCTGTGTGCCGGAATAATCGAACTCACAGGCCTGGCCGATGACGATGGGGCCGGCCCCGATGATCAGGATCGACTTGATGTCGGTGCGTCTTGGCATCGTTGTGAGTTCCGTTCGGCGAGCGGCTTGCACGAAAAACCGGGACGGGAAGACCCGGCCGGTTGTGCTTGCGATTCTGGTATCAGGCTAGGAGGGCCTTATAGGGAAGAGTTTTGGGAGATGTAACCCCGAAAATGAGGCTAGGCAGTAGGGATCAGGCAGTGGGGATTAGGCAGGAGCAAGGTTAAGGCGCCTATTGCCCATTCCCTACTGCCTGACACCTAATCCCCCAGCGCGAGCTGATCCGTAATCTCAAACCGCTCGGATACCCCGACGCGGATCATGTTGAGGCTGCCTTCCCTTGTGAAGCGGAAGTCCTTGCCCAAATCCGAGTTGGCCGGCATGCCGGCAGAGAAGGAGATGACGCGGGTGCCGCCGTCGGGCCAGGTCACGGTGATGTCTGCCTTGTCGGCGCCATTGTGGACGATGTTGACGGCGCAGCGGGTCATCGGTTGTCCGACATAGCGGGCGCAGGGGATCTCGGCGGTGGCGCCGAGGGCGGGCGGGGGTTCCAGCCGTGCAACGGTTTGCGTAGCGGTCGCAGCTTTGGCCTGGTCTGGCCGTGGCGTCGGGGATGGTACCCCCGGCGCGGACGCCGTATCCGGCGCTGCTCCCGCAGACGCGGCGGAATCCTGTACCGGCGTCCCCGTGGCCTCCGTCGCCGGAGCCTCCGTGGCGGGGATCTCGCCCGTCCTCGGGCTTTCATTGGCTGCGAAGGCGAGGCCGTAAGCATCCTGCATGGCGGTCCTGCCGATCTCGGCGGCGGACTTCGGCGCGCCCGGATCCGTGCTGCCAAGGCGCTCCGTCAGGTCGAGTGGAGCCGGCGCGGGTGCAGCCGGGGTGGGTGGAGCCTGAGTGGGTGCAGCCGGAGCGGCAGAGGCGGCGGGTGCAGTCGTCCGGGGCGCTGCGGCCACGTCGGCCGGCTGCGTCGGCATGTCGGGCGCGAGCGTCGGGCCGCCGGCTTCAGCGCTGGCGGTCGCCTGGGGCGGCGCGGCGTCAACTTCGACCACGGTCGGATTGTCGGGGATAAGATAGCGCGCGGGCGCCCAGCCTTTGACCAGTGGATTGTCGATCTCCTCGACCTTGCACCAGCGGTGGCCGTCCACTTCGCTGCAGCCGAAATTCCTGACGCTCGAGCCGATCGGCAGGCGCGCCTGGGTTCTGCCGACCGGCGACGGCGTGGCGCGGATGTTGAGGAGATCGCCTGGGCCGAGCTCGGTCACTATGGAAACGATGTCGGCAGGCGCGTCCTCGGCATTGGCCGGCAAGCTCACCAACAACGGGCCCACCACCAACGGACCCGCCAACAACCGGGCTGCCCGCAGGAGCGGAGCGCCAGTCAGTCGATGCAAAATGGTTCGGATTGTGCGCCTCATCATTTGGCCGTGCGCCGATTACCCTTGCGGCAGCAGTCCTGCCGTATGCCAAGGCGGTTTTATAAGGGACGATACGCGGCCATGTAAGTCTGAAAATGCGTCTGATGTTTGGTGCCGCGAGGCGGAAGCAGGGCGCAGCCATGCGGTCAAGCGGAGCCTTGCCAAGAGGGTTTGGGCATGAAGCCGGTCCTCAGCGCATGCGCCCATTCCGGTCGGCCCGCCTGTGCGGCCTGTCTCGCCGCCGCTTCGTGGTCGTAGTCGACGGCGATGGTCTCGAAACGGTCTGGACCATCGCCATCCAAGGTGAGGATGCCGTAGCGCGCATGCGGGCTGCCTTGCTCCGAAACATGCGCCGGGGGCGTGTCATCTTCATAGGCGGGGGCGCCGACGCTGCCGGGATTGAAGAGCAAGGGGCCGCCGGGGATACGGACCAGTTCCGCGCGGTGGCTGTGGCCGCACAGCACGATGCGGCAGGCCGGGTCCAGCGCCTGCAACCGCCGCTGAATAGCGGCAAGCGGCGCGCGCACCAGTTGGCCATCGACGATCGCGTCGAGCAGGTATTTCTCGTCATGGTCGGGCCGCGCATGGAAAGCGACCACGCCGGGAACAATCTCCAGCGTGAAAGGCAGGGCGAACAGCGCCTCGCGCTGCGTCTCCGTCAGCCGCTCCTGGGCGTACCGGTCAGAAGCCCACATCGTATCGTCGGCCGGATCGACGGCGACGCGGCGGTCATGGTTGCCGCGCACAGTCGGCAGGTCGAGCGCTTCGAGCCGCTCGAACGTCTCGCGCGGCCAAAGCGGACCGGAGACGCAGTCGCCCAGGTTGACGGTTAGATCGGCGCCGCCGCGCCGCGCCAGATCGGCGAGCACGGCATCCAGCGCCAGCACATTGCCATGGATGTCGGCGAGAACGGCAATGCGCATGCGGCCGGCTCCTTGGTGCAGCCCCGTTGGAGGCTTGCGGCCCGTCTTCCTATCAAGGCGCTGCCTTCATTATCAAGCCTTTGAGATCGTTCGAGACAGCCGGGAGCTGGCTATCGCGGAAGCACTCCATCTGCTAGCGTCCACGCCGTTCCAGAGTTCATCTGGGGAGGGACCAGGCGATGACCCGCGACCAGATGGTTGCCCACCTCCGCGCCGCCAATGACGTCGCGCGCGAGACTGCCGCGCATGGGCACCATCCTTTCGGCTGCGTGCTCGTCGGCCCCGACGATCGCATCCTGATGCGGCAAGGAAACATCAACACCGTGCGCCACGCCGAAACGGAGCTCTCCCGGCGTGCCGCGGACGCCTATCCGCCGGAATTCCTCTGGTCCTGCACGCTGGTCACAACCGGCGAGCCCTGTGCGATGTGCACGGGAACGCTGTACTGGGCCAATATCGGCCGGCTGGTCTACGGCTTCGAGGAGACCAAGCTTCTCGCGCTGACCGGCAACCACGCCGAGAACCCGACGATGAACCTCTCGTCGCGCACAGTCCTCGGCTCCGGGCAGAAACCGGTCGAGGTCCACGGACCCTTCCCCGAGATGGACGAGGAGCTCCTCGCCCCGCATATCGGTTTTTGGCAGCGCTAGGACCTTGACCTCTGAACCGGTTAGCCCGGCATTTCGATGTCGTGGCCACCGACGATGGGCAGTGCCGGATCATCTCCGGCCGCCGCAATCACGCTATCGAGCAGGCCGGGGAAGCGGGCGTCGAGGTCGGCGCGGCGCAGCGTGATCATCCGGTTGGTGCCGGCCACCTCGGCGCGGGTGACGCCGGCCTCGCGCAGTTTGGCCAGGTGATAGCTGAGATTGGTCTTGGAGCCGAGGTCGAGGAACCGGCTGCAGTTCAGCGGCACGCCTTCCTTGCTGGCGAGATAGCGCACGATGGCGAGCCGGGTCGGGTCGCCAAGCACGCCGAGCACAACCGGCAGGCTGATCTGGTCTGTATTGGGGTGCGGCAAAGTCATGGCCCGAAACTAAGCACAGTCGGTGGCGATTTCAACGCGTCGATCTTTCGCGGGCATGCACAGTCCGTTTTCGCGATTGGCCCAATGGCTGTCCTGACACAGGGCTGTCAGCAGGCTTCAGCTATTTTCACCTGGCTTCATTGACATCATGTCCTGTTATGTCCAATTGTTCAATAAGTTTTGAACTAAGGACACGCCCTATGGACAAGCGCCTCTTCTGGCTTGCGCTCGGATCGTTCACGATCTCGACCGAAGGCTTCGTCATCTCCAGCCTGCTGCCTGATATCGCCACCGACGCCCGCATTTCCATTCCGCTCGCCGGCACGCTGATCACCGCCTTCGCGCTGGCTTACGCCATCGGCACGCCGATCCTGGCAACGCTGACCGGCGAATGGGACCGGCGCCGCGTCATCTTGTGGACGCTGGCGTTCTTCGTCATCGGCAATGTGGTGGCGGCGCTGAGCTCGTCCTTCGAACTGCTGCTCATTGCCCGCATCATCATGGCGCTGTCGTCAGGCTTGTTTGCCGCGACCGCTCAAGGCACGGCGGTGGCGCTGGTCGATGACCACCACCGGGCGCGGGCCATTGCCGTCGTCGTCGGCGGAACCACGGTGGCGGTTGCGCTGGGTGCACCGCTCGGCGCGCTGGTTGCCACGATAGCCGGCTGGCGCGGGACCTTCTTTGCCATTGCCGGGCTCGGCGCGCTGGTCGGCGCCATCCTGTGGTACCGGCTGCCGCGCGGCATTGTCGGTACCAAGCTGCCGCTCAGGCGGCGGCTGGCTGCGGCGCTGCGCCCCGGCGTCATGCCGATCCTGCTGACCACCGCTCTTGCCCTGATCGGCGCCTTCTCGGTGTTTTCCTATATCGCGCCGCTGGCCATCCAGAGCGGCGGCCTCAGCCCGATTGCGCTGCCCGGCATGCTGCTCGCCTTCGGTGTCGGCGCCGTCATCGGCAACATAGCCGGCGGCCAGGCGGCCGACCGTTTTGGTGCGACGCGCACCGTCGGCTGGTCTCTGGCGCTGAGCGCCGTCATGCTGGTGATGCTCTCGGTCATCCCGACCTTCCTGCCGCAGCATCTCGCCGGGCCGGCATTGATGGCCATGATGGTGCCGTGGGGCATGGTCGGCTGGGCATTTCCGCCGGCGCAGGCCAGCCGCATCATCAAGCTGGCGCCCGACGCCGCCCCGATCGTGCTGTCGCTCAACGCTTCGGCCCTCTATCTCGGCGTGGCGCTGGGTGCTGTGGTCGGCGGCGCCGTGCTGCGCTACGGCGTGCCGGCCGATCTCGGCCTGGTCGCCGCCATCTTCCCGCTGATCGGGCTTGGCGTGGTGCTGGCCGGCCGCTGGGCGGCCCGGCCGGTCGCCATGCCGGCCGAATAGATCTTTGCAAAGGACCGGCGGCCGCTCTTTCAGCTTGAAGGGGCGGCCGTCGGCACGTCGTAGTCCAGCGCCGCGACTTCATCCAGCATAGCGCGCAGATCTGCCGCTCGCTGCTGGCCGACCAGCGCCTCGAAGCGCTGCTGGGCAATGGTCCACAATTTCGTCGTCTCCTCGAGCTTGGCCTGGCCTTGCGGCGTCAGCCGCACCCGCTTGACGCGGCGGTCGTCCTTGTCGGCGAAGGTGTCGACATAGCCGTCGCGGATCAGCGGCTTCAGCGTATGGCCGAGCGCCGACAGGTCCATGACCATCGCTTCGGCTATCGTGCCCATCGCCGGCTCGTTGCTGACATGGATCTGGTAGAGCAGGCCGTACTGTGTGCCCTTCAGACCCGAAGGCGAGATTACATCGTCATAAAAGCGGCCGAGCTTGCGCGCGGCGCGCCGCAGCGTGGCGTTGTTGCAAAGGCTGAATCCCGGCAGCGCGGTCTTGCTCATCACGACTCCTTGCCGGCAAAACCGCTGCCGGCCTGTCGCAGAAATAGTTTCTGCCGCCTCCGTTGACAAGATGGTGGTATATGCCTACTTCCCGGAAAGTGGTATATGCCACTAATTGGAGATCAGGGCGGGACAAGGGTTCATCGACCTGTCTCGCCGGGCAGAAAAAAGGAACAGGACAATGAGTGGACAGGACAACAAGGGTACCGCAGTCGTCACCGGCGCATCGGCCGGCATCGGCGCGGTCTATGCCGACCGGCTGGCCGGGC
Organism: Mesorhizobium sp. M1252; assembly: GCF_040318265.1. NCBI lineage: Bacteria > Pseudomonadati > Pseudomonadota > Alphaproteobacteria > Hyphomicrobiales > Phyllobacteriaceae > Mesorhizobium > Mesorhizobium sp. M1252. The sequence continues at coordinate 94,891 of NZ_JAMYLX010000004.1, read as the reverse complement.
AAGGCTACGATCTGGTGCTGGTAGCGCGGCGCGCCGACCGGCTGGAGGAACTGGCTGAAAAGCTGCGATATGCTTACAAGCGCAAGGTCAGCGTGATATCAGCCGATCTTGCCGACGACAATGATGTGCGCCGCGTCGAGCAGGCGATCGCAGCCGACGACAGCGTCACGCTGCTGGTCAACAATGCCGGCATTGGTGGCCAGGCCGTGGTGGCAACGGCCGACGCCGACGAGGCCGAGCGCATGATCAAGGTCAACGTCATCGCCTTGACCCGCCTGACCCGCGCCGTTCTGCCGGGGCTTCTTGCGCGCAACCGCGGCGCCATCGTCAACATCGCCTCTGTGCTCGCCTATGATACCTCGTTCGGCGGCATCTACAGCGGCACCAAGGCCTATGTCGTCAACTTCACCGAGGCCCTGCACCGCGAAGTCGCCGGCACCAATGTGAAGGTCCAGGCGGTGCTGCCGGGCGCGACCCGCACCGATTTCTGGGAGCTCGCCGGTGGCGATATCGACAATCTGCCGAAGGAGATCATCATGTCCGCCGACGATATGGTCGATGCCGCGCTTGTGGGCCTATCCAGGGGCGAAGCCGTCACCGTGCCGGCACTTGCCGATGCGACCAAGCTCGACGCCTTCCTCGGCGCAAGGCAAGTCTTCTACGGCAGCCTGCACGCCGACAAGCCTGCTGCCCGCTACGCGGTCTGAGGAGAGAGCTGGTTCGCTTCGCGAACCAGGACCCCCACCCCGCTCACTTCGTTCGCGGCCCTCCCCACAAGGGGGAGGGTAAAGTGCGCGCTCCCCTACCTCCCCTTTGTGGGGAGGTCGGACCGCAGGTCCGGGTGGGGGTACTGGCGCCGACCTCTGCGTTTACGCTCCCCGCCACATAGGTATGATCGATGCAGCCAGCACCAGCGCCAGCACGATGTTGAGCGCGCGCCATTGCCATTCGGTCTCGAGCAGCCGTGCCAGCACCATGCCCGCCACGCACCAGATCGACAGCGAGACGGCTGCAGTGAGGCCGAAGGTCGAGCCGAGCAGCAGCGCGAGTTGTCCCGGCCCGTCGGCAAGGGCCGCGAACGAGGCCGCCGCCCCCAGTCCCATCGCCCAGCCCTTCGGGTTCATCCATTGAATGCCGGCGCCGCCGAAGAAGCTGTTGGGTTTTGCCATCGCCACATCGAGATTGGGCGGCCCGGCGCGGCCGATCTTGATTGCCAGCCAGATGAGATAGAGCGAGCCGATGATTTTCATCGCCAGTTGCAGCGAAGGCATGGCCAGCAGCAGACCGGCGAGCCCGGCGGCGGCAGCAGCGGTCACGGTGGCGAGACCGGCGGCGCTGCCGACCAATAGGGGAACGGAACGGCGAAAACCGAACTGTGCACCTGAGGCAGTCGACAGGGTGGTGGCGATGCCGGGCGTGACGGTGGCCACGAAGGCAAACAGGATGAGCGGAAAGATGGGCTGCAACATGAGGCGTCCTTCATCAAAAGCCCAATGGTAGACTTCCGCATACTTCAGTAAATGCAATGTTTGCGATGGTTGGCATTAGCAGATATAATGCCATCCATGATCCGCAACCTCGACACAGCGCTGATCCGCACCTTCGTCACTGTCGCCGACAAGGCCAGCATGACGGCGGCGGCGAACGCGCTGCATCTGACGCAAGGCGCCGTAAGCCAGCAGATCAAGCGGCTGGAAGAAGCGCTCGGCTGCAGCCTGTTCGAGCGCGACCGGCGTGGCTTGCGGCTGACGCGGCCCGGCGAGCGGCTGTTCGGCAAGGGCAAACGGTTGCTTGGCCTCAATGACGAGATCTGGGCCGAGATGGCGGGCACCGAGGTCGCCGGCCAGGTGCGGCTCGGTGTTCCCTATGACCTTGTCGGCACTTTGCTGGCGCCGGTGCTGAAGGCCTATGCCGAGACCTATCCGCAGGTCGAGATTTCACTGCTCTGTGCGGCTTCGCCGGACCTTGCCGCGGCCCTCGCGGCCGGCACCATCGACCTTGCCGTCATCGAGGAACGGGTCGGCCCGTCGGCCGGTGAGTGCCTGGCCATTGACCGGCTGGTCTGGGTGGGGGCCAAGGGCGGCGTCGCCCGCGCCAAGCGGCCGCTGCCGGTGTCGATCGTCGCCGACACCTGCGCCTTCCGCCCGGTGGTGCTGTCGGCGCTGAACGAGCACGGGCTGGAATGGCGCACCGTGTTCGAGAACGGCAACATCGACGCGACGACCGCGACAGTGCGCTCCGACCTTGCCGTCACCGCCTGGCTGGCCTCCACCGTGCCTGCCGATCTTGACATCCTGGCTTTTGATGCCGGGCTGCCGCCGCTGCCGAATTTTTCCATCAATCTGCATTTGCCGAAGTACGGCACGGCGCCGGCAGCGCAGGAGTTCGCGCGGTATATCCGGGGTGGGTTGGCACGGCGGGCTGTGGCGGCTTGACAGAACTTGCATTTCCTCTCCCCCGTCGATCGGGGGAGAGGAAAGGTGCCAAGCCTGTCCCTGTTACTTCCAGTTCTTACGCCGCTCGAGCTCGGCCTCTGACGGCTTCTGCGTAGCGAACGACCCGACCTTGACCTCACCCCCGCGTTCGTAGGTCGCCATGATGACGCCTGTGGTAGTGGCCTGCGACTTGACCAGCTTGAAAGCGGCGGGCATCGCACCACCATCGAACAGCCGCTTGCCCTTGCCCAGCAGCAGCGGGAAGATCATCAACCGGATCTCGTCGATCAGCCCGTTGGCGAGCAAAGTCTGGATCAGCTCGCTCGAACCCTGGATGAGCAGGTCAGGCCCATCTTCCTTCTTGAGGCGGCGCAACGCCGCGACGATATCTTCTCCAAGCCATTGCGTATTTTCCCAGGTGAGCGAATCCGGCCGATGCGTCGCCACATATTTAGTCGCAGGGTTGAAGGCATCTCCGATGGCATCTTTCTGGTACGGCCAGTAAGCGGCGAAGATGTCGTAGGTTCTGCGGCCGAGCAGCAGGGCGAAGGGCTTAGAGAACAATTCCTCCATGGCCACGCCCGCCACCTCGTCGAAGTAGTGGAACGTCCAGCCGCCGAACTCGAAGCCGCCAACCGGGTCTTCTTCCGGGCCGCCCGGCGCCTGCATGACGCCGTCGAGGCTGACGAAGGTAGCGGCGATGATCTTTCGCATTGGATTTTCCTTTTCCAGGATCCGCGCCGTCAGGGCCGGATTTCGATCTAAGGACGGACAGGCCGGCGGCCGCCCGACAGGCGTTGGCAAAAAAACGCTGCGGCCGACAAGAGTACCTACCGCCGTCGCCCGCCGCCAAGCGCCTGCGACGAAAACCAGACATCGCCGATGATGGCGGTGGCGGTCCGGTCCGGCGCCCTGTCTGATGTCAGCCAGATCGAACGGCTGCGCGCGGCCTTCTGGAGGTCGGGGATTTTGGCCGCCGAACCGGCGACCGAGGCGCCGACGCAGGGGATGAACCACGAGCGCATGAAGGGGTCGCAGGCAAAACCTTGTTTGGTGCGGGTCACCATTACGGCCAGGCCGACGCCCTGGGACGGGCGCCAGGGAAAGATCATGCGGCCGCCCGCTTTCAGCGCCCTCAGCCAGGCAGCCGGCGGTGCGACGACACCGGCATTGACATAGATGATGTCGGACGGCGGCAGATCGCCGGTGACGGCATCGCCGTGGACGACGCTTACATTGCCGTAGGTTTCGAGATTCTTTGTTGCTCTGGCAGCAAGATCGGCCTCCATTTCGAAGGCGGTCACCGGGCCGGGCGCAACCAGCCGGGCCAGCAAGGCGGTGTAGTAGCCGGTGCCGGCGCCGATATGGGTGACGGCCTCGTCCGGCCTGGGAGCGATCCTGCCTATCCACATGGCGTGCAGGGAGGGTTCGCCATTGTTGATGCCCTTGTCGGCATCGAGCGCCACCAGCACGTCCTGATAGATGTGAACAGGATCGGCGCTCGGCGTCATGATCTTGCCGTTGCCGGTGGTGAGCGCCCTGCCGGCGACGACCGCCCAGGGTCCGGGACCGAGAAAGGCCTCGCGCGGCACGGTGGCAAACGCCTCTTCGAGGCGCGGGTCGGCCGAGCCGGCATTGGCCGCCATCAGTTGCGCGTAAAATTTCCTGGCGTCTTCGACACTTGTCATGATGGCGATCAAGATAGCGCAAGCGGCCGGTTTGTCGCGGTCGGGAATGAAACTCAGCCGACGCCGAAGACGGTGTCGTAGAGCAGCTTGAAGTTGAGCACCAGGATGACCGCCGCGACGACCCAGGCGAGGACCGCCACGCCGCGGGGAATGGCAAGGTTGCCCATCTTCTTCTTGTCGGAGACGAACTGCACCAGCGGGATGACTGCGAAGGGCAGCTGCATCGACAGTACCACCTGGCTGAAGACCAGCAACTGGCCGGTGCCCTTTTCGCCATAGAGCGCGGTGACGACCACCACCGGGACGATGGCGATGCCGCGCGTCAGCAGCCGGCGCGCCCATTGCGGAATGCGCAGGCGCAAAAAGCCTTCCATGACGATCTGGCCGGCAAGCGTAGCCGTAACCGTCGAGTTGAGGCCGGAGGCCAGCAGCGCCACCGCAAACAGGATGGAGGCGATGCCGAGGCCAAGCAGTGGCGACAAGAGCTCGAAGGCCTGGCCGATCTCGGCGACATCCTGATGGCCGGTGCCATGGAAGGCCACCGCCGAGACGATCAGGATCGAGGCGTTGACGAACAGCGCCAGGACGAGCGCGATGGTCGAGTCCGTCGTCGCCCATTTAATGGCGTCGCGCTTGCCTTTTTCGGTCCGTTCATAGGCGCGTGTCTGTACGATCGAGGAGTGCAGGTAGAGATTGTGCGGCATCACCGTGGCGCCGATGATGCCGATGGCGATGTAGAGCATCGCCGGATTGGTGACGATCTCCGTCGACGGCACGAACATCGAATGCAGGATCGAGCCGACCGGAGGGGCAGCGGCAAAGATCTGGATGGCGAAACAGCCGAAGATGATGATCAAAAGCGCGATGACGAAGGCTTCGAGATAGCGGAAACCCTTGTTCATCAAGAGCAGCACGATGAAGGCGTCGAGCGCCGTCAGCAACGCGCCGCCGATCAGCGGAATGCCGAACAGAAGCTGCAGCGCGATCGCCGTGCCGATCACCTCGGCGAGGTCGCAGGCGATGATGGCGAGTTCGCAGGCGATCCACAGCACGAAACTGACGGGACGCGGATAATAGGCGCGGCAGGCCTGGGCGAGGTCGCGGCCGGTGGCGATGCCAAGCCGGGCGGCAAGCGCCTGCAGCAGGATCGCCATCAGGTTGGACAGCATGATGATGAACAATAGCGTGTAGCCGAACTGGGCGCCGCCGGCGAGGTCGGTGGCCCAGTTGCCCGGATCCATATAGCCGACCGAGACCATGTAGCCCGGTCCCATGAAGGCGAACAGGCGACGGAACCAGACGCCGGACTGCGGCACCGCGATCGTGGAGTTCACCTCGCGCAGGCTGGGAGGATTGTCCTCCGGCCTGTCAAATCGCCAGGATGATCCCAAGGTAGCGTCAGCTTCGGACATGGAGGGCTTTCCACTGGGTGGATCGGTTGACGTCATCCTATCTATGCCAGGGCTCAACATTATGCAATAGGCTATATTTCATTGTATGTGCTTCCTGTTGCGCCGACCGGCAGGCCGGCAGGGGATCGCAAACGCCGGTTGCGCCTACCATGGAATGGAAATAAACGGCTGGAACAGTTAAGCCCGTGCTATGAATGGCAAAGGGCGATTGCTTTGCCCAAAGCCGATTCTTGTCAAAAGATAGGAAGGAGCGCGTGTTGGCGCTGAAGCACAGACCGGTTGGACGCGAGGAGCCGCTGCCTGACGCCGAGATTCATTCGAAAGGGTTCCGGCAGCAGCGCGAAGCGCGCCGCGGCGCGCTGGTCGAGGATTATGTCGAGCTGATCGCCGACCTGATCGAGGACGGCAATGAGGCGCGTCAGGTCGATATTGCTGCGCGGCTGGGTGTCGCCCAGCCGACGGTGGCCAAGATGCTGACCAGGCTGTGCGCCGACGGGCTCGTTTCCAGAAAACCCTATCGCGGTGTGTTCCTGACCGACGCCGGGCGCAAGGTGGCGGAAGAGAGCCGCATCCGCCACCAGACGGTAGAAGCGTTTTTGCGTTCGCTCGGTGTCAGCGCCGAGACGGCGCGCATCGATGCCGAGGGCATCGAGCATCATGTCAGCGCCGAGACGCTGGAAGCCTTTCGCAAGGCGATGATCGCGCCGCGCTGAGGGGTGCCGGGGCCGCACCACTGGAACCTCCGCACGTCAGGCTCGTTGCTCCTGACGTTGCGCGTGGTTGTCGCGCGCCAAGGAGGAAAACATGGGCGTCGAACAGGCACCGACCGCGAAGGGCAAGCAGGCGGCCGAGGGTTTGAGGCAGGCAGCGGCAAAGGACGAACGCAAGACCGAGGTCGAAACCGGCCATGCGCTGAAAAAGGGCGCCGCGCGTTTCGAGGAACGCTCCAAAAGCTCGGACGGCAAAAGCGCCGGCACCAAGCAGAAGATCTGAGTTCTGTTCGCAAGCGGCAACCTGCCGCTCATTCCTCGGTGTCCTGCACCCAACTGCGCGGATGGCCGTCGACGCGGAACTGGAATATGAAATAGGGCGGAATGCAGGAGCCCTTGCCAGGCTTGGCTGCGGCCAGATCGTCGTAGCCGGCGGTGCAGATATAGTCCTCGCGGCAGGGATGCGCCTTGTCGCAGGCGCGCAGGCCGGCGGTCTTGGTGAATTCCTTGGTGCAGAATTTGTGGTCCTTGCCCGACGCGATGCAGTCGTTGAAACCGGTCTTGGCGAGGCGGCCGCAAGTCGCCTCGTCGGGAAGCTTGTCGCAGCTTGCCTTGCGCAGCATGCCCCCGGGAAAGCCACCGGTCTTCTGCTCGGGGTTGTCGTAGCGTTGGCGCGCCGCGCCATAGCCGGCGAGCTTGATTACCGGTTTCTTGTCGCGCGCCGGATCGATGGCGCAGGCTTTTGCGGTGGCCGGCGACAGGCGGCAATATTTGTCGCTGCCCCAGCTCGACATCTTAATCTCGCCGAACTCGACGGGGTCGCCGACTGCGGTGGCCGCCTCGCTGACGCAGGTGCCGAAGCCCGGATGGATGTCGCTTTCATGGACGCCGGCGCAGCGCAGGCTTTCGCCGCAGCTCCAGTCCTTGAAGCTGGCATCCTTGCCGCTGTAGCAGATCGAGCCCCAGCCATTGTAGAGATCGGTGCCTTTCAGCGCTTCGGCGAGTTTGGCGTCCGGACGGGCGGCGAAGCCGCGTGAGAAATCCGGATGGCCGCCGGCGGCGAAGTCCTCGACGATGGCGCGGCGGCGCGGCAGGTCGGCGAAGAACACCGCCGAGCCGGGGACGAAGACGGCGTTGCGGCGCGGCTCGCTGGCCGGATCGGCGCCGGTGTAATGGAAGCCGGCAATGCCGTGCGTCTGGTGGCAGCCGGTGCAGGTCATTTCGTTGAGACGCAGATTGAAGCCGGCCACCGATTTCACGCTGCGCAGCGTGTTGCCCCTGGCGACATAGTCCTGCAGTGCCTTGTCGATGTCGGCATCGTCGAGCAGCCCATAGGCGATATTGTTTTGCGACCTGGCCATGCCGCCGGGTGCGACCGAGACGGCGCTGGTCGCCAGGAACTTGTCGTCGATGACCAGCCGGCCGCGATCGAGGTCGTAGAGGTTGCGGTCGGTGAGCAGCCATTTGGCGAAGGCCGGCCGGTCGGCCAGAACCACTTTCCGGTCGATCTGGTTCTCCATCTTCGATTCCTGGAAGGTGGACGTCGTTGGGTCCCATTTGAAAATCTTGAGGAGATATTCGGCGTGGCCACCGAAGTCGCGGCGGCTCGAGGCCGACAGCCGGAGAACCTGCATGTTCAGCTCAAGCCGCATGATCTGCGACGAATTCAGCATGGCGTTGGAGAGCGGCCCTTCGTCGGAGCGCAGCCAGGCTGCCAGTTGCTCGGGCGCAAGGTTCTTCTGGCCGGCGGCGAGCCAGCGCTTGGCGATTTCGGCACAGGAAACGGCGGTGGCGCTTGGACGGTCTCTCGAAGCGCGGGGGCGAGCCTCGCCGGGCCTGGCGTTGAAGACCAGACCCATGGTCAGCGGCAGCCGCGACGAGATGCGTTGCGCTGTCTTTCCCTTCGTGGGCTTCTCCGCCACCGAATAGTGGAAGCGGTAGATCAGCCTGATCTCGCCGCATTCGGTGTGGCCGAGATAGCCGCGGTCCATGCGGTTGACGACGCCGGTCAGGTCGAGCGTCGAGCCGTCATCGTCGATGTATTTCGGGTTGAATTTCTGGCTGGTGTCCTTCGACTTGGCCATGGCCGCGACGTAAGGATCGGGGCTATTGGCAGGCTCGTCGGCGATCTCCTGCTTGACGGCGTTGCGCACAGGGGTCAGCGCGCGCACCGAAAACAGGCCCCGATTGTCGACCTCGCGCGTGAGACCCAGCGCCGGGCCGAGCAGGCGGCTGATCGAGAGGCCGCCACGCTCAAGCGCCTGCAATGTCTCGGGATCGGTTACGGCGACGCTGGAATCGAGCGTCACGGCGCGCGCCGGCGACGGGCCGAGGCATAGCACCACCGCCAGCAGCAGAAATCGACCGATTGTCCGCAAGTCCCCGACACCCCCGTTCGAACCGGATGCTACAGCGCGCATGCCGCCTCGACCAGAGTGCGAACGCGATGCCGCCGCCACGAAAAATACTGTGACTTGGCGCAACCATTGCGATAATTGTCTGTTGGGTCGGACTGGGCCACGACAATCGGCCAGGCCAGCCGAAAATTTGCATACGGGGAGTTGCCATGCTCTGGAAGGGCCGCCGTCAGAGTGACAATGTCGAGGACGAGCGCAGCGACAGTGGCGGCGGTGGTGGTTTCGGCGGCGGCAGCCCTGGCCAGTTCCGCATCCCGATCGGCGGCCGCACCGGCGGCGGCGGCAGCATCCTGCTGGTTGTCCTCGTGGTGCTGGCCGGATGGTATTTCGGCTTCGACCCGTCGCAGATCCTGGGCAGCGGCGACGGCGGCGGCGTGCTGCCGGGTGGCGGTGGCCAGATTACCGACAACAGCGGCGGCCAGGACGACGGCGCCGGCACGCCTGCTTCCGACGAGATGAAGCAGTTCGTGGCGACCGTGCTGGCCGAGACCGAAGAGACCTGGACCGGCATCTTCCAGTCGCAGGGCCTGAAATACGAGGACCCGAAGCTTGTGCTGTTCAGCGGCCAGATCCGCTCGGCCTGCGGCTCCGCCTCGACGGCAGCCGGACCGTTCTATTGTCCCGGCGACCACAAGGTCTACCTCGACACCACCTTCTTCCAGCAGCTCGACCAGCAGTTCGGCGCCTCGGGGGATTTCGCCCAAGCCTATGTGATCGCTCATGAAGTCGGTCACCATGTGCAGAACCTCACCGGCATCCTGCCCAAGTTCAACCAGATGCGGCAGTCGATGGGTGAGGCGGAAGCCAACCAGATGTCGGTGCGCATCGAGCTGCAGGCCGACTGCTTCGCCGGCGTTTGGGCGCATTTCACCGCGCAGAAGGGCATTCTGGAACAGGGCGACATCGAAGAGGCGCTCAACGCCGCCAAGCAGATCGGCGACGATACGCTGCAGAAGAAGATGCAGGGCTATGTCGTGCCGGAAAGCTTCAACCACGGGACGTCGCAGCAGCGGCAGACCTGGCTTGCGCGCGGCTACAAGAGCGGCAAGCTGTCGGACTGCAACACGCTGACCGGTCCGGTTTGAGGCGCTCGCAAGTTCCAGCCGACCGCGGTCCAAAGCGCATCCGTCGGCGGGCCGATTCACCACCGGCAACAGATGTCAGGAGGAGAACGCCTGAGGCGTTCTCCTATTGTTCCAAAGTGGCGCCTCGCCTATAACGGGCGCCCGCCCAAGGGCGGTCTCAGGGAGCAGACGCCATTATGATCGACCCCAAAACCGCCAGGCGGGGCCTTGCGCTCGTCTTCACCACGCTGCTGCTCGACATTATCGGCTTCGGCATGATCATGCCGGTGTTGCCGGCCTTTCTCAGGGAGCTTTCCGGCGTCGGCATCAGCGAAGCGGCGATCGAAGGCGGCTGGCTGTTCTTCGTCTATGCGGCGATGCAGTTCTTCTTCGCGCCAATCATGGGTGGATTGAGCGACCGCTTCGGGCGGCGGCCGATCCTGCTTGCCTCGGTGCTTACATTCTCGATCGACAATCTGATCTGCGCCATCGCCTGGTCCTATCCGATGCTGTTCATCGGCCGCGTGCTGGCCGGCATTTCGGGCGCCAGCTATTCGACGACGTCGGCCTTCATTGCCGACATCTCGAACGATGACAACCGGGCGAAGAATTTCGGTCTGCTCGGCATCGCCTTCGGCGTCGGCTTCGTCATTGGGCCGGTGCTGGGCGGGCTGCTCGGCACGTTCGGGCCGCGAGTGCCGTTTTACTTTGCCGCCGGGCTTGCCTTCGTGAACTTCCTCATCGCCATGTTCTTCCTGCCTGAAACGCTCGATGAAAAGCACCGCCGCCGCTTCGAGTGGAAACGCGCCAACCCGGTCGGCACGCTGCTGCAGATGCGCCAATATCAGGGCATCGGCTGGATCGGGCTCGCCTTCTTCCTGATGACGCTCGGCCACATGATGTATCCGGCGGTGTGGTCGTTCGTGTCCAATTATCGTTATGGCTGGAGCGAGCAGCAGATCGGCTTCTCGCTCGGCGCCTTCGGCCTGTGTGGGGCGATCGTCATGGCGACGGTGCTGCCGCGCGTGATCCCCAAACTTGGCGAGTGGAAGACGGCGGTGATCGGCCTGACATTTACGGCGGCCAGCGCCTTCGGCTACGCCTTCGCCTCGCAAGGCTGGATGATCTATGCGGTGATCGTCGTCGGCTGCCTGGAAGCACTGGCCGATCCGCCGCTGAGAAGCCTCGCCGCCGCCAAGGTGCCGCCATCGGCGCAAGGCGAATTGCAGGGCGCGATGACGTCGATCTTCTCGATCACCTCGATCATCACGCCGCTGCTCTACACCGCGATCTTTTCCTGGTTCACCGGACCGAATGCGCCCGTAGTGTTCGGCGGCGCCCCCTATCTGGTTGGCGCGTGCTTCCTGACGCTTGCCGTCATTGTCTTTGTGACGAAAGTTGCGAGGCCGACGGCGGTGAGAAGCGTTGCCACCGGCGCTGCGGAAGATGGAGCCCAGATATGAGCCATGACAGCCGCATAGAGCTGACCAAGGACGGTTTGTCGCTGTCGCGGCTGGTGTTCGGCGCCTGGCGCCTGCTCGACAGCGCCGCGCGCCCGGACGCCGACCAGATCGCGCGGCTGATCGGCACTGCGGTCGATCTCGGCCTTACCAGCTTCGACCATGCCGATATTTACGGGCATTACCAGGTGGAAGCTGCCTTTGGCGCCGGCTTGTCGCGCTGGAAGGGCAAGCGCGACAGCATCGAGCTGATCTCGAAATGCGACATCATTCTGGCATCGGCCAACCGGCCTCAGAACCGGCTGAAGCATTACGACACCAGTGCGGCCCACATTGCCGCCTCGGTCGACCGTTCGCTCGCCAATCTCGGCACCGACTATCTCGACCTGTTGCTGCTGCACCGGCCGGATCCGCTGATGGATGCCGACGAGACGGCGGCGGCCCTTGCCGGGCTGGTCAAGTCGGGCAAGGTGAGAGCGGTCGGGGTCTCCAATTACACGCCGTCGCAGTTCGACCTTCTGGCTTCGCGGCTGCCGTTTGCCTTGGCCACCAACCAGATCGAGATGTCGGTGCTGAAAACCAATGCGCTGGTGGATGGCAGCCTCGATCACGCGCAACGCCTCGGCTATGCGCCGATGATCTGGTCGCCGCTCGGCGGCGGCTTGCTGTTCACCGGCAAGGAAGGGCGCGAGGCGCGGGTCAGGGCGGCAATCGCGGCGGTGGCTGCCGAGATCGGCGCCGGCGATCTCGCCGCCGTCGCCATCGCCTGGCTGCTGCGTCATCCGGCGCGGCTGGCGCCGGTGCTCGGCACGATGAAGCCCGAGCGGCTGGCCGTCATGGTCAAGGCGCTGGAGATCGACCTCGGCCGCCAGCAATGGTTCGCCATACTGGAGGCCAGCGAAGGTCGGCCGGTGGCGTAAGGTCACCCAGGCGCGAACTTCGAACCCGCCATAGGTGTGTGCTTCGTCCCTTAATGCGGCGCGCAAGCGAAGCGATGAGGAGGGCTTGGGCTCACGGGATTGCCGTCGGCGCTCTCGAAGCCTTCGTCGCTTCGAGCCGTCACAAACAGACCAGTGACCGGTTTATTCCATTGACCAAGACAAGGGCAATCGCGCCGCGTTTGTAACTCCGGCTATTCGGAGCATCACGATCTGGGCAACGGCTAGACGAAGACCTGTAAAATCAAACCCGTTCGGCCAGCAGTTCCTCGCCGCGCTTTTCGCGGATCAGGTTGACGAAGCGGCGGAACAGATAGTGCGAGTCCTGCGGGCCGGGCGAGGCCTCGGGGTGGTGCTGGACCGAGAACACCGGACGTCCGGTCAGCGCGATGCCGCAGTTCGAGCCATCGAACAGCGAGACATGGGTTTCCTCGACGCCCTCGGGCAAGGAGTCGGCATCGACGGCAAAGCCGTGGTTCATCGAGACGATCTCGACCTTGCCGGTGGTATGATCCTTGACCGGGTGGTTGGCGCCGTGATGGCCCTGGTGCATCTTGGCGGTCTTGCCGCCGAGCGCCAGGGCCAGCATCTGGTGGCCGAGGCAGATGCCGAACACCGGAATATCGGTCTTGAGCAGGTCCTGGATGACCGGCACCGCGTAGTCGCCGGTGGCTTCCGGGTCGCCGGGGCCGTTGGAGAGGAAGATGCCGTCGGGCTGCATGGCCAGGATTTCTTCCGAACCGGTACCGGCCGGAACCACGGTGACCTTGGCGCCGAGGCCGGAAAGCAGGCGAAGGATGTTACGCTTGACGCCGTAGTCGATGGCGACGACGTGCATCGACGGCTCGGCCTGTTCGCCAAAGCCTTCGTTCCACACCCAGGGCGTTCCACGCCAGACCGAGGACTGGCCGGAGGTGACTTCCTTGGCGAGGTCAAGCCCGATCAGGCCCGACCAGGCGGCGGCCCGCCGCTTCAAATCGTCGAGGTCGAAGATGCCGTCGGGCGCGTGCGCAATGACGGCATTGGGCATGCCCTTTTCGCGGATCAGCGCGGTCAGCGCCCGGGTGTCGATGCCCGACAGCGCGACGATGCCGCGCTTCTTCAGCCACTGGTCCAGCCCGGTGCCGGCGCGGTAGTTGGACGGGTTGGTGACATCGGCCTTGAACACCGCGCCGACGGCGCCGGCACGGGCGACCGGGTTCAAGTCCTCGATGTCCTCGTCATTGGTGCCGATGTTGCCGATATGCGGGAAGGTGAAGGTGACGATCTGGCCGGCATAGGACGGGTCGGTGAGAATTTCCTGGTAGCCGGTGAGCGCGGTGTTGAAGCAGACTTCGGCAACGGCGGAACCGGTGGCGCCGAGGCCGCGACCCTCGATGACGGTGCCGTCGGCCAGCACCAGAAGGGCGGTCGGCTTTTCGGTTGCCCAAGGCGGGGTCAGTCCGGGGGTCATCTCGGCCATGGCGACGCTCCTGTCACGCTGCGCGCTTCGATGGCGGGCCATCTGCGCAGCAAACGGCGCGGCCGATCTCTCGAGCCTGCGCGCATCAATTCTTTGTCTTGTGCAAGGCCGAGTACATAGGGGAAGGCGCCAGAGCGGTCAATGATGCCCGTGCCAAAAACGGCGAGCATTTGTTTCGTCGAACAATATCAGAGGCTTGGCGTGTTTGCTTTACGAGTTTGCCACCGTTATTGTCCGCACCGTTCGAAGGAGAAAGCATCATGCGCGCAAAAATCGCCGAATCCCTGAAGAGCGCGATGAAGGCGCAGGACAAGCACCGGCTGCCGACACTGCGGCTCATCCAGGCCGCCATTCACGACCGCGACATAGCCAATCGCGGCTCGGCCAAGGACCCCGCCAGCGACGAGGAGATCCTGCAGATCCTGGCCAAAATGGTGAAGCAGCGCGAGGAATCGGCCAAGGCGTTCGAGGACGGCAAGCGCCCGGAACTGGCGGCGCAGGAGCGTGGCGAGATGGAGATCATCCGCGGCTTCCTGCCGACGCAGTTGGACGAGGCGGCGGTGACTGCAGCGGCGCGCGAAGCGATCACTGCTACCGGTGCGACCAGCCAAAAGGACATGGGCAAGGTGATCGCTGTGCTGAAGCAGAAATATGCCGGCCAGATGGATTTCGGCAAGGCTAGCGGCATCGTCAAAGGCCTGCTGCAGTAGGAGCCGACACCACTTCAATGGCGAAGGAGAGCAGGGGCATTACCTCTGGGCAAGAAACGGTCCGCACCGGCTTAAGCGAGCAAGCCTTGACCTGCCGGAGAGACCCACCATGATCGAAATCGTCAAACCCACGCTCGAACATCTGCCCTCCTACAAGGCGGCGCTCGAGCGTGGCTGGTCGCCGGACAATGTCCGGCTGATGGAAGCGACGCGCGAGCAACTTGCGGCGATCGACGAGGATCCCGCGGCGTTCCTTGCCAGCCTCGACGATCCCGAGGCCAAAGGAGGCCCGATTACCTTGCCGGACGGCACGACCGTGCCGCGGCTGCCGGGCTTCCGGCGCTGGATCTGGGACGGCGAGGCCGCCGGCTCGATCGGCTTTCGCTGGCAGCCGGGTACGGCCGCACTGCCGTCGCATGTGCTCGGCCATATCGGCTATGCCGTGGTGCCGTGGAAGCGCGGACGAGGCTATGCGACCGAGGCGCTGCGGCTGATGCTGGACGAGGCGAGGGCTGTTGGTTTGCCATATGTCGAGCTCACCACCGACCTCGACAATCCGGCCTCGCAGAAGGTGGTGCTGGCCAATGGCGGCCGTGTGGTCGGTCCGTTCATCAAGGACGCCGCGTATGGCGGCGCCGAGAGTTTGTTGTTCCGGATCGATTTGTAGTCCGATGCTATTCGGCCGCTGCTGGCAGCGGCGGCGCTGCCCGGCTGCGCCCCTCCCAGATGTAGGAGGCAAGTGCCACCACCACCGCCACCAGCATGGCGGCAGCGCCCACAACCGGCAGGCTGCGATAGCCGTAGCCGGCGTTGAGCATGGCAGCGCCCAGCGACGCGGCGAGCGCGATGCCGACATTGAAGCCGGAGGGGATGAGCGAGGAGGCGAGGTTGGAGGCGTCCGCCGTCCAGGCCAGGATGCGGGTCTGGATCGGCGTGCCTATGGCGAAGTTGAGGCCACCCCAGATAACGATGGCGATGACCATCGGCACGGGGTAGGGGCTGACGGCATAGATCACGCCCAACATCACCGCTTGCAGCGCAAGCATTGTGATCAGCGACGGCATCAGCTTCCAGTCGGAAAGCTTGCCGCCGAGAAAGACGCCGACGGTGGCGCCGACGCCGTTGAGCAGCAGCACCCAGGGGATCAGGCCCTCGTCGAGATGGGTCACCTCAAGCAGGGTCGGGGTGATGTAGGTGAACAGGCCGAACTGGCCGATCATCAACATCAGCATCAGGATCAGCGAGGTCCAGACTTGCTGGCGCGCCAGCACGCGAACCTCGCTGCCAAGACTGGCGGATGGCCTTGATGCGCCTGTCGTGCGCGGCAAAAGCGCAGCCATGGCGGCAAAGGCTACGACGCCAAGCGCGCACATCACCCAGAAGGTGGCGCGCCAGCCCCAGAGATTGCCGATTGCGGTGCCGGCCGGGACGCCGATGACATTGGATACGGTGAGGCCGGAGAGGATCACAGCCACGGCCATGCCGCGCTTGTCCTCGGGCACGAGGCCGACAGCCACCACCATGGCGACGCCGAAATAGGCGCCGTGTGCGACGGCGACCGCAATGCGCAAGAGCAGCATCGAGGTAAAATCGGGCGCCAGCGCGCAAGCGGCCTGGCCGATGGTGAAGGCGACGGTCAGGCAAAGCAGCAGCGTCTTGCGGGGAATGCCCTTGGTGGCGAGCGCCAGCAATGGCCCGCCAACCGCGATGCCGCCGGCATAGCCTGAGACGAGATAGCCGGAGGTCGGGATCGAAACGCCAAGGCCGTCGGCCACTTGCGGCAGCACGCCGGCAATGACGAATTCGGTGGTGCCGAAAGCGAAGGCGGCGATGAACAGGGCAATGAGCGGAAGCATGGCGCGGAAGCGATCCTTGAACGAGTTGGCCTCAAATCATGGATGGCGCTTGCCGGCAATGCAGAAATTTTTGCGGCCGGTTTAGGTTTTCTTGATCAGCTCGCCTTCAACCTGGAGCCGCCGAGCAGGCCGCGCTCTTCCAGCACCGGGTAGGCCATCGACGCCAGCAGCGAGTTGATCTGCTTCAGGTCGCGGATGGTGTCGAGGTGGATGGAGCTGGTCTCGACGCTCTTGGCGGTGCCGTCGCGCAGCCGCACGAAATGGCTGGCGCTGGTTTCCTTTTCGCGGTCGCGCAGCCGGTCCTTTTCCAGCACCAGCTGGCGGGCAGTCTCAGGGTCGCGCGACACCAGCACGTTGAAGGCAAGCCTGGCATTGGCCAGCACCGAGGTGTGAAAGGCGAGCAGCTCGCTCCAGCCCTCGGGCGTGAACTCCAGCCCGCGCTCGAACTTCTTCTTCACATGCACCAGCATGTTGCGCACGATGATGTCGCCGACCTGCTCGAGCTTGACGCAGGCGCCTATCAGCTCCTGGCAGCGCAGCGCCTCGTCCTCTGTGAGCGAGTTCCTGGTCAATTTGGCCAGATAGAGCTTGATCGCCGCGTGCTTCCTGTCGACGCGGTCGTCAAGGGCGGCCAGCGCCTTGATCTTGTCGCCGTCGGCGCTTTCATACAGCTCGATGATACGCTTGAGCATGATCTCGACCGTCTCGCAGACGCGGACCACCTCGCGGGTGGCGTTGGCCAGCGCCTGGCTCGGAACGTCGAGCGCGCCGTCGTTGAGGGCGGAGAGTTCGACCACATCGAGCTCTGTAGCCGGCGCCGGCTTGGTGCCCATTGCGACGATCTTCTCGGAAGCACGATAGATCAGGCTGGCAAGCGGCAGGCCGGCGAGCAGGATCAGCACATTGAACAGGATGTGGGCGTTGACGATCTGGTCGGGCACGGTGGCGCCGAGGAAGGCGACCGGTGGCTTCAGCGTCATGAACAGGATCAGCATCACCAGCGAGCCCATGCCGCGCATCAACAGATTGCCGATCGGCACGACGCGCACGCCAGGTTCGGCACTTCGGGTGAGCAGCGGCGCGATGATCGACGAGCCGAGATTGACGCCGAGCACCAGCACGATGCCGAGTTCGGGCGGGATGAAGCCGCGGCCGGCCAGCGTCACCATCAAAAGCACGGCGGCGATCGAGGAGTGGAAGAGCCAGGTAACGAGCGCGGCGAGCAGATAGGCGGTGACGTAGTCGCTGGAGAAATATTCGATGATGAGCGGCATCAGCGTGCTCTGGCGCAGCGGCTCCGAGGCCTGGCCGATCATCTCCAGCGACAGTACCAAAAGGCCGATGCCGACCAGGATGCGGCCGAACTGGCGCCAGTCGCGCCGCTCGGTGGCCATGAACATGACCGTGCCGGCGACGAGGCAGATCGGCACCAGCAGCGTCAGATCGAAGGTCAAGAGCTTGACCACCAGCGCCGAGCCGATCTCGGCGCCGCGCACAGCCAATTGGCCCGACATGCCCGAGACGATGCCGGCGCCGGCGAAGGAGCCGACGAGAAGCGTGACGGCGGTCGAGCTCTGCAGCGCGATGGACAGGCCGCAGCCGGCCAGCACCGCCATGATCGGATTGCGCATGGTGGAGCGCAGCCGGTGACGCAGCACGTCGCCATAGGCGCGCTCGACGCCTGTCTTGACCATGCGGGTGGCAAACAGCATCAGCGCCACCGAGCCCGCCAGATGCAGCAGGACGACGGAGCCGCTCATTTCGAAACCCGCACGCAGACAGCTACCGCGACGCGGAGGGCGCGCAGTGCAGGGATGAAAACGGGGCTGCGAATCATGGTCATGACAGTCTTGAACAATATCCGGAATATTTTAGCCGGGTAATAAAATCTTGTCGATTTCAAGAGCCGTCGCGGCGCGACAGGGCGTGTCGGAAAATGGACGGATGCGCAAATGGTTGCATGGCGGATCCCTGGTGATGGCAGCGGATCGTCCCGGTTTGCCGGACTCCCGGCAATCGCCTTTGCGATGATGTTCAAATATCCAGGATAAGCGCCGGATTTCATTGCGTAAATGTAATGCTAGTGTTCAGTTTCGGTTCATCCTTCGGGCGCTATTCCCTAGGCATCGACAACCAAGGAGCCCCGCTATGAAACGTATTGTTCTTTCCGCCCTCGCTTTCTCGATGCTGGCCGCCACTTCGCTTACCGGCCAGGCCGCACCGGTGAACGCACCGGTCGCACCGCAGTCGAATTACACGCAGGTCGACTGGCAGAGGCCCGGCAAGCATGTCGATATCAGGAAGCGCGTCGTGAAGAAGACGGTGGTCGTCAAGCGCAGCCATTGGCGCAATGGCCGGAAATATTCCAGCTGGAAGCGGCACCAGCCGATCCGCGATTATGGCCGCTATGGCCTGCATCGCCCCGGCCCCGGCCAGGAATGGATCCGCGTCGGCAACGACTATGTGCTGGTCAGCGTCCTGTCCGGCATCATCTTCGGCGCCATTGCCGCGCATTAAGCCCGGCCTCGCCGGCGCAATGCAGAGACTTGAAAGGAGGCGGCCCGAAACGGCCGCCTTTCTTTTGGCTGTAGAAACCGGGCTTTTTGGCTGTGGAAACCGGGTATGGTCCGCAATAAGGGTCGTCGGATTCCGCGAGCATGATTATATGAGGGACAAACGAGTTCCCCAATGCGCTTTCCGCCCGCCTTTCTCGATGAGATACGCGACCGTGTGCCGATTTCATCGGTTATCGGCCAGCGCGTCGCATGGGACAGGAAGAAGACCAACGCCTCGCGCGGCGACTATTGGGCCTGTTGTCCGTTCCATGGCGAAAAGAGCCCCTCCTTCCACTGCGAGGACAAGAAGGGCCGCTATCACTGTTTCGGCTGTTCGGTGTCGGGCGATCATTTCAAGTTCCTGACCGAGCTCGACGGATTAAGCTTTCCCGAAGCGGTCGAGAAGATCGCCGACATGGCCGGCGTGCCGATGCCGGTGCGCGACGAGCGGGAAGAACAGCGTGAGAAGGAACGCGCCAGTCTGACCGATGTCATGGAGATGGCGACTGCCTTCTTCCAGGAGCGGCTGCAAGGACCGGAGGGTGCAAAAGCCCGCGCCTATCTCAGGGATCGCGGGCTGACGCCGGCGACGCAGCAATCGTTCCGGCTGGGCTTTGCGCCCGACAGCCGCAATGCGCTGAAGGAACATCTTGCCGCCAAGGGTGTGCCCAAGGCCGACATCGAGGCCTGCGGGCTGGTGCGTCATGGCGACGACATCCCGGTCTCCTATGACTGGTTCCGCGATCGCATCATGTTCCCGATCCCGGATTCTCGCGGCAAGATCATCGCCTTTGGCGGCCGCGCACTGGCGCCCGATGCGCTGGCCAAATACATGAATTCGCCCGACACCGAGCTCTTCCACAAGGGCAACGTGCTCTACAATTTCGCCCGCGCCCGCAAAGCGCTGGCGAAAGGCGGCACGGTGATTGCCGTCGAAGGCTATATGGACGTGATTGCGCTGGCGCAGGCCGGCTTCGAGAATGCCGTGGCGCCGCTCGGCACCGCGCTCACCGAAAACCAACTCGAACTTCTGTGGCGCATGGCGCCTGAGCCGATGCTGTGCTTCGACGGCGACCAGGCCGGGCTGAAGGCGGCGTGGCGCGCCGCGGATCTCGCGCTGCCGTCGGTGCAGGCCGGGCGGTCGGTGCGCTTTGCGCTGTTGCCGGAGGGCAAGGATCCCGACGATCTGGTCAAGGCAGAAGGGCCGGACGCGTTTCGTGCCGTGCTGGCGGAAGCGCGGCCTCTCGCTGATTTGTTGTGGATGCGTGAGACATCCGGTGGCGTCTTCGACACGCCGGAGCGGCGGGCGGGGCTGACAAAGACGCTGCGCGAACTGACCAGCCGCATCCGCGATGAGAGCCAGCGCTACCACTACCAGCAGTGGATGCGCGAGCGGGAGCTGACCTTCTTCAGCGCCCAGCGCGAAGTGCGGCAAGGTCGCCAGGACTGGAAACCGGGGCAGGGCAAAACGCCCGCACCCGGCGGACAGTTCGCCAAAGGCAGCGGGGCAGGCGCGCGCGCCGCGATCACCGAAAGCCTCGGCCGCTCCGCCATGGTCAAACGCGGTGGCGAGATGATGTCGGTGCGCGAGGCGACGATCATCGTAGCCCTCGTCAACCATCCGGCGCTGATCGACGAGAACTTCGCCCATGTCGAGTTACTCGATCTCGCCAACACCGATTTGCAGCGGCTGCACGCCGCCATCCTCGATGCGATGGCGCACGACATGGCCAATGACCGTAGCGCGGTGATCGCCACCATCGAACGTGCCGGCTGCAGCGATATCTGGGGGCGCGCCGTGGCGCTCATCCAACGGGCCAGGCAATGGCCCGCGCTGGAAACCGCAGCGCTTGACGATGCCCGCGACGCCTTCAACCAGGCGCTGCACTTGCAGCGCAGCGCGCGCACCTTACATAAGGAGCTGAAACAGGCGGAAGCAGCGCTCGCCAGCGATCCCACTGACGAAAACTACCGGCACCTCATCGAGATTCAGGCGCAATTCCGTGATGTACAAGCAACGGAAGCGCTGATCGAAGGCTTCGGTGTGTCCTCGGGCAGGGGTGGGCGCGTGTAGGTCGAAACCTGCGCAAGAATGGATGATGTACGTGCTGCGCGTCGAATCGACGCCTCTAAGTCGGGTAATTGATTCGCTTTTTTGATGCGAATCATGCGAGAGGCGCTTGACCTTCTGGCAGAATGACGGAATCAGGACGATTCGAAACCTTAACCCGCGCCGGCGTCGATGGAAATGCACTGACGCGAGGTGCTGATCACTGGACAGGCTGTCAGCCTGCCACAGATATCAGGGTTAATCTGGACTTAATGCATATCGCCCAAAAGTGAAAACCGGTTTTGGGGGCACGATATGAACAAACAAAAGAGTTGATTCGGTTACCGGCCCGGTTAAGCGCCACCAGCGCATGTAGTTTGACCGGTGCGGCAGCTACGCGGCTTCGATGCTCGGCCGCTAGGAGAAGATAAAGACTATGGCGACAAAGGAAAAGGAAGAGGTCGAGACCGAACGTGAAGGCGCCACCGATGGGCCTCTGCTCGACCTTTCCGATGATGCTGTCAAGAAGATGATCAAGGCCGCCAAGAAGCGCGGCTATGTGACTCTCGACGAACTGAACGCGGTGCTGCCGTCGGAAGAGACCGATCCGGATCGCATCGAAGACATCAATGCGATGCTGTCCGACATGGGCATCAACGTGGTCGAGGACGACGATCAGAGCGAGGAGCCCGAGGCCGCCGACAGCAATGCCGACGCCGAGGAAGACGCCAACGAGCTGGCCGAGCAGACCGGCACCGCCGTCGCCGCCACGACCACCAAGAAAGAGCCGACCGACCGCACCGATGACCCGGTGCGCATGTATCTGCGCGAGATGGGCTCGGTCGAGCTCCTGTCGCGCGAGGGCGAAATCGCGATCGCCAAGCGCATCGAGGCCGGCCGCGAGACGATGATTGCGGGCCTCTGCGAAAGCCCGCTGACCTTCCAGGCCATCATCATCTGGCGTGACGAGCTCAACGAATCCAAGATCCTGCTGCGCGAGATCATCGACCTCGAAGCCACCTATGCCGGCCCCGAAGCCAAGCAGGCGCCGGTGGTCGAGCGCATCGAGGAGGCGCCCAAGGCCGAGGACAAGCCGAGGCGTGGACGCGACGAGGAAGACGACATCACCAATGTCGGCGCCGACACGCGCGGCCTGGTCGATGACGACGAGGAAGACGAGGACGAGGCGAGCCTGTCGCTGGCGGCGATGGAAGCGGAACTGCGCCCGCAGGTGATGGAGACGCTCGACGTCATCGCCGACACCTACAAGAAGCTGCGCAAGCTGCAGGACCAGCAGGTCGAGAACCGTCTGGCCGCGACCGGCACGCTGTCGCCAAGCCAGGACCGCCGCCTGAAGGAGCTGAAGGACCAACTGATCAAGGCGGTGAAGTCGCTGTCGCTCAACACGGCGCGCATCGAGGCGCTGGTCGAGCAGCTCTACGACATCAACAAGCGGCTGGTGCAGAACGAAGGCAAGCTGCTGCGCCTGGCCGAAAGCTATGGCGTGCGCCGCGAGGAGTTCCTCAAGGAATATCAGGGCTCCGAGCTCGACCCGAACTGGACGCGCTCGATCGGCAACCTGACCTCGCGCGGTTGGAAGGAATTCACCAAGAACGAGAAAGACGCGATCAAGGATCTGCGTTCGGAAATCCAGAACCTCGCAACCGAGACGGCGATCTCAATCCTGGAATTCCGCAAGATCGTCAACCAGGTGCAGAAGGGCGAGCGCGAAGCCGCGATCGCCAAGAAGGAAATGGTCGAGGCCAATCTGCGCCTCGTCATCTCCATCGCCAAGAAATATACCAATCGCGGCCTGCAGTTCCTCGACCTGATCCAGGAAGGCAATATCGGCTTGATGAAGGCGGTCGACAAATTCGAATACCGCCGCGGCTACAAGTTCTCGACCTACGCGACATGGTGGATCCGGCAGGCGATCACGCGTTCGATCGCCGACCAGGCGCGCACCATCCGCATCCCGGTGCACATGATCGAAACGATCAACAAGATCGTGCGCACGTCGCGCCAGATGCTGCATGAAATCGGCCGCGAGCCGACGCCGGAGGAACTGGCAGAAAAGCTCGCAATGCCGCTCGAAAAAGTGCGCAAGGTGTTGAAGATCGCCAAGGAGCCGATCTCGCTCGAAACCCCTGTGGGTGACGAAGAGGATTCGCATCTGGGCGATTTCATCGAGGACAAGATGGCGATCCTGCCGATCGATGCGGCGATCCAAGCCAATCTGCGCGAGACCACCACGCGGGTGCTCGCCTCGCTGACGCCGCGCGAGGAGCGGGTGCTGCGCATGCGCTTCGGCATCGGCATGAACACCGACCACACGCTGGAAGAAGTCGGCCAGCAGTTCTCGGTGACGCGCGAGCGTATCCGCCAGATCGAAGCCAAGGCGCTGCGCAAGCTCAAGCACCCGAGCCGGAGCCGCAAGCTGAGGAGCTTCCTCGACAGCTGATACCGGCAACAGACCAGCATTCGAAAAGGGCGCCGATGGCGCCCTTTTTGTTGCCGGGTGAAGGCTCTTGTCGCCCATCTCCGTCGGGAGGATACTTGCCTGGTCGGATGCATGTTCTGGGCGAAAAACCGGATGTCCGCCCCGGCTGATGTCCTCAGCCGTGCTCCGTGGCGCCGGAGGGAGGTGTGTGATGACAACCTACATCCTGCTGATGAACTGGACGGAACAGGGCGCCAGAAATATCCGAGAGTCGCCGAAGCGGCTCGATGCCGCCAAGAAGCAACTGGCCGACATGGGCGGCTCGTTCAAGGCGTTTTACCTGACTATGGGCGAATATGACATGGTGGCGATTATCGAGGCGCCCGACGATGCTGTGCTTGCTCGTTTCGCCCTGATGCTGGCAACGGGTGGCAGCGTCAAGACGCGAACGCTCAAGGCTTTCCCGGAATTTGCCTATCGCGAGATCGTCACTTCGCTTGGATAGCGCTGGGCGTGGGTCCGTGCGGCTCGGCGTCATATTGCGGGGCCGTGCCGTCAAGGCGATAGTCGCGCCATGTCCAAGCCTGCGCTGACCGTCTGGTACAACACACGCTGCCCGGTTTGCGATGGCGGCATCACCCGGCAGAAACGGCGGCTGATCGAGGCGATCAAGGCCGGGCGGATCGAATTCCGCGACATCAACCTCGAACCGGCGGCGCTCTCTGGCTACAGCGCCTCGCTGGAGGACATACGCCGCCGGCTGCATGCCACCGATGCCGAAGGCAGGCTGCTGGTCGGCGCCGATGTCGCGGTTGCCGTCTGGCGGGCGACGCCGGGCGAGGGCTGGCTGGCGACGCTCTTCGGCAATCCGGTCGCGCTGCCGCTGACGCGCTTGGCCTATGATCGTTTCGCCGATCTTCTCTATGCCTGGAACCGGCGCAAGGGCCGCTGGTAGCGAGGCAAGGCCCGAAGAATCTGCGGGCCTTACCGTCATGGGCGTTACCGGGACGCCGGCTCGCAAAGCCAGCCGACAATGCGGCGCACCGCCGGCAGCACCATGAGCAACGTTGGGAACGCTACCAGCCAGGACAGGCCCCAGGCAGTGAGCCAGACAGCCGGCAAATCAGGTTGCAGTCCAAGGCTTTTCAGCGTCGATATGAACGAGACGATGAAGGTCATCAGCAGCGACAGCACCAGCGGGCTGACGATCGCGGCATAGCGCGCCGGCAGCTTGCCGCGCTTACGGTTCGTGGTCATTTTTGGATTTTCCTGAAACATCCGGTCCGTCGCATTTGGCATCCATTGCGCCGGGTTTCCGGCGGAACTGCCCGGAAAGACCGGGGTGGATGCGTTGCTTGACGTCAGACGCTTACGGAGAGGTTCTGGCCCTCACGCGCTTTCTAGCTGCCGGCGGCGGCGAAATCAACCTTCTGGCGCCGCCTTTAGATACATCGTAAGATATATCTTGACTCGTCGGCGGGGCAAGCCTAATTAAGATGTATCGTAAGATATAACTCAAGGAGCAATTCATGCATAGACATCATCCCTTTGGCGAGCGCGCCGAGCGCGCATTCCTGCACATGGCAGGCAAATTTGGTGGAAGAGGGGGCAGCGGCTTTGGTCCGTTCGGCCACGGCGGACGTGGCGGTGGACGCGGCGGCCCGGGCGACATGTTTCGCGCCGGGCGCATGCTGGCCGACGGCGATCTCAAGCTGATCACGCTGTCGCTGCTGGCCGAGGCGCCTCGCCACGGCTACGACATCATCAAGGCGCTGGAAGAGCGCACCAGCGGCATCTACAGCCCGAGCCCGGGCGTCGTCTATCCGACGCTGACCTTCCTGGAAGAGGCCGGCTATGCGGCTTCAGCCGCCGACGGCAACAAGAAGGTGTTTTCGATCACCGAGGCGGGCCAGGCGCATCTCGCCGAGAACCGCGAGATGATCGACGGCGTGCTGGAGCATCTCGAGCGCTTCGGCCGCAAGATGGCGAAAGCGCGGGACTGGTTCGGCTGGAACGACGACGGCGAGGAAGGCGGACGGCGTGGTGGACGGGGTCGCTCGGATGCCCGCGAGGAGTTCCGCGCCGTGCGCCACCGGCTGCGTGCCGCGCTCGGCGATCTCGTCGACGCGCCGGCTGAAAAGCAGGCCGAGGCGATTGCAGTCCTGGAAGCCGCCGCTGAAGCCCTGGAAGCGCTATCGCGCGGTTGACCCCTGGCGAGAACGCTTGCCCGTTCGACTGAGGAACGGTACTGAAAATCATCCTGCACCGCGAGACGTGGTGCAGGATGATTGCCGTTGGAGGAAGCCCCATGTCTTTTCTGAAGCGTCTTTTCGGTGGTGGCGGTGAGGGGGGCGAGCCCAAGAGCGCAGCACCGGCAAAGCAGGTTGAGCACAAGGGATTTTTGATCAGCGCCACGCCCTACAAGGCGGAGGGGGGCCAATACCAGACCTGCGGCGTGGTTTCGAAGGAAGTCGACGGCGTGATGAAGGAACACAAATTCATCCGCGCCGATCGCTTTGCCGGACTGGACGACGCCGTCGACATCTCGATCAAGAAGGGCATGCAGTTGGTCGACGAGCAAGGCGAGAGGATGTTCGGGTAAGGGCCGAACTGGTCGAGGCGCCGAACATAGGTTTTGCGCCGGTCATCCGTCGCCAGAATCTCGAATAACGGCAGTGGGCGGCAAGCAGAAAGTATCGACAATTGAGCGTAGCGTTTGCCAAGGAGGAAAGCGCCGAGGCAGCATCGGAAACCATCCTGCCGGCTCGCCCTGTCTCCGATCGGGTCAACCTTGTCACGGAAGCGGGCCTCAAGACGCTGCAGGTTGAATTGACTCGCGCCCAGCAAGCTCTCGAGGCCGCTAGCGTGCTGGAAGATGTCAATGAGCGGCGACGCCAGTCAGCGGTTCCGGTTCGAGATATGCGTTACTATGCCGAGCGCGTCCGTACGGCACAGCTTATGCCGGTGCCCACCTCTAATGAGGTGATCGCCTTCGGGCACACCGTTACCTTCAAACGTGATGATGGCCGCACTCAGACCTTCCGCATCGTCGGAGAGGATGAGGCCAACCCGTCTGAAGCTTCCATATCGCATGGTTCGCCGGTTGCCATCGCGCTGACCGGAAAAACCGTTGGCGACTTTGTCCAGCTAGGGCCGCGCGAACTTGAGATCCTGTCCATTTCCTAGGACGCAGGTATGATGCGCGACCGAGGCCGGTGCACCTTGAGACGTGATCAGATGCCCGCAATTGCCAAAAGCCAAGCCAGGATGTCGAGCAGCAGAAAAACCAGCGCAATCTGCAACGCCAGCCGGAGCCGCTGGATAATTCGCCAGTTGCCGGCCATGTCCGCCTTGATCCGAAGGGCAAGCGCGCGGCGCATGGCCGACATTGTCGTCGGCCTGTCGCCGTCGACATATTGATCAAGCAGATCTTCCGGATCGAAGCGGAATGTATATTGGTGATAGGGCCAAAGCATGAAGACGATCAGCCCGCCGATGCCGAACAACAGGGCCACTGCGGTCCAATCCCAAAGCCCAAGCCCGTTGGAAAGCGCCGCACCGCCGAGTAGCGAGTTGGCAAATGCGATGGCAAAGACAAGGCTGCCGGCGCGGGTGCTCATGTTCTCCACAAGCGTCTGCTGTTGAGTGAGACCTCTCACCGCCTCCTGATAGATGAACGCGAGACGCGGATCATCGTCGGCAACAGCGCTTGCGACAATTCCGTTGTTCTCTCCTCCACTCGGACATTCGGCCATAAGTTGCCTCTCTGTTTTGACAGGGTTGCACGAGTTTAGCCCGATCCGTCGGTGCAAAAACAGATTGGCCGTGGACCAACGGCAAATCCGATGGCGATGCCGGGGGCTCCAAGCCTATGAGGGCCAGCTGATGAACGGGCAAGAATAGTTGGCAGCCATCGAAAACCCCGCCACGAACACCACGCCATCTGCCGGTGGACCCTGCTCTCGGCCCCGGACAGCAAGAAGGCAGGCGCCGAAGCGCCCGCCTTTTCAATGCGAATGACGGGGTGTGCTTACGCGGCGATTTGCGCGCTCGCGGTCTTGGCCACCACGGCATCGACCTTGGCGGTCGCCTTGGCAAGTGCGGCGGTGACGGCATCAGGGCCCATGCCGACGCCTTCGATGCGGATGACGTCGACATCGGTCATGCCGAGAAAGCCGAGCACGCCGCGCAGATAGGGGATGGCGTGATCGAACTGCACGGCCGCACCTTCGGAATAGATGCCGCCCGAGGCGAGTACGATATAGACCTTCTTGCCGGTGACGAGGCCCTTGGGACCACCCTCGCCATAAGAGAAGCTCTTGCCGGAGCGGGAGATGTGATCGACCCAGGACTTCAGGGTTGAGGAGATGTTGAAGTTGATGAAGCCGGTGGCCAGGATCACGGTGTCGGCTGCGAACAGTTCGTCAAGCACGATGTCGGAGACGCCGACGACTTCGGCCTGGCGCGGCGTGCGGGCTTCAACGGGGGTGTAGATGCCGGTCGCATAATCGGTGTCGATGTGCGGCAGCGGGTTGGCCACGAGGTCGCGTACGACGAGCGTATTCGACGGGTCGGCGGCGACGAGCTTTTCAGCGAATTCGGTAGCGATACGGGTCGAGTGCGAGGCAGCGCCGCGCGGGCTCGAGGTTACAAGCAGGATAGACATAGCGGTTCTCTCCAGTGGGAATTGATTTCTCCCGCCTGATATGGGCCTACCGACCCATTCAAAAAACTGGTATATTTTCTATACGATCCATCCATAAAGTAGGTATGCCGTGCAACCCAATCCGACGCTCGACCAATTGCAGATCCTGGTTGCGGTCGCCGACACCGGCAGCTTCTCAGCCGCCGGCCGCAAGCTTAACCGCGCGCAGTCCGTCATCAGCTACGGCATCGCCAATCTTGAAGCGCAGCTTGGCCTGAAACTGTTCGAGCGCGAGGGCACGCGCGAGCCGCAGCTGACCGAAATCGGCCGGGCGATGCTGGAGGACGCCCGGCGCATGGTCGGCGTGCTGCAGCGCATCCGTTCGCGTGCCGACGGTCACCATCAGGGGCTGGAGGCTGAAGTTGCGCTATCGGTTGACGCGGCGCTGCCCTCGCCGGTGCTGGTGCGGGTGCTGAAGGCGTTCGAGGCGCAGTTCCCGACCGTGATGATGCGACTGCATATCGGCACGCTCGGTCTGATCCCCGACCATGTCGTCAGCGGACAGTCGGATCTTGGCATCGGTGGCTTGCTGGGCGAGGTCGACGTGCATCTCGTGCGCATCGGCTTCATGTCGATCGTGCTGGCTGCCGCCCCCACCCACCCTCTGGCACTGCTGCCGAAACCGGTGGCGCTCGAGGATGCGCGAGAGCACACCCAGCTGGTTGTCAGCGACCAGTCGGAACGCACCAAGGGACGCGACTTCGGCGTCTTTGCCTATCGTACATGGCGGCTGACAGATGTGCGTATCAAGCATACGTTGATGCGCGAGGGGCTGGGCTGGGGCGGGTTGCCGCGCTGGCTGATCGCGGACGATTTGGCCAGCGGCAGGCTGGTCGAACTCGACCTTGAACCCTTTAGCGAGGTGCGCTCATCGCTCTATGCCATGCACCGCGCCGACCGCAGCCCGAAACCGGCGGCGGCCTGGCTGATCGACCAGTTCAAACGCCAGCTCGGCTGCTTCAACGAGTTCGACCCGGACGACCTGCCTGAGGATGAGCCGGAGACAGCCCATCGATCAGAGCCATGAGCACGGCGCGATAGTCTTCGGCCGAGGCGCCGGCCTCGACGGCAAGTGCTGCGCGGTCGAAGGCAGCGGCGAGCAAAGCGGTCAGCGCATCGGCCGGCAGTCTGGTCATCGACTGTTCGCGCATTGCCGCAACCAGGCCTTCGCGCAGCGACCGGTTGCCGTGGCGATTGTCGATCGCATCCATGGCGGCGCGGCCAAGCACGGCCGGCCCGTCGAGCAGCAAAAGCCGCGTGCGGCCGGGCGCGCGCATGGCGGCGAGATAGGCGTCCGAGCCGGCAATCAGCGCATTGCGGGCAAACAAAGAAGGCGGCGAGGCGCGCTCGATCTCTTGCGCCACCGCCGCCGCCTCCTGCTCGACCACGGCGGCAAACAGCGCCTGCTTGTCGGCAAAGTGGTGATAGAGCGCGCCGCGGGTGACGCCGGCGGCCGCAACGATCTCCGGCGTGCCGGTCTCGGCATAGGACTTTTCGATGAACAGTTTGCGCGCCGCAGCGATCAGGTCGGCCCGCGTCGCTTCGGTGCGGTCGCGGTTGGAGCGGCGCGGGGTTTCTCGTTGCATACATGCAGCCTGTATGTTATTTCGAATTACATGCAAACTGTATGTTGGCTAACGGGAGAAAGAAAGATGAAGACGACGAGCTATTATCCGGTGCTGATGACGGGCGACGTAGCCGGCACAAAAGCCTTCTATATCAATCACTTCCGCTTCAAGCCGCTGTTTGCGAGCAACTGGTATGTGCATCTGCAGTCTGCCGAGGATCGCCGGGTCAATCTCGGTATCGTCCAGGGCGAGCACGAGACGATCCCCGAGGGGGGGCGCGGCCGCACATCGGGGCTGCTGCTCAATTTCGAGGTGAGGGATCCTGATGCTGTCTATGAACGGATCGTTGCGGCCGGCCTGCCGATCCTGTGCCCGCTGCGCGACGAACCCTTCGGCCAGCGCCATTTCATCACCAGGGATCCCAATGGCGTGCTGATCGACGTCATCAAGCCGATCCCGCTCAGCCCGGAATTTCAGGCGCAATTCGCGGCGGGCGCGGCGGGCGCCTGAACAATGGCAGCAAATGTCGGCAGCGGCTCCGGCCGCTGTGGCCGGACCCGCACCATGCGGTCTATGTTGGTGATGTTGAAGCTGGGCCTGCCGCATGCGTGACATCTGCCTTGTTCGTGCGCCATCCAATCTCGGCCTTCGGCCCTTGGAGCCGGGCCATGTGCCCGGCACCTGGCGTGCGCCGCAGGCGCTGAGCGAAGCTGGTTTGATCGAGTCGCTGGCGCCGGGGCGGGTGGTCGATCTCGACAGACCCGCCTACAGTACCGAACCGCAACCGGGCACTAGGCTGCGTAATGGTCCGGCGATCCGCCGCTTCAACCTCGATCTTGCCGAGATCGTCACCCGTGCGCTTGGGCAAGGCGAGTTCCCGCTGATCATCGGCGGCGACTGCTCGATCCTGCTTGGCGCACTGGTCGCCGCGCGGCGCTCGGGCGCAGTCGCCCTGATCCATTTCGATGGCCACAGCGATTTCCGCCATCCCGGCAACTACGATGTCAATGCCTCACTCGGCTCGGTTGCCGGCATGGATCTGGCACTTGCCACCGGACGCGGCGAGGCTTTGCTGGCGCAATGGCCAGGTGTTGTCGGTCCGCTCGTCGCCGACGAGGCGGTGGTTCAGATCGGCGAACGCGAGAGCCGCGATGCCGATTTTGCCTGGCCCGACATCAATGCGACCGCCGTGACGCGCATCGACGTCTTTGCCGCGCAGGAACTCGGCGCGGCTGGAGTGTTGCAAAAGACAAGAGCGACGCTGGCGCGCGCCGGCTGTCCCTACTGGCTGCATCTCGATGTCGATGTGCTCGACCAGACGGTGATGCCGGCGGTGGATTCGCCCGGCAGCCCCGGCATCGACCCCGATGAACTCGTTGCCATTCTGTCGGCGCTGGTAGCGGACCAGCGCTGCACCGGCTTGGACATGACGATCTACGATCCCGACCTCGACCCGACCGGTGACCTTGCGCGACTGCTGGTGTCGCTGCTCGGGCGGGTGCTCAGCCTCGATAAAGGCTCAGCTCGCCCTTGCTACCGGCGTCACCGTCACCTGGCTGACGCCGGTGCGGCGCACCACTGTGCATAGCGTCTCGCGGCCGATGCGTTCGGCGTCGAGCATGCGCACGAGGTCGTCGACGCCGGTGACCGGGCGACCGTCTATCGCCGCGATGATGTCGCCTTCCCTGAGGCCGGCCTTCGCCGCGGGTCCGTCTTTCTCGACGCTGCGCAGCCGCACCGCAGTACTGGTGGTCACCTGCGACAGGAGCGCTGCGCGGCGCGGCAAACTGGTGGTGTCGGCCGAGATGCCGATGAAGGCGCGCCGCACGCGGCCGAAGCGGATGATCTCCGAAATGACGAAGTTGGCGGTGTTGGAAGCGACCGCGAAGGCGATGCCTTGCGCGCCGTGGATCATGGCGGTGTTGACGCCGATGACTTCGCCTGCCGACGACACCAGCGGTCCGCCGGAATTGCCGGGATTGAGCGCGGCATCGGTCTGGACGACATCGTCGATCAGCCGCCCGGTCGAGGCGCGCATCGAACGGCCAAGTGCGGAGACCACGCCTGACGTTACGGTCCATTCGAAGCCGAGCGGATTGCCGATGGCAATGGCGATCTGGCCGCGCCGCAGCCGCTTGGAATCGCCGAGCGGCGCGACTTCGGTGAAGCTGCCATCGGCGCGCACCAGCGCGATGTCGGTGTCAGGGTCGCGGCCTAGCACGCGGCCTTCGCTGGAGGCGCCGTCGGGCATAGAGACGCGCACCGTTTTGGCATCGCCAACGACATGGAAATTGGTAACGACCAGCCCGTCCGGCGCGATGACGAAGCCGGAGCCATGGCCACCTTGGCCACCGACGCGCTCGATGCGGCAGACGGCTGGGCCGATGCGGTCGACGGCGTCGGCGACTGTCGTCGAATAGGCGTCGAGCAGTGTGTCGTCGGTTTCGAATTTGTGGGCGGCGA
The DNA here is from genome assembly GCF_040318265.1 of Mesorhizobium sp. M1252. Classification (NCBI taxonomy): domain Bacteria; kingdom Pseudomonadati; phylum Pseudomonadota; class Alphaproteobacteria; order Hyphomicrobiales; family Phyllobacteriaceae; genus Mesorhizobium; species Mesorhizobium sp. M1252. Next base: position 62,958 of record NZ_JAMYLX010000004.1, on the reverse strand, counting down.
GGGCCATTGGCGGGGCTCCGTGTTTTCAGGCGCGATGATGACTATATGTGCGGAGCGGCTCGAACTGCCGCGACCTGACCAGATGGCCAGTCACACCAGTAACTAGCCGTCAGACGAGTACCTCCGGGCGCACTGCCGAGCGATATCTGGGGCATGAGAAAACCCAGGAGATCATCATGAGTGACTTCAACCTTAATGCATTTTCCGACGCCATCGCCGATCTCGCCGCCAAGGCTGCGCCGGCAACGGCAAGTTTCACCACCCATCACCATCGCACCGCCAGCGCCTTCCACTGGCGTGACGGCTATTTCGTCACCGCCGAGGAAGCTGTCGAGGCCGGTGAGGAGATCGAATTGACATTGGCTTCGGGCGAAGCGGTGAAGGCCGAACTGGTCGGTCGCGATCCGTCGACCGGCGTAGCGCTTCTGAAGCCGGCCGGCGCTGCCGCAGCGCCTGCGCTGGCCAAGGCTGACGCGGTACGGCCCGGCAATCTTGCCATCGCCATCGGCAGTAGTCAGGGTTCGGCGCTGGCCGTATCGGGTTCGGTCGGCGAGGTCGGCCCCGCCTGGCGCTCGATGCGCGGCGGCAGCATCGATCGGCGCATCAATCTCGCCGTCAATGCCGGCGGCCGTTTCGAGGGCGGGCCGGTGCTTGACGCCAAGGGCGCGCTGATCGGCATGCTGCTGTTTGGGCCACGTGGTCGTGCGCTGGTCATGCCTTATGAGACGATCGAGCGGGCCGTGGCGACGCTGCGTGAAAAGGGCCATGTCGCGCGCGGCTATCTCGGCGCCGGCCTGCACCCGATCCGTGACGGCGCGGCGCGCGGCGCCATCGTCATGAGCCTCGACGACAATGGTCCGGCCAAGGCCGCCGGCCTTGCGCTGGGCGACATCATCGTGGCGTGGAATGGCGAGGCCGTGCACGGCCCGCGCGAACTGATCCGAAAGCTTGGGCCGGATAGCGCGGGCGCCGCGGTGACGCTCGGCGTGGTGCGCGGCGGCGAGCAGCGCGACGTCGCGCTGACCGTCGGTGAAAAACCGCTGAGCTGAGAGGGGCGATGGAAAGCGACACGCTGACAAGGCCGGAGGCGGGTGGGCCGGAGGTGGGTGGGCCGGAGGTGGCGGGCGGCGGACGCCAGCTCGTGGTGCTGATCGCGCTGCACGATGCCGCGCGTGCCGAGCGCCTGTCAGCTTCGCTTGCCATGGCGGACGATCTGCTTCCGGTCGTGGCCGGCAGCGGGATTGCCGACGTCGCTGTCGTCGATGACGCTGTTGCGAACAGTCCGGCCTGGCTCGATCGGGCCGATGGTGGCAACAGCGCAATCCCACGGGTGCTGCTATCCGCGAGCGCTGGCCGGCCGGAAAACCGGGTGCTTGCCGTGCTGCCTTTGGCGTCGGATGCGAATCTGATCGCGGCTGCCGTCAGACTTGCGGCGGCCGGCTACCGGGTGTCCAGGGATGGGCGTTCGACGCCCGCTCGCCACGACGATTTCGATGGCGCCGCCAACGGCGGAAGCCATAGCGGGCTGTTCGGCGAGGAGCCGTTGGACGATGGCGCTACCGCCCGTCCGGCGCTGTCGCCGCGCGAGGCCGAAGTGCTGGCGCTGCTGGCCGAAGGCGCGCCCAACAAGGTGATCGCGCGGCGGCTGAACATCTCCGTGCACACGGCAAAGTTCCACGTCGCCGCGATCCTGATCAAGCTGGGTGCTGCGAACCGCACGGATGCCATCGCGATCGCGATGCGGCAGGGCCTGGTGCTGGTCTAACCCCCTTATCCATTTGAGCCTACGTTGCGTAACCCGTTGCAGGCTGCCGAGGCCTTGCGCAGTGCATTGCCGCCGCGCAATGGTTCGCGTCAGTGATGTAGCAAGGGAGGTGCCAAGACATGTCGCTCAAGGGAAAGACGCTGTTCATCTCCGGCGGGTCGCGCGGCATCGGTCTTTCGATCGCGCTGCGAGCTGCGCGCGACGGCGCCAATGTGACGATCGCGGCCAAGACCGCCGAGCCGCATCCGAAGCTGCCGGGCACGATCTACTCGGCAGCTGAGGAGATCGAGCAGGCCGGCGGCAAGGCGCTGCCTGTTTTGTGCGACATCCGCGAGGAGGCGCAGGTGGCTGAGGCGGTTGCCAAGACCGTCGAAAAGTTCGGCGGCATCGATATCTGCGTCAACAATGCCAGCGCCATCCAGCTCACCGGCACGCTGGAGACGGACATGAAGCGCTACGATCTGATGCACCAGATCAACACGCGCGGCACCTTCCTGGTGTCGAAAATGTGCATTCCGCACCTGAAGTTGGCAAGCAATCCTCACATCTTGAATCTGGCGCCGCCGCTCGACATGAAGGCCAAATGGTTCAAGAACCATGTCGCCTACACCATGGCCAAGTTCGGCATGTCGATGTGCACGCTGGGGATGAGCGCCGAGTTTGCCAAGGACGGCATCGCGGTCAATTCGCTGTGGCCGATCTCGACCATCGACACGGCTGCGGTGCGCAATCTGCTCGGCGGCGCGACGGTGGCGGCGATGAGCCGCTTACCCGACATCATGGCCGATGCCGCACACGCCATCTTCATGCGCTCATCGCGCGAGACATCAGGCAATTTCTACATCGATGAAGAGGTGCTGCGGGCCGAGGGCGTGACCGATTTCGCGGTCTATGCGCCGGGCGCGACCGGGCCGCTGGCCGGCGACTTTTTCGTGCCGGACGCGGTATTTGCCAATTCGCCGACGAACGTCAAAAGCATCTACTGACGGAAATCACGGGCCGACGGCGCTGCTTCCTCATCCACCTGCCGGCGTTTTTCGAAAAACCAAGCAATTGGCTTTTCGCCCGCTGTGCGGACCAGCCTCACCTCCCCATGAACGGGGAGAAAGGGGCTCATCACTCCTCGCCCTTCTTGCCTTTGCTCAGTCCCATCAGCCGGTCGATATAGGCCAGCATCAGCGCCGAGACGACGAAAGCGAGGTGGATGATGGTCAGCCACATCAGCTGGTCGATCGTATAGGAAGACGAATTCAGGAACACCTGCAACAGGTGGATCGAGGAAATAGCGACGATGGTCGAGGCGACCTTGACCTTCAGCGAACCGACATCGATCGTACCCAGCCAGTGCACACCGCCATCCTGGTCGTCGAAGCGGCTGACGAAATTCTCGTAGCCGGAGATGATCACCATCACCACCAGCGAGGCGACAAGTGCGGCGTCGATGAGGCCGAGCATCTTCAGGATGGTGTCGGTGTCGTCGAGTGTGAAGGCGACCATGACGAACTCGTAGAGTTTTTTGCCGAAGGACAGCGCATAGACGGCGAGCGCCAGGGCCAGCCCGATGTAGAAAACCACCAGCAGCCAGCGTGAGGCGAGGATGATCGATTCGATGGCGAGTTCGAGACGTTTCATGCAGCGGTTCCGGTCAGCTTTCTGAGGTCGACTGGGGTATTTCGATCAGCTTGCCGCAGTTTGCAAGGCAAATTGCGACGCAAAAAAACCCCGCCGGGAGGGCCGGCGGGGTTCAATGCATCCCGCTGGAGTCGGGACGGGGCAGGGAACGCCCAGGCTTGAATCTGGGGAGGGCGGCCGCTCTATTCAATGAGCCGGTTCTAATACCAGTACAATTCTTGCTGAACCGGGATTGCTGTCCGCAGCTCGACCCATCCCGATCTGCCGGGATGGGTCCTTGTTGTCGATCTGATTCCAGAAAGCTGCTCAAGCCATTGGAAAGCAGATCAATTGTTACTCGCCACCGGTGCCACCAGCGAGGTGATGCGACGGATGCCGACACGGCGGTTCTCGCGGTTGGGCGCCGTGGTGTTGACCTTCAGGTATTCCTCGCCATAGCCCTGAGTGGTCAGGTTTTCCGGCGGGATCCCGAAGGCATTGGTCAGCGCTTCGGCGACAGACTCAGCGCGCCGGTCGGACAGAGCAAGGTTTGCTTCCGGCGTGCCAACCGCATCGGTGTGGCCTTCGATCAGGAAGGTTTCGGCCGGGTTCTTCTTCAACAGTTTCTCCATGGCCGTGGCGACGCCTTCCAGTTTCTGCACTTCGGTGTCGGATATCGAGGCCGAGCCGAACTCGAAGTTCAATGTATCGAGGTCGACGCGACGGGCAATGTCGCGCACGCGCGCCGAACGCTTCACTTCGTCGATGGAATAGAGGCGCTGGACCTTCTCCACCGGCGGTTGTTCGAGGAACTCGTAATAATCGTCCGGGCTTTCGACATCTTCCGAATCGAGGATGTACTCGCGGCGCGGGATGGTGAGCCGCATCGGCGGCAGGTCGTCACCGGGATCGCGCCAGTCATTGTCGTCGTCATAGCTGCGCTCGTCGACATAGCTCAGCACATATTCGTGCCCATCCGGCGTGATGCGCGATCGCCTGATGACGTCGCCATTGCGGTTGCGGATGGTGACGATCTGGATGCCATTGTCGCGCTCGACGATTTCCCGAGAGCGATCGCCCGACAGTTCCTCATAGTAAACATTCCTGGCGCCGCGGTGCATGCGCGGAGCGTCATTGCTTTCCACGATCGTCTGGTTGTTGAACTGCAGGATGACGCGGTCGCCGAGTTCCTTGACGACGTCGACGCCTTTCGGACGCCGGCGGTCGCGGACGTTCTCATCGGGTGCACGCTCGACGCGTTTGCCTTTTTCCTCCGTCACCGGGGCGATCTTTTCTGGCTGAATTGCCTGCTGAGCTGACTTGTCGTCGGTGGGCGGCGGTCCCTGGTCGACCGGAGCCGGCTTCGGGGCTTGCGCCTCGGTGCCGCCCTGCGCGGGCTGCTCGCCCGTCTGGCCGCCAGCATTCTGGCCGTTCCCATTTTGGCCGTCGCCATTCTGGCTGTTGCCGCCCTGGTCCTTGCGGTGCTTGCGCCTGGCATCCTTCTGGCTGTCCAGGATGGGTGCTTCGTCGGGGTTGGCCGTGGCTTCGCCTTGCGCCGGCGTCTCACGTTGCGCGGGCTGCTCGGCATTGGCCGGTTGCTCCGCAGGCTGTGGTTCACCGGTCGCAGGCTGCTGTTCGCCCGTCACCGGCTGTTCGCCGACAGTTTTTTTGCCGTGCTTTTTCGCCTGATCCTTCGGCTGTTCACCTTCGGCGGGAGCCGCTTGCTGATCGGCCGGGGGCTGAATCGGCTCGGCCTGCGGCGCGGGCTCTCCGGCAGGCGCAACTTTGACGTCTGGCGCTTTGTCGGCAGGCGCGGCCTCAATCTGCTGATCCTGCTTGCGCTTTTTCTTGCCCGACTTGTTGTCGTTTGCCGGCGCCACCTGTTCGGTGGGCGCTGCCTGCTCGGCAGGCTGCTGGGCCGGCTGTTCAGCGGGCGCCGCTTCGATCTGCTGTTGGTCGCGCTTCTTCTTGCGTGGCTTTAGCGGCTGTTCTTCATTTGCCGGAGCTACCTGTTCGGCCGGTTGTTCAGCCGGTGCTGCCTCGATCTGCTGCTGGTCACGCTTCTTCTTGCGTGGCTTGAGCGGCTGCTCATCGGTCGCCGGCGCTGCCTGGGCGCCGCCCTCATCCGCAGGCGCCGCCTCGATCTGCTGCTGTTGATTGCGCTTCTTTTTGCGCGGCTGCTGTTCCTCGGCGGCAGGTGCGGCCTGTTCGGCCGGGGCCTGCTCGGTCTGCTGCTGATCCCGCTTCTTCCTGCGCGGCTGTTGTTCCTCGGCGGCAGGGGCGGGTTGCTCTGCAGCCGGTGCAGGCTGCTCGGCGGCCGGCGCTGCCTGTTCGGCCTGCTGGCGTTTCTTTTTGCGCGGCAGTTCCTGGTCGGTCTGCTGACCATCTGCAGCAGGGTCGTCCTGGACCAGGATCAGTGGCGCGGCCGTGTGCTGCAAGGGGCCGAAAACGGCGTTGCCCTGCAACGGGGATGCGCCCAACGGCGCGGATGCCATAAGCAGGCCAAGTGCCGTACCTGCCAGTACCCGTGGTTGGCGTTTCATCTTAAATTCTCCTTGTGGGGTCCCATCCCTGCCCAAACTGTCCTTGACCGGATTGGTTCCGGTTTGCAGGCATTACCCGCACCCAAGGACGATTGACCGGCGTTTTGAAGGCAACTTCATGTTTTTCCTATGGTGCGGCCGGAACTTGAAGTCACACAACAGCTTGACCTTGCCGCATGCGGAGGCCACATCTCGACCCATAATGGAAACGCCGTTCTGGAAGACCAAGACGCTGGAAGCGATGACGCCCACCGAGTGGGAATCGCTGTGCGACGGCTGCGGAAAATGCTGCCTGTCTAAACTCGAGGACGAGGATACCGGCGAGATCTACTGGACATCAGTCGGCTGCCGGCTGTTCGATGGGCAAAGCTGCCGCTGTTCGGACTATGCCAACCGGCTGGCGCGCGTGCCGGACTGTGTCGGGCTGACGCCGCAGAATGTGCGCACCATCACGTGGCTGCCGAAAACCTGTGCCTACCGGCTGGTTGCCGAGGGGCACGACCTCTATTGGTGGCACAGGCTGGTGTCGGGAAGTGCCGAGACCGTTCATGATGCCGGCATCTCCATGCGCGGCCGCGTCCGCGCCAGTGAGACCGATCTGGCCGAGCCGGACGATTATTTCGACTATATGCTCGACGACGAGCCCTGAGCATTCTGGAACGGACGTTGCCATAGGGCGTTCCGCGCCATTGGACGTTTTTGACGGTCAGGATCGTTTGCAGCGGTGGAAGGGGCGGTTGCTTTTGACCTGTCGGGCAGATTAACCGAAAATGAACGGCCGGTTCGCGAAGAGTTCAGATTGCAAGGAGCATTCTCCCCCCATCGGTTCGACCAAGACGGGCGCAAGCCCTCAACAAGGAGAGAAGACAATGTTCAACTCATTCAAGACGGCAGCCCTTTCGGGTCTCGTAGCTCTCGGCACCCTTGCCGCAGTGCCCGCCCAGGCGGACTCGATCTATCTCGGCTTCGGCAACAACCATGACCGCCGCGTCGGCGTCTACACCGGCGACGATGAGGACGGCTTTCGCCGTGACCGCAATTGGCGCCGCTGCTCGCCGGACCGCGCCCTCGACAAGGCCGAGCGCATGGGCCTGCACCGCGTCCGCATCGTCGATGTCAATCGCCGCGTGGTGAAGGTCGCCGGCCGCCAGTATGGCGATCGCGTAGTGGTCGTGTTCGCCAATGAGCGCGGCTGCCCGGTTATCTATCGCTAAGAGAACCAGACTGATCTTCTGCGAAGATCAGTCTGGGATACGACCTTCTGCGAAGGTCGATCCGGAGGCATGTTCCTCTGCCAGGATCAGCCTGGAGTACCTGGAGTAGCGGCATGACCCTTCTAGGGTCAGCCAGGAGCCCCTTTCCCTCCGCGGAAAGGTGCGGCTCGAAAAAACCCCGGAGGCCAGTCCTCCGGGGTTTTTCATGTCGGAAATCTGCGGTTCCGGCCGACGGGTTCAGCAGAACCGCGCCCAGCCCGGCGGCCTGCTACTTAAGCTCGAATGTCACTGTTACCTGCACGGCGTAGGCATTCTCGCCGGCCTGCACGGGAACCGCGGCGCCTGCCGCATCGAAGGCCTTTGCATTGATCGGCATCGGCGCCGGCGCAACGTTCTGGTCGGTGATTTCCAGCACCCGGCCTATGCTGACGCCGGCGGCTTCGGCCAGCGTCTTGGCCTTGGCCATGGCATCGGCGACCGCCTTCTTGCGGGCTTCGGTGACGGCAGCTTTCGGATCCTCGTTGGAGAACGAAATGCCTCCGCCCTGATTGACGCCGAGCGACACAGCCTTGTCGAGAATCTGACCTGTTTTGTCGATGTCGCGGATGCGCACCAAGAGTGTGTTGGTCACCTGGTAGGCGACAAGCTCGGCTTCCTGGCTGCCGTCCGGTTTGTTGGTGTAGTTGTAACGCGGGTTGATCTGGATGCCGGCGGTCTGCAGGTCGCGGTCCTTGATCCCTGCCGACTTCATTGCCGCGATCACGGCGGCCATGGCGTCGTTGTTGGCGTCGAGTGCCGCGCGTGCGGTCTTGGCCTCGCGCATGACGCTGAGCGTCAGCAGCGCCAGGTCAGGCGCCACGGTCGACTGGCCTTCACCCGACACGATGATGCGGGGCGGGGGCAGCGAATCGGCAGCGCTTGCCATCGCCGGAAAAGCGATCGCGGCGGCAAGTGCGAGCGGCAAAATATGTCTGGTCATGAAAATCTCCTCGGTGTGCGATCCAGTCGCGCCTGTCGACTAGGGCGCGAATATGGGCTGATTTGGGCGATCTCGGCCAGCCCGTCCGGAAAGCCTTGTGCCGCGCAAGGAAAAACACTAATCCAGCGCGCGTGGGGCCTGTAGCTCAATGGTTAGAGCCGGCGGCTCATAACCGCTTGGTTGGGGGTTCGAGTCCCTCCGGGCCCACCAGTCGCCTTGGTGCACAAGGCTTTGCGTCGAGGGTAGACAACCTGGTTAGACAGTCGGTTAGACAAACCGCTTCAGAAGCTTCGCCATGCCATCCATGGCGAGCCGCTCCTGCTCCGTCCTTGCTGTAAAGCTCTACGTGGTCCAGGTCGTCGTGGCCGAGAATGCCTGCCGATTGTTTCGAGGTCGCGCCCCTCCTTGGCCAGGTACTTCCCCAGCGTCTTCCGAAGTCCATGCAGCGTGCAGCCGGGCCCCATGCCCGCCATCTTGGTTCGGTGCGCCATCATGCCGGTCAGCGACCTCTCCGAGAAGGAATTGCCGTAGGCGTTCAAAATCACCGTGTCGGCCGAGCCCCAATGCTTCGGTGAGCACATAGGTGATCTTAGCGGACTTCAAATGCGATCCGCTGCTCACTAATTACTTGATCCCGTAAATTACATGATCACGTACCGACTTTTTTATTGAAATCCCGAATTCGGTGGCCTTATAAGACCGATGTTGCCATTGCTCGTAGGTCGGCTGTGATGGATAACGTGGTTCCATTCCGCAAGGCCGTGCCTTGCGTCGAAGTGACAGAAACCTGCGGCGAATGGTTCGTCCGCGTGGTTGAGAAAGATCAGGAAATTGCCAGGTCATTCAATCAGGAATCGTTCGCGTTGTCCTTTGCAGAAGGCCAGCGGATACGCCTAGGGCTAGCGAAGGTCGTGCGCCTGTAGGGCGCTGTGGGGCGGCATTGTAGGCATTCAAGCATGAGCGGAACCTAATTTGCAGCCGCAAATTAATGTCCAATGAATGAACTCCCAAACCGGAAAAAACTCGTGCCTGACCCTCAACCTCGGCGCGGCTCCAACAAAGGTGTGTTGCTAGCGGCTGCAGCGCTGCTGTTTGCCTTTCTCGCTCTTATTCTGTTTGGGTTTTTTCGGTAAGTGCGCGCGGCGCCGGCTTCCCAGAGAGGGCAGAGCACCTGCCGACGTGATCTTCGATCGCTCGCGTCCTTGCGGCGGGGCGACTATCCAAGCCGGCTCGGTTCGTCGCTCCTGACGGGTTCGGCGGTCCCACCACAGCAGGATGATCATTCGGCAATTCTTGGCAGCGCCGGTATTCAACTCACGCCCAAAGCGATTGAACTGAAGCTGGCCGTCGATGTCGTGACTGACGCAGCATGAGCCGAACAGGCGAGGCAAGCGCAAGCCTTGGGGCCAACCTCTGACAGACGAAGCACGCTCGTGCAGTCTGGAGACAGCGCAACGAGTTATTCATTCGGGCGCCTTCGCATCACCAGCGGAACGAAAGAGTTAACTGGCGGTTTACTAGGGAAGGATTGCAGGACGAAAAACATTGAGGATTTCTGCCATGACAATGTTGTTCGAACCACTCGACTCTGAAGGTTACAAGCGCAGCGTGGTCTACCATGCGGCACGCTTGTCCATGCTCCACAATCGAATGCTGAAGCGTTTCGACAAGGTCGATAAAGCGGCTGAAAAGGTTGAAGCCGAGGTGGAGCTGTTTGATGAAGCTGTTCGCACTCTCTACGAATGAGCGGCATGTTGACCGCCGACGTTCCTGCTAGCGCGTATACGGGCGCGGGGTTCACCGTTGCGTCACCAGGCGATGTCGCGCCGCGTATTTGGGCTTGATAAGCACGATCTAATGTATACGATTCACCCAGCCGGCCTGGCTCCCCCGCCATCGGGCCGGTCAGGCCCGACGGTTCAACGCACCACCCCAAACGACTGTCGGGCCGCCAGGACGCTCACTGCGCAGCCGGGTTCATGCTTTGCCTTTTTTTCTCGAAAAGCGCGAGCTTGGTCATATAACCAATTCTGATTTTTGCATGGCATTGGGTGCAGTTGAAGTTGGATATCACCTTCAACCACGATCCCTTTTTTATGATGACATGAGAACAGTTTGGACATTCCAGTTCCAGGTACTCGTCCCCCATATCGTTTGAAATCGGCACTACGACACTCCCCAACAGTTGCCCGTGAAACTTGCGCTTCGAGATCGGCCGGCACCTCCGTGCTCAAACCCCGAACGTGGGTCCTTGGCAGATGTTCCGCAATCCGACCTCTGGCGACCGGGATCGGACCTAAGTCCAAATCGCCGCCAACAGGCCGAGAAGTGGAACCCCGGCGGATGCTTTTTGAACGCTGAATTTCCGTCCTCGCCGGTCGTAGTCCGCCGTCCTCATGGCCAAAGCGCCAATGTTGCCCTTTGTGAGACTGACCTCGTCCGGCCTACCAGGTCGCCAGGGCGCAACTCCGGTAATAATGCGGCGGAGCGAATGTCAGCGCGAAGCTGTGCGCAGGGACGCCAACTCGCTGACAGCAGCAAGGATGACAGCATCGGTTGCCGGCTTCGGCAGGAATCTGCAGTCGCGGAAAGCCGCGGGAACGTCGGCGGGGCCAAATCCCGACAAGAAGGCAAAGGGGATGCCTCGCGCCTGCAATATCCTCGCCACCGGCAGACCCGTTTCACCGTTCAGCTGGATGTCTAGCAACGCCACGTCAATCTTGTCCGATTCAACAAGACGCAGAGCGGCGGATACCGACGGCACAGGTCCGACCACCTGATAACCGGCGCGACGCAGCCGCGCGGCAGTGTCCTGCGCGACTAGCCATTGATCCTCAACAATCAGAACACTCACGCTTTCGCTCACGGCCCCTCTCTGCGATTGACCGGAAATGAGATGTCGATCCGAGACCTTCGGACAGTTGTTTCGACATGTCCGCAAACCTATAGGTAACCTCTCCATGCAGCAAGGTGAGGCTGATGCTGGAGCGGAGGCGCTTCCACCGACCACTTGCTGAATTACCGGAGCCGAAGATTAGCGCGTCAATGGAGCTGCGGTCCGCGCCTCCGCTCCATCAGAGTTGGATAGGCGTTTACCCCTCTCCACGATCCACAAAATCTAGAAGCCGCCGTACCGCGCCATTGGCTCTTCAAAGCATGAGCAGCACCTCTCTCTCCATCTTGGGCGACATGAGATTGCAATCGGTCAATGAGCGTCAGAAGTGCGATGCACCGAGTTTGTGCCTGCAGTTTTTCGAAGGAAAGGCTTGAGAATTCATGATTTCGGAGCAGGTTTGGCTGGCGCATGAGCGCCGCAGATCTATACTGGGGAGATCAAGCGATGGGGTCGGCCATGAGCAAAGAGTTCAGTGTAGCTGATGCCTATGGCGCCGGCCGCGCCATGTTCATGGGACTTGAACTGCTGGTTTCGCCCGGTGCGCTCGTCCCCAGACCTGAGACCGAGTTGCTCGGCAAGACCGCGCTTGGTGTGTTGCATCAGATGAACCTGCCGGCTCCGCGCATAGTTGATATGTGCTGCGGCACTGGGAATCTGGCGTGCGCGATCGCCTACCATGTGCCCGGCGCCCTTGTCTGGGCAAGCGATCTCACCGATGAATGCGTCGAAACGGCACGCCGCAACACCTCACATCACGGCATGGCTGAGCGTCTTTCGGTGCTTCAGGGCGACTTGTTCGACTCTCTCATCGGCCTTGGGCTAGACGGAACTATCGACGTAATCGTCTGCAATCCGCCTTACATTTCTGAAAAGCGGCTCGAGGGCGACCGCGCCCATCTGATCGAGCTTGAGCCGCGCGAGGCGTTCGCAGCCGGCCCTTACGGCCTGAGCATTCATATGCGCGTACTGAAAGACGCACCGCGATACCTGCGGCGTGGCGGCATCCTGCTCTTCGAGGTCGGGCTTGGCCAAGACCGACAGGTAGCGGGTCTGCTGGAACGCAGCAAGGCATTCGAGAACATCCGTTCGGTCTCGAACGAAGCGGGCGAGGGCCGGGTGGTTCTGGGGCAAGTCAAGACGCAGGCATGAATCCTGCGACAATCAGACCAAATACGGGGCTGCTCTGGGCGTTACGCTTACTCATCAGTTCATTTTGCGGATGATGTATTGCTCGATCCCCTGGATGGAATCGAGGTTTTCAGGCAGAAGTTCGCTATCCTCGACGGTAATGCCAAAGGTCTCCTCGATGAAGCCGATAATCTCAAGCACACCCGTCGAGTCGACAATGCCTTGATCGAGCAAGGATGCGTCATCCAGCAATGCCTTGACGTCGCTGACGTAGAAATTTGAAACCAAGAAACTACGAATCTGCTCGCTGTAGATTCCGGTGCGTTCCTTGATGGTCAACATGAATTCGTCCTCCGTGGCGTCACCATTAAATCAGCGACTTGGTTCTGGCCCCGCATCATGACAGCGCCGTTTTCTTGAGTTTTCCCGTGTCCGTCATCGGCAGGTTCGCCACAACGACGATGGATTTCGGGACCATGAAGTTTTCCAGACGCTTCTGGCACTCCTTCTGCAGTTCCCTTTCGCCAATGGCTCTTCCATGCTCCATCACCACAAAGGCTTTCACCGCTTGCCCGAGGAGCTCGTCGGGAACACCGATGACAGCCGCTTCTCGGACTCCTGGAATGTCCATGAGTACGTTTTCCACTTCCCTTGGCGCCACCTTCTCGCCTCGCGACTTTATGATCTCATCCCCACGGCCGACGAAGTAGAGGTAACCCTCCGTATCCACCCGGCAGTAGTCGCCGGTGTATAGGACCTGCTCGCCGGGCAGCGGGCCGGGTTTGAGTTTCCTGGCCGTTGCCTCGGGCTTGCCCCAATACCCCTTCATCACCGTTGCGCCGCGAATGACGAGTTGGCCGACAACGCCGGGGCCTATCCGCCTGTCATGCTCGTCAACGATCCACATCTCCGTATTCGGGATTGCGATCCCTACGCTCAATGGCTTTCGCTCGAGGTCCTCTGGCGGCAAATAGGTGCAACGTTTGCATTCGGTGAGACCGTACATCGAATAGATGCGTGCACCCGAAAACAGCTCGCGAAGCATGAAAATATGCTTGAGGGGTAGGGCTGCCGCAGTGTTTGTGACGTAGCGGATGCTCGAGAAATCCTGGTCTTTGAGGGACCTGAGTTCGGAGAGTGCGGCAAAGATTGTGGGCACGCCGGGAAAGCCCGTAACCCCCTCCTGCCTGATCAACCCGAGGATCTGTGCCGGGAAAGCGAACGAGCGTTCGAGCACCAGCCGGGCGCCGGTACGAAAAGCCATGATCATCTGGTACAGTCCATAGTCGAAGGCGAGGGGTAGGACATTGAGGATCACCTCGTCCTCGGCAATCGCCAGGTAGGAAGCGATAGACGCGCACGCGGTCATCATGTTTCTGTGCGTCAGCATCACGCCCTTGGGTTCGCCCGTCGACCCGGACGTGTAGATGATGGCTGCCAGATCAACATCGATGCACTGCCGTGCCGGCGGCGTATCCGCGCCATTGGCGAGGGCGGCGTCCCAGCGCACGGCAAACGGCAGCTGGGCGAGTTCGACGTCGTCGATCGGTCCCGATACGATCACCCGCAGAAGTGACGGGCAGCCGCGCGCCGGCTCGCGGAAGATCGCTTGCAGATGGCCGTCCGTGATGAGCGCCGTCGGCCGGCAGTCGTTGAGCAGATAATCGAGCTTGTCGCTCTTGGTGAGCGGGTTGACGATGCACACCACCGCATTCGCCTTTAGCACCGCCCAGAAGCTAACCACCGTCTCGACGGTGTTGTCGGCGAAGATCATCACGCGATCACCGCGAACGACTCCGCATGCGGCCAGGTCCCGGGCGATCGCGTTGGCTCGCGTTTCGAGTTCGAGGTAAGTGACACGCTGCTTGTTGCACACCAGCGCCACCTTACTTCCGTGTCGGACGGCGGAATGGGCGAGGTAGTCATGCAGCAGTGGTACGGCATCATGCAACATACAGGCGCTCTTCCCGATGTTCGCAGTCGACGTCGACGCTGAGCGTGCATTCGAGCGTTGCACTGGGACAACCCGCGACGAACTGCTGATGAAGAAGTTGGGTCGACAACACGCCGACCAGCGCCATGTTGTCGGCATTGGACAGGTCGCCATCGCCAGTTCTGGCCTGGCATTTGGCAAGCAGGTGCGTGACCGCCTTTGGATCGAAGACATTCGCCTCGCGCAGGGCCGCCTGCGAAACCGCCTCGCGAGCGTAATCCGGAGCGTCTGCGCCGACGAAGCAAAGCGCGTTGGGCGCGCGGAAGGGCTGCTTCTTGCGGGCTACGATCTCGGAGGGCAGGATGGGTGCCGCCATGCGCTTCAGCACGTGCTTCTCATCGAGGCCGCGGAGTTTGAAGGAGGGCGGCAGCGAATTCGCGAGCCTCACAAGTTCATCGTCCAGGAACGGGAAGCGGCCCTCGACGGAGTGAGCCATCAGCATCCTGTCGCCTTGCGAGGAGAGCAGATAGCCCGACATCAGTGTTTGGACCTCGAGATACTGGTCCTGCGCAAGAGGGCCCCAACGGGCAAACTGCGCGGGCAGACGGGCGAGCAACTCGGACACGGCGTCGCGGCCCTGCGTTTGAGCGCGCATGTCGGTCGTAAACAAGCGCTTGATGGCCCTGGTGGTTTGCCAGCGCGTTTCATGAGCAAAGCCCGGCGCGTCGTAAGCCTGAATATTTCGCCCGAAGAACTGACGCGCCATCGCCTGCTGTTGCACCGGCGAGCGGGTGAGATAGGGGTAAAGGCGTTCCAGGAGCCGAGAGCGGCGTGTCGATGTCGGGTGGCGCCCCCAGAAGCGGCGGACCTTGCCTTCGCGGAACAGGTCGTAGCCGGCGAACATTTCGTCAGCGCCTTCGCCGGTCAGCACGACCTTGATGCCACGCTCGCGCACCAGGCGCGAGAGCAGGAAGAGCGGCGCCGGGGCAGTCCTCAGTATCGGGCGTTCGGTGTGTTGGATTACCTCCGGAAAGATTCCGGCTATATCTCTGCGCGAAACGACCACTTCATGGTGCTCACTGCCGATCGTCTCGGCAACCATACGCTGGAAGCGGGTCTCGTCATATTCGGCGTCAGCAAAACGTAAGGAGAAGGTTTGGAAGCGCTCGCCCGCGAAGCGCCTTGCGAGCGCGGCCACAAGCGAACTGTCCAGCCCTCCGGAGAGGTAGCACCCGACAGGCACGTCTGCGCGCGCCATTCTGAGCGCCGTCGCGGCTTCAAGAGCGCTAGATACGCGGTCCACCGCGTCATCGCTGGACCCGGTGAACTCGCCCTGCCGCGATCCGAACTTGTCGGGATAGGAAGGCTGCCAAAAAATCCGCTCACGAACGGTGCCATCCTGATAGATGCGGACATGACCCGGCTCGAGTTCGTTGATTCCGTGGAAAACTCCTTGCGGCGGAACGACCGTCCAGAGCGTGAACGTCTGATCGATGCCGGCTGGATCAAGGGCGCGAGGTATGGTTCGATCGGCCGCGAAAATGGCTTTCACTTCGCTGGCGAAATAAAGCCGGTGCGCATGCTCGCTGAAATACAGCGGGCAAATGCCGAAGCGGTCGCGCGACAATACGAGACGATTGGCCACTGAATCCCAGATTGCAATTGCCCATTGGCCGTTCATCCGCTCGAAGGCCGTTTCTCCCCACTCACGATAGGCGTGTAGCGCGACCTCCGTGTCGCTGCGGGTTCGGAAGCGGTGGCCGAGCGCCGTGAGTTTTTCACGCAATTCGACGTAGTTGAATATCTCGCCGTTGAACACGATCCACGTCGTATCGCCTGTATCCGCCATCGGCTGCTGGCCACTGGAAAGATCGACGATGGACAGGCGCACATGCGCCAGCCCCGCGCGTCTGTCCCGGTAGAGACCGCGCCCGTCGGGACCGCGATGCGCCAGCACGCCCATCATCTGCATCAGCGCCTGCCGCGAAGGAGAAGCCGCTGTGGCATTCAGCGCCACGATTCCAGCGATGCCGCACATGCTCGGTCAATCTCCGCCTTCGGCGGACAGCAAAGACCGCGCGTGAAGATAGTGGGCCGCCCTTCGTTTCGCTTCGATGTCCTTGAACACTTTCTGAAGCTGGGGCTCGGTGAGGCCAGCAACCGCCGCGAGCTCATTGCTGGCGACCCCGTGGTTCAGGCCGTAGAGGCATAGATCCATCAGGTGATAGGGCAGCGCGAAATAGAATTCTTCCTGGCTTTGGGCCATGGAAAAAGTGTCGGTGGTCGGTGGCCGCCGCCGGATTTCATCATCCACCTCGAGATATTCCGCGAGTTGATAAACCTGGGTTTTGTAAAGGTGAACGATCGGCATCACGTCGGCGGCTCCGTCGCCCTGCTTGACGAAAAAGCCCTGGTCGTACTCGAGGCGATTTGGAGTGCCGACAACCGCGTATTTGAGGCGGTCGGCGTGATAGTATTCCGTCATCTTACGCAGGCGCTGCTTGTAGTTTGTCGCAGCAACGATCTGCAGATAGGCAGCTGGCGGCAGACGCACGGTATCTACTTTACCCTGCGGATCCTGGACCGTGAGGCGGGTTATATTGAGCCCGCTGCTCTCCAGAACCGACGCGATCACCAGCTTGCATTTCCACCCTTCCCCATAGTCGGGAACGACGGTCTGGATCGCATCGATCTGCCGGCGGTAGGCCCCAATGGCCTCCAGTGCCGGTGCTATGTCCTCAAGGACGCTTTCAATGCCAAGCTGTGCCGCGACGCGGCGGCCAAGTCTCAGGGAGTCGCCGGAAGAATCCCGCTCCGGCATGAACAGTCCCAGGACCTTGTCTTTCCCGAACGCGCGCATGCACAAGGTCGCGACGACGGAGCTGTCGATACCGCCGGAAAGACCGACAACCACGCCGCGACGATGCAGGGTGCCGAGAACCTGAGTGCGCAAGGTGCCAACGATGCGATCGACCTCCGCGCGGGCATCGAGCGTCAGCATGTCCTTGCTGAATTCCGGAATTATGTCGATGACAAGTCCTCCCTTTTGCGAGATTCGGCGGGGGAATAGGTCTGCACGATGGCCGTCTCGATAAGCGGACGGTTGGTGGCAAGGTTTGGTTCGACGACAAGGTCGATGTGGCTGCCCGTGATCGAAATGACGTCCAGGTGTGCCAAGACGCTGTCCCAGCCCAAGGCCCGCGGCATTCCCTCCCTGCGACATCGGAACAAGGTACCGGAGAGGGGCAGAGCCGGTTTCGGTGCCTCAAGCCACTGGAAGAATGACTTCGCCCTTAAAACCTCCTGCAGTTCCAGTTTGGTCCTGAAGATCGTCGGGTTGAACTCTCCATTGGCAAATCTGTCCAGAATCCTGGCCAGACGCGCTTCGCCGCCCACGGCGACGGTGATCTTCGCAAGGGCTCTGCAAGCCATCCGGTGCGCGGATATGCGGTTGGTGCGAATACGATAGAACGTACGGGTAAGAGTCTCCCAATGGTTGCTCGGCTCGTCCAGAAGGCTCGTGTCGAGGATGCCCAGGAACCGCACCGTTCGCCCGGCCTTCATGAGCCGTGCGGCAACCTCGAATGCAACCGCGCCACCCAGAGAATGGCCGAGAAGTCGCACGGGGCCCGCAGGTTGGATGCGGCTTATCTGCTCGAGTGCGGCGCCAGCCATGGCGCTGAGGGTGTTGTGTCCGTCCAGTATCGCCGCAAGGCTCGGATATCGGATCGGGTTTACACGGGCGACTTTTCCCATGGCGGCTGCGAACGCAGCCAGGCTCGGACCATAGCCGACGGACCCTGGAAACAGGAAAAGAACCGGGGGGTGGTGCTTCTTTTCGCGCCCTTCGCCTAACCGTGCAGAGACGACCGCCTCAACCATCTCGTCCAAGCTCATGCCGACGGTGAATGCCTCGAGGCCCAGCTCTTGCCCGATGGCGTTTTCGACCGCCATGACGCAGTGCAGCAGCTGCAGCGAATCTCCTCCAGCATCATCCCAGTTTCCCGTGGCAGTGCCTGTGTTGAGAACCTGCGTCCACGCGTGCTGCACTATTTGACGCGTGTCCTTTGCTCCTCCGGCGGGCGGAGCATCGAGAGTGGACGACCGGGCGGCTCGCGCCCTCCTTCCGTGCGAACGATCTATCTCGGCCAGTGTTGCCAAATCGACCTTACCTCCCGACAGGCGTGGGATTGCGTCAACGGTGTGCAATCGCAAGGGACGCAATGGTGCCGGCAAGGTCATTCTGAGGAGCCTGCGAAGGTCGTCTGCAAAAGCGCCGCCTGCGAAGCGCTGGGGAACCGCGAAGGCGATGAGTTCCTGCGCGGCAGTTACCATCACCACGGCATCCGCCACCGAAGGCGCGCAACGCAAGACCCGTTCGAGTTCGGCGGGCTCGATGCGTCGACCATTGATCTTGATCTGGCGCCCTTTGCGGCCGACGATCCTCAAGATGCCATCATCGTCGAGCCGAACGAGGTCCCCGGTCGAAAAAAGCCGAGCCTCGGGATCGTCGGGGTCCGGCTGCGCGGGAACGACCACACCGTTCTCCCAATGACCAAGCAGGACATAGCGGCTTTTGATAAGAAGCTCTCCACTTTCGCCTGGCCCTACATTGCGCTCCGCTTCGTCGACGATAGCGAATGTCATACCAGGGAGCAGCCTGCCGACGGGAACCGACGCGTCTTGCTCGGGCCAGTCAGGCGGCAAGAACCATTGCGAACCGATGGTTTCAGTCGATGAGTAGCCGATCTGGATCAGACACTGGTCCGAAACGGCTTTGCGCAGCAAAGCGATGTCCGTCCATGACACTTTCTCCCCACCGATCCGCGCCACTCTGAGCGGCCAGGAAGCGTCGGCGGGCGCCTCAGCCAGGAGGGCTCGAAGCAGTGCCGGCACAAGATAGGCGATCGTCACACCTTCGGACTGCAATCGAGCGCGCGTAGCGCGCAGGCCGACAGCCTCCACCTCGAGAAGATGCAACGTGGCGCCCGTCAGCAGCGCCGCAAAGATCTCCCGGCAACCGGCGATCGTGGCTGGCCCGGTCAGCGGCAGGAAAACGTCATCCGCGCTGATATGGCACGCATCGACATATTGCCGGACCCGCCATAGCAGGCTGCGTTGGCTGTTGACGATTCCCTTGGGGCGCCCGGTGCTGCCCGAAGTGTAAAGCACCAATGCGGGCGCATCGACCGAAACCATAGGGGGCTTATGCTGCTGTTCTGGGTGTTGATCGTTGGACGCCACGGCGGCCGCAATTTCGATCCAGATGATCTCCTGGGCCAATTCGACCGGGCGAACATCTTCGGCGCCTATAATCGCGCCGAGCCCCGCGGCACTGACTATATCGAAAATGCGAGAGGCGGGATCTCTTGTGTTGAGCGGAACCGAAGGCCGTCCCGCCGCCATGGTCGCCAACATCGCCACAGGATACCAAGCGGAGTTTGCTTGCAGGATGCCGATGGCCTGCCCTTCGGGGACGACGGCAGCGATATGAGTTGCCAGCGTCTCGACCGCACGGAAAAGCTCAGAAAAAGTCAGGCGGTTCGCGCCGTCGCTGATTGCGAGCTTGTCAGGATGCCGCCTGGCGACATCTCCAAGGTGGTCGAAGATTGGAATGTCTGCAAATTTGGCACCCATCTGTCGGTAACGGCGCCAGACTGGCCCCCCTTGGTCAAGGTCATATTCGGGAACGACTGACCACCTTCGGGTGGGTCGCAGATCCACCTGTAGGTTTTGATTTGCCACTTCCGAATGCAAACACACTGAGGACATTCAGGGCCCCGCCAAGCTGTCGGTCGAACATCGCTCGCCGCGGAGATCTTTTCATCAATCATTCGGATGATGCCTCGATCTTGCCTAGCCAGCGCTTCCCGAGCGTCCTTCAGAAGTTTTGCCATTTGTGTCCAGCACCGGTCGTTTTTCCTTGCAAGCTCCGTGGAGCGCAAGACGGCTTGCCCAGGCGAACGGATGCGATCGGCATCTCCGCTAGAATCCGGGCTCGGTAGATTCACTGACTGGAACAATCATTCAAATGAACGTTGGTGTGATCTGAAATCCGGCTAAGCTTGATCCGTAGGGGAATGACTGCTCGTTCGGAGACGCTTGAGCATATGATCATCGAGTTGTTTGGGCCGCCTGGCGCGGGTAAAACCACGCTGCTTCGCGGCCTCTGCCAAGGGCTGGCGAGACACGGCATCAATGTGAAGACAGTAAATGGGTATCGCCTGATTGAACCTGGATCGGCTCAGGATGACGCTCCGGAAATCCGCCATGGCATAGGAAGAATTGGCAAAAAGATTGCCACATCCGGTCCTATCTTGCTGTCGACCTTGCCAAAGGACAGTGTCGCGGCCCGGCTTCTGGCATCGATCCCTCTTCGAAGCCGCGTGTGGTCATGGCGAATGAAGGTCGACATCGCCCAACTGTGCCAGTCCTGGCGCCAAGCGCGGGAGTCGCCCGGTTGCTTCATCTTCGAAGAGGGCATGATTCAGGCTTTGTGTGCGCTGGGTGTGCTGGCTAGAACTCCAAGCCTCGACGCGGTCCGCGAGTGCCTGGCGTTTCTGCCGCGGCCGGATCTCGTTGTGCAACTCGACGCGCCCCAGGAAACGTTACGCCGCCGTCTTGTGGATAGGCATGCGCAGCAACCGCTCCTCGAGGTTATGCTGTTCGAACTTGGCGTGGACAAAGGATTAAGGCAGGCCGAAATCTCAAGAGAGGTCGGCGAGTGCCTGCGCCAGGACCGATGGCCGTTGATACAAGTCAATGGTGCTGAACCTCACGACGTGGACGGGGTCGTCGCGCGCGTTCTGGGAGAGCATGTTGGTCATGCTACCCCCAGGCTGGCCCATGAACTATGATCCATGACACATTTATGCATTTGGCGCCAAGCCGGGCAGCATCTGCCGCCAAGCGCGCAATCATGTCGAATCGTGCTGATCGAGCACTTCGAGCATGGTCGTCAACATGCTTCCGACTTCCTCAGAAATTTCCTCGGGGCGGATTCCCGCTCTGATGGCATCCGCCGTTGCTTGGTCCGCAAGTTTCGCCGCAAGAGCCGGATCGGCCTTGGTGTAGAGTGGGATCTTATCCTCTACCCATTTCTGCAGGAATTCGATGCCGCGCGCGCTCATACCAAGTACAAGCTCGGCGGGGCTTCTTGGTTCCGTCAGCCATATTCAAGAACGTCAGACCCATCTTGCTCAGGCTGACGTTCCCACGGTCACGTCACGATGAACGAGGACGCCGTCAGAGCCAGATGTGGCGATAGAGTGGCAAATTGGATCTGATGTGCGCCGCCCGAGCCGTCGCTGTCAAAGGAAAGCGCACCGGTCGTGCTGTTATAGACGATGTGATCGCCGCTGTCGTGCGCGGCCCTGCCGGCGTAGAACGCCGAAGAGGGAAGGGCGCCGGTATGCAGGCCGGCAAACACAGTGTGGTCGAGTTGGATCTTGTCGTGGCCCACTTTGAAATCGGTGACCTTGTCGATATTGCCGACCTTGAGAGCCGAATCGAAGACAAAGACGTCGTTGCCGCCATGTCCCGTCAGAACGTCTCTCCCGCCACCGCCGTTGATAGTGTTGCTCCCGGAATTGCCATCAATGGTTTGGGCGAATTCGTTTCCCGTGAGCTTGATGGCGGCAGTTCCCAATTTGCTGGTGGTCGCAAGATGCTCGACCTGCGAGCCGGCCGACAGCGCGTAGCTGACCGATGCCAGCACGCTGTCGTTGCCGCCGTGCCGCAGTTCCACCACCTTGTCGCCGGCGTTGTTGACATAGTAGGTGTCGTTGTAGCCGCGGCCCATCATCGTGTCCGCGCCAGCGGTGCCGCGAAGCACATCCGCGCTACCCGTGCCGTAGAAAATGTGATCGCCGGTGCTGGTCGGAGGGATACTTGTGGGCGGAGGCACTGTGCTGGTAGGCGGCGGCGTCGGTTCGCTGGCCGAAGGACCGCTTGCGGTGCTCTGGTTGTGTTGAAGGAACAGAGCCTGCAGCGTCGGCGAGCTCTCAAGCGCCGTGTCGCCCTGTTGAGAACCCCAAGCATAGGCATAGTCGAAGGCCGGCGAAGGCGCTACCTTGGCCCAGTGGTCCAACATGGTCTTTTCCTGAGCAACGCTGGGCAGGACATAGCGACCGCCCGTGTCGGTCGTCCAGTCGCCGCCGCCGAAGGTCTGATACACGGGAACGACCTGACTGAGCGGGATGCCCGAGGCGACGGCCGCCGCCACAGTCCTGTCGATCATGTTGTAATCAATCGTGCTTGTTCCGGTCCGTACCGGGTAGGGATCCAAGCCGTAATAGTCGATATGCGTGTTGGCAGGATTGAATGTGTTTGAAAAGTCGGGGTTAGCGGAAGACCCCATGTTCATCATGGTTATGAAGGTCTTGGCGCCGGGCAGGTGGCTGTGGATCCAGTCTGACTCCGCCTTCAGATCAGCGGCGGTGGCATAAGTTCCCCATTTGCCGGTCGGGTCCGGCTCATCGACCAGGAAGAAGCCAAACACTTTCGGATTGCCGATGAAGGGCGTGACCTTCTGGATAAAGGAGGAGGTTGCACCATCTGCTTCATTGAGCCACACCAGGCCTTTCTGGCCGGCCGGCAAGGCGTTGAGCTGGTCCAAGGAAGATACATCAACAAGATTGAATCCGGCTTTCGCGACCTCGGAGGCCGACCCGCCCGAGGCGTAATGGAGTGTTGTCATTGACATACCCTTCGTCCGATTCGGTAGGCGCCCCACACCTGCCTAGGGAAAGGAACCATTAGCGACAAATCAAATACCGGCGCCCCTTGATAGAATCTTTGATCAGCGTCCGAAAAACACAACAGCCTCGATGCTACGCTTGCCTCAGAGGTATGTAGATGATCCAAGTATGGGGTGCTCAAGCCTGCAACGAAAGCATTGCAGCGACGTCTGCCGGAGCGCCTTGTGCGTTTGCAGTGGCGGTAATCGGCCAATGCGCGCTTCGGTTGAGCCACCGCCCAAATGCGCGCTCCCGCAGGATTTCTTCGAGCTCGGACCGCAAAGGAATCGCGTCCTGGCGAAGCCCTCCCATTGCAGCCGCTCAATGCTCTTCGTGAAAAGCCTCGGCGCCAAAATGAGCAAGGCAGTACTCCACAAGGTCATGCGAGGCGCGCGCCGCTGGCAATTGCGGAGAGGCACTGAACTGGATCCCACCGGGTTCAACGGAAAGGCGGGCGTGCCGGTCCGAATGACGGCGAGCATGGCAACGCGGTCGCCCATCCGCGGGAAGAGGCGGCTGGTGGTCCGACCATATCCAGAGACCGGGTGAAAGCCTGTTCCAGACGAAGCGCTCGGGAGAACTGGCGGTGCGAGTCATCACACCATCTGGGCGCGATGTTGATCCGGCGTGAGAAGGCGGGCGGAAGTTGCTTTGAACGCGGCGCGCGGACCTTTCGAACACAGCCCTTTTTTATATCCGGCCCGCCGTGTCGTACGCGAAGGTGCCGTCATTGCACCGTCAGACCGGATGAATCCAACTCACTGACCGAGGTGACAGCGATTGTGGCTGCATTGCCGCATCGTTGATCAGCTTGCTTCATGCAAACAGACGAGGACAGCACGAAAGCCTGCTCCTAGCGTGGGACTGGCTGTTGTGTGTTCAGGGGCGATGAAACCGGCCATGGAAACCGCGGATAGGATCAGCTGTTTTACGCGATTGGTATCGCATCCAGGAGCGACAGGATGAGTCCGCATCTGGTTTGCGTTGGAGGCGAGGATCATAGACTAAGAATCCCGTTTCTTTTGGCGCTTCGCGAAAGGGGTTTTCAAGTCACTGCCGTTTCGAGTGATCTCGGAGCCGCCTTTTCACCCCATGGCATTGCCCATCGCCGATTCGGGTTCGACCGCTTTGGCAGCGGCGGTGCAGAATGGGGTGCTGTCAGCGCGATCCGTGAACTGATGTCCGAACTGCGTCCGGACATCATTCAAAGTTTCGACACCAAGCCCAATCTCCTAACTCCACTGGCGGTGCGCGGGCACGTTCCCGTCGTTCGCACCATCAACGGGCTTGGTTGGACATTCTCGTCGCGGGAGCCGCGGGCCCTGGCATTGCGTCCTTTCTTTTGCGGCCTTCAGGGGGTGGCGTCTCGTTGGACAGCCATGACCGTCTTCCAGAATAGTGATGATCAGGCCTTCTTCGAGCGCTACCGGCTGGTGGCTCGCGGCAAAGGGCGACTGATCCGGAGTTCTGGCATCGACCCCGATGCATTCTCGATGGCAAGGTATCGTGGTCCTTCGGCTGCCACGATGCGCGAGGTACTTGGCCTACAATCGGCCCAGGTCATAATATTTGTCGGTCGGCTCACGCGGCAGAAGGGGATTCCAACCCTCATCGAGGCGGTTCCTCGCGTTATCCGCGAGAGGCCCAACGCGCGTTTCGTACTTGTCGGCCCGCAAGACTCCGAAGGTCCGTTTGCCGTCAGCAGAGCCGATATCGAGCGCCATGTTCCCCACGTTGTCGCATTGGGGCCAAGGCGCGACATTCCAGCCCTCCTTGGCATGGCGGATATCTTTGCGTTTCCGACGCAATATCGCGAGGGAATTCCGCGTGTCCTGCTGGAGGCGGGATTGTCCGGATTGCCGATCGTCGCCTCGAATATGCCGGGCTGCAACGATGTGGTTGAGGATGGTTGGAACGGTTATCTCGTGGCGCCGCGCGATGCGGATGGCTTGGCCTCCCGGATAGTCGATCTTCTTTCCGACCCCGCCCGTGGCAAGACGATGGGCAGCCGTTCCGTCGGATTCGTGCGGGAGCGGTTCTCGCTGTCGTGGGTGATCGACCAGTATTGCGACCTGTATAAGACAATCCTGGGTGGCAGATATCGCAGCAGGCTTGTTCAAGCTGCGCAGGCGAATCCGAGGGAAGAGGCGGTGCCAAGCCCCCATCGACTGGGTGAGGCGCGGCAATGATGCGTGATGCGCTTCTGGCCTTCGGCGTCGCGATGTCCTACGCGGCGCAACTCAGCATCCCAGGGCTGCCCTTCGGCTACAGCGAACTGTGCCTCACGCTCTGGATAATGCTGTCGATGACGCGAATCCTTGCTGGCGGCCAACTGGAGGTTACGCCGGCCCTGGCCAAGCTTGGGCTTTTCTGGCTGATCCTGGCGCTTGCCATGGGCGTGGGTTACATCATCGGTTTTCTGACAACCACGTTGTTCCTGGATCCGTTGTTGCACGACACGCTGGCCTATGTGCTGTTGGCGTGCGTCACCTGTCTGGCCGCTGCGGAGCCCAACGCGTCTTTCCGTTTGCGTCGTATCGCCTGGTGGATGGTTGCTATCGCGAATGCGGGCTTCATCATTCAGGTAGGACTTGGCTTCGGCTGGCTCCATCAGGCTGGGGTCGAGCCCTGGTACTGGGACCGCTTCTGCGGATGGTCCGACAATCCGAACCAGCTTGCGCTCTACTGCGCCCTGCTCGGTCCACTGGCCTTGCATCTTGCCACAACCACCAGCAATAAATGGGGAAGATGCCTTGCCCTATGCAGCCTCATATTCACCATTTACGTCGGAAGGCTGACAAAAAGCGATACCTACCTTTATACCACGGCCCTGGCTTGTCTGATCCTTCTCGGGCTGCGGGTCCGGGCCTGGCTGACGAGCGACGGCAATAAGGCGAGCCTTTCAAGGCAGCTTGCCGTCCTGATGGCCGTTGGCTTCCTGCCGCTGGCCCTGTCTATAGCGCCCTATGCCCTCAGCGAGGCCTCCAGCGCCGAAGACTTCGCCAAGAGCCTGACCAAAGACAAGGGCGGGGAAGCGACTGCCCAAACCGCGGCGCTTCGCCTCTATCTCTGGAATGCAGCCTTGGAGAAGGGGGCACGATCGGGATCGCTTGGACTGGGTCCGGGCCCGCACCTAGATAGTCCCCCCGTGGTCAATCAACAGTTTTTGCCGCGGCCCTTCGAGGCGCACAGCACCATCCTGGATCTCTACACTCAGGGCGGCCTGATTTCGGTTCTAGCCCTGATGTGGATCTTCGGCTCAGCTGCGTTGTCCGCCTGGCGGGCGAAGCTGGATGCTCTGGTGGCGCTCGTGGCATCGATCGCCGCCTTCAGTGCTCCGCATTTGGTCATCCGCCATCCGATCGTGTGGTTCTGTCTGACCCTCTGCCTTGTCGCTGGGACGTCGGAAGCGATCCCCGCGATTGTTCGCCAGAGGAGATGCTAGAATGTGTGGGATCGCCGGAATTTTGTTGGCGCCCGATGCAGCCAACGCAAGTGCGCTCAGGGCCATCGGGCCGATGGCGACGGCGCTTCGTCATCGCGGACCTGACGGTGAGGCCTTCTGGGTGAGCCGTGAAGGGGGGGTAGCCTTCGGCCACCGGCGACTGGCCATCGTCGACCTGTCCGAAGCGGGTCGCCAGCCAATGCTCTCCGCGAGCGGTCGGTATGTCATCACCTTCAATGGCGAGATATACAATTTTCGCGATCTGCGCCGTGAACTGGAAGGGGCGGGCCATCATTTCCGCGGCGCCAGCGACACGGAGGTCATGCTGTGCGCGATCGAAAGCTGGGGCCTTGATGCGGCCCTCGCGCGCTTCGCTGGCATGTTTGCTTTCGGGCTGTGGGACCTGAAGAACCGAACGCTTCAGCTTGCCCGCGACCGAATGGGCAAGAAGCCACTCTACGTCGCCTTAACACGTGACGCGCTCGTCTTCGCCTCGGAGTTGAAGGCGATCACTTGCTTCCCAGGCTTCACCCCGGAACTCGATGTCGATGCGGCGACGACGATGGTTTCCAACGGCTGGGTGCCGGATGACCGTTGCATTTGGCAGGGCGTGTTCAAGCTGCCGCCTGGATCAGTCCTGTCGGTCACTGCGGCGCAATTCGCCGACGCCCGAGGCACCGGTTCGCTTGCGCATCGCATTCACCCTTGGTGGTCGCTGGCCGATGTCGCCGGCAAGGGACAGCGCGATCCGATAGCCGCCAGCGACGAGGACCTCGCGACCGAGCTCGACAGTCTGCTCCGCCTGGCCGTCAAGCAACGAATGATTGCAGATGTGCCGCTGGGCGCCTTTCTGTCGGGCGGAATCGACAGCTCGACTGTCGTCGCCCTGATGCAGGCACAGTCCCGAAACCCCGTTCGTACGTTCACCATAGCGTTCGGCGAAGGTGGGTTTGATGAAGCTCCCCATGCGGCCGCGGTTGCTCGCCATCTGGGCACCGATCATACGGAACTTCATCTCTCGCCGGCCGCTGCGCTTGAGGTCGTTCCGGAGCTGCCCCGGATTTGGGACGAGCCGTTTGCCGATGAATCGCAGATACCGACGCTGCTGGTGTCGCGCCTCGCGCGGCAACACGTAACCGTGGCGCTTTCAGGCGATGGTGGCGACGAGTGCTTCGCAGGCTATTCTCGACACTTCCTGGCAACCCGCCTCACAAAGCAGCATGAGCTGCCATTGTCATTTCGCCGGCTGTTGGCATCGGGGGCTGGGTTGCTGGCCCAGGCCTCTCAGAAAGATATCTTCGGCAATCTGCCGCTTTCGGCGAATATGCGGCATGGCTTGCGCGGTGACCGCCTGGCTCGCCTTGCCCGCCTGCTCGCGGCGCGAGATGAGGACGAACTCTTTCTGCAACTGACAAAATCTTCAGCCAATGACCTTGTTGATAGCAAGCCGCCGACAGCAGCTACCGACACGACAAAGCTCGACGGCCTGCTCTCGCGTCTCCTATTCGCCGACATGCAAGGCTATCTACCGGGCGACATTTTGGTGAAGCTCGATCGAGCCACCATGGCCAACAGCCTCGAGGGGCGATGCCCGATCCTGGACCATCGCGTCGTTGAATTCGCCTGGCGCTTGCCAGCCCGTGCCAAAGTCCGAAACGGGAAGGGCAAATGGTTGCTTCGCCGACTGCTTGATCGTTATGTACCACGCCGACTGGTCGACCGGCCCAAGCAAGGTTTCGACGTTCCGGTCGGGACTTGGTTGAAAGGGCCCTTGCGCGGCTGGGCAACCGATATCATTGCCACGATCGGCCGGTCCGGGGACGGGGTCATCGACCATGAGAAGGTCGACGCATGCTGGCGCAATCATCTGCATGGAAGCCAAGATAATTTCCGCGACCTGTGGCCGGTGCTCATGTTTCAGGCGTGGCGCAACGAAGCCATGCGGCCATCGACGGTCGCCACGCACCCTTCTTACCATATCGAACTGACAGGGGATTGAGATGGAAGGTTCCATAGCCAACCGCGCCCGGCGTCCGCGCGCCAAGCAGATGGAAGTTGGGACACTTGAAACCAATCTGCGCTTGATGCGGCCGCCACGCGAGCCAACGCAATCGTCACCCTTCCACCAGCTCGTCATCATCCTGACGACGCGAAAATGGTTCTTGCTTGCCATGGCCCTTCTGGGCGGCATCCTGGCCGGACTGGCAGGCTTCACCCGCCCGGTGCTGTTCGAGGCAACGACCCAGGTCATTATCGATGCCCCGAGCAGCAGTGCTTCGGGCGGCGTGGCATCCGCCCAGGACTCGCTGGAATCGAACATCGATGATCATCTGACGATGCTCTCCTCGCAAGGCCACCTGCGTCGGGTCCTGGCAGCACTGCGCAAAGCCCAACCAGTCGACGGTAACGGAAAGACCGTCGTCAATGCCGTCCCGCCCGCGGCTGGCTCGTTCCTCATCGATCTCCTGAGCAGGGCCTGGAGACAGGATAACACGGTGGCGGAAAATCCGGACGCAGCGGACGCGCCCGAGCTGAAGGCGCTACGCAACGGAATGAGGGTCGGACAAGAGCTGCGATCACGCGTCATCACCATCGGCTTCACCGATCCAAGTCCGGCGCGTGCGGCACTTGTCGCGAACACGTTTGCCCAGGTCTACATTCAAGATCTGGTACAAAAAAGCCGGGCATCGGATCAGGTTAATCTGGATTCGATAGTCGCCAGCCTTCCGCAAGTACAAAGGGATCTTGTCGAAGCGACAGATCGGCTGGAGACATACCGGCTCACGCATGGCGCCGTCGATCAGACTGCGGCCAACAACGCAGCCAGTGAGACAGCGGAACTCGGCCGGCAGATATTCCTATCGAAAGCCAGTCTTTCCGCGTCGGAAGCGCGCCTTCGCCGTATTGAGGACCTGCGCAAGGCGGGCGCCCCGGTCACGGCCATCGCTGAAGAAATCGGGTCGCCCGTGTTGACGGACCTGGTGACACGCCAGTCGGGTGCCGCCGCCGACGGCGATCTGCGCAACGCGATCGCCCGCGAAATGGAGCAAAGCGTTGCCCGAATCGCTGCCGAGGCAAATGTCTACCGGTCTCAGGCTACGGCTCTTGAAAGTCGCAAGGCGATGCTCGACGCGGCCGTGGCCGACACGGCGAGCCAACTTTCGGGGCTGCGTTCCCTTGAGCCTAGGGTAGCCATCGTGACGCAGCATTACAACGAACTCCTGAGCCGGCAGCAGGATCTGATACGTCGCATCGCCGCTCCTTCGCCAGGCGTAGCAGTCCTTTCGACCGCCTGGCCGCCGTCGACCCCCGTGACATTGTCGCCGATTTTCCTGATTCCCCCCGGCATGGTCGTCTTTGGTCTCATGGGGGCGGTCATTGTCCTGGTCCGCAACGGTTTCAACCAAACCTTGCGCAGTGAAGCCGAAGCCGAGACCGAGCTTGGGGTCCCGTGCGTAGGACTGCTTCCCAGGGTTGCGGGACTTAATGCCAGAAAGCTGCGGCATCTGGTTCTGAGCCAGCAGAACTTGCCGTTCAGCCGCGCCGTGACTTCGCTGCTCGTCACTGCGGCGCCAACTCAGGGGAAGGGGCAGCCGCCGCATATCATTCTCGTGACGTCCAGCATCCAGGACGATGCCAAGACCGAGTTGGCATGGAGCCTGGCGCTGGCGGCAACGCGGCTGGGAGGAAGAGTGCTTTTCCTCGATCTCGATCGCAAGGATGTACGGCTCACGAACGGGTTTCGTGGTGAATTCAGCACCGACAAGGCCCGGAACTCCTTCGGCGACTATGTGAATGAACGTTGCGTGCTGAAGGATGCAATTACGAGGATGCCGGAAATCGGTATCGACCTCATGGCCGCTCCAGCACCTTCCGATGATCTCCTGACGCTTCTGTCCACCGTCGACAAATGCCAGTTCACCGAGGAGCTGCGTTCGGCCTACGACGTGGTCATCATGAACGGTCCCCTGGGCCTCGGGGGGCCTGAAACCAGGCTGCTCAAGCGCTGGGCCGATTCGGTGCTTTTTGCCGTTCGCTGGGCAAGGACGAGGCGCAGCATTGCCCGTGGTGCTCTGGATGCAATAGGGGCCGGCGGATCCGCCACCGTTCCAGTAGGGAGTGTGCTCACCCGGGTGAACCTGAAGAGGCTAGCCGGCTCCAGGCTCGGAGACAACGCCGATCTTCTGTTGGAGAGGGTTTGAAGATGCGTGTGCGATCTTCAACAGAAGCTCCAGGGAGCGATCGCGCCCCTAAATCGAGCCAGCTACACGATGATCATTGAATTTTTCGGACCTCCAGGATCCGGCAAAACAACCTTCGCACATGCGCTTGCGCAGCAGCTGCGCGGGAAAGGCTATCACGCCAAGGTCGCTCTCAGCTACAAGCCAAGCACCAAGGCGGCCAAATATGATCTCGGAATCTTTCTGTTCATATCACGGATCGTATCGGCGATATTTTCAACCGCCAGAATACTGCTTTTTTCGGCAGGGCGAGCCGATGATATCTCCAGTTCCTTTGCAATGGTGAGGATGATACCGCCAAGAAACCGAATTTGGCGCGCGCGAATCTGGCGATACATCCTGCACCTTTCGCGTTGCTGGAAGTCTGCTGAGCAATCGCCCGAAATTATAATTTTCGATCAAGGATATGTTCAAGCGATTGGTTCGCTTGCGATGTTTAATGGGAGCACCAACCCCAGAGCGCTGGAAAAGGCGCTCAGCCTCGCACCGGCGGCCGATCTCACCGTCAGGCTCTTGGTGCCAGCTGCGGTCGTGGAAAGTCGCCTTCGTCGGCGGATGGAGCTTGAGCCGCCGGCGGAACGGATTTTCGAGGCCGACTTGAACGTGAACATGCGCTCGTTCGCCGTTTTTGAAGCGATGCATGACCTCCTGACAACATCTGGCCGGGAAATCATCTCCGTCGAAAACACCGATGGTCCATCGACCTTTAAAAGTATTTGTCGGATTGAGAGACAAATACTTTCTGCATTGTCGCGCTTCGATAGGGCGGTCGGCGAAAAGCAAATTGAGTTGCCGGCTCATCGCGCAGATGTAACTGGTTCAGCAACCGCACCGCCGCGCAACAAGGACATGGGCTCGCGGCTCGCTTGGGCAAGCATATTCGCCTTGCTGATCTATATTGGTGGCGCTGGTTTGACCAGTCTTGCCCAGTTGGCAATTGCACGCCTTATCGGACCTCACAACTACGGCATCTATTCCTACGTTCAGGCTTGGACGTCAGTGCTCGCCTATCTGGCAACGCTTGGTTTTAATGTATCATTGTTGCGTTTCCTCCCGGCCTATAGGGCCAGTGGCAGGCTTGATCTGGCCCGCGGCGTGATAAGATTTGCGCTGCAGAGATCGCTGATAGCGGCAACCTTGTTCGGGATGATCGGCGCTGCGTCCGTCCTGTTCCTTTCAGATCCAACGGAAAGAGGGCTTGAGACAAGCATCGTGCTCGGCATGATGGCTGTGCCCTTGGTTACGGCCTATGCTCTCGGAGCCACGCTTGTGCGTGCTTTCGGCGGCGTTGTCTCGGCGTTGTTGCCGGAGCGCATCATGCGAGACGGGCTCCTGCTCGTGTTGGTAGCGCTCCTGGCATTGTCGGGATTTCGAACAGTGGATGCGCCCTCGGTGACGCTGGCGGTGCTTGTGAGTTCCGCTTTCACAGCGGCGCTGGTGTTCATCATCGCGAGGAGGTTTGAACCACCCGGCCTGGGACACGCCAAGCCAAGTTATGCCTCGAGGGAATGGTGGCTTGCCGTCCCCCCGCTCATGCTCATCACTGGGCTCGATGTTTTCGTCAGTCGGGCAGGAGTCCTGGTTTTGGGCTGGACAAGCCATATTGCTGAAGCGGGTATTTTCGCGCTGGCCTTGAATGTCGCGATGCTCGTGGGCCTGTCCCGTATCGCCGTGGCAACCATGTTTTCGCCAACAGCAGCCGATCTCTACGTCAGAGGCGATCGCAGAGGCCTACAACAGCTGTTCGCGCGCGCAACCCTGCTTTCTGCTGGCGGTGCCATCCTGGTGGCCGTCCCAATGATGGTGATAGTCGAGCCGTTCTTGAGCTATTTCGGTGAGGGTTATAGCGCGGGAGCGCCGATCGCACGGGTTCTGATTTTGGGATATGTCTTTGTCGCGCTGTGCGGGCCCCAACAGAATCTCCTGACCATGACTGGAAATGAATGGGCTGCGGCAACGACGATGGTAGCGGGTGCTGTGGCCAATATAATTGCCTGTGCAGCCGGAGTTGCGGTGTACGGCCTGCTTGGCGCTGCGGTGGGTGTGGCACTTGCACTGAGCATCTGGAGCATTGCCATGGCCGTTTATATCCGCAAGCGACTGAAAATCATGCCAGGCTTGGTTTTTGCCTTGCTGTCGATGAGGCCGAGCGCGGTCGATGCCCGTCAATGGCATTGGTTCTTGAGGGCGAGCAAATGAGACCACTGTTTTCGCTACGGTGATCGCCGTCGTTCGGGCAGGAAGTCACGAAGCCCGGATCGCACAAAGGCCATAGGGCTGCGCAAACGCTTCGGCGTATACCTGTTCCGGACACCCGCGTCCCCGCGGGCAGCCGATACTTTGCGGGCGGTGTCCGTCATTTGAAGGATGCATCAGTTTCGGAGGTGCACCACGGTGTGCTCACAATCTGCGGAGCATCCATGGAACAAGCCCGAATGGCGAGCGCCTCGGCGCCTGCAGTGCGCCGTCGCTCGGAGAGATCGACGCCTGTCGAGCGCAGCCAACGCGAAACCCTCACCCAGGTCCAGGTCCTGCGCGCCCTCGCGGCTAGTTCGGTCGCGCTGCGACACGCCCAGCATGATGCGGCCACCCTGGAATTACAGGCCGGCCGCACCTTTCAGAGCTGGAATCCGATACCATGGAGCGCTGGAGTCGATATTTTCTTCGTGATTTCCGGGCTTATCATGGTGCATACGTCGCGACAGCTGTTCGCAAAGCCCGGGGGCGCGCGTCTCTTCATTTCCCGCCGGATCGCGCGAATTGTCCCGCTATATTGGGCGCTCACCTCGCTCTACATTGCGGTAGCGGTGGCCGCCCCAAATCTTCTCAACCAGAGCTACGTCGATTTCAGGTTTGTAGTCGAATCCTACTTATTCGTTCCGGCCAGTCGCCCTGACGGCGTCGTTCAGCCGGTCTACGAGTTGGGTTGGACGCTCAATTATGAGATGCTGTTTTACGTGCTGTTCACGGCGACGATCGTGCTGCCCATGCGGTGGGCAGTTACGGTCCTGCTCGCGATCCTGGTTGGGATGGTGCTCTCGGGCGCCCTTGGGGCTCCTTTGCCTGAGCCCTGGGGTTTCTGGACCAATCCGATCATCCTCGAATTCGCTTTCGGCGCGATGATCGGGGTCATGTGCGCCTCAGGCCTGCGGCCTTCCGGCCCAATCAGGGCCTG
The DNA here is from genome assembly GCF_040318265.1 of Mesorhizobium sp. M1252. Classification (NCBI taxonomy): domain Bacteria; kingdom Pseudomonadati; phylum Pseudomonadota; class Alphaproteobacteria; order Hyphomicrobiales; family Phyllobacteriaceae; genus Mesorhizobium; species Mesorhizobium sp. M1252. The sequence continues at coordinate 29,290 of NZ_JAMYLX010000004.1, read as the reverse complement.
TATGGCCGCAACGGGACTGGGTGCCCTGATGCTTGCGGCGGCGTTTCCCGATATCTCGGCCGGCTTTGGTCGCTCTGTCGTGTATGGCATTCCGGCGTCTCTAATTGTTTGGAGTGCTGCCTTGGCACCGCCGGGTAAACTGAGGCATGACAGCGTGGCGGCGAGGTGGGCCGCTGGCGTTGGCGATGCGTCATACGCTCTTTACCTCATGCATCCATTCGTGATCCGCGCCATGCGCATATTGTTCTGGCGTACAGGGTTGATCTTTGTGCTCGGTCCGTGGGCCTTCATCGGTTCGGCCTTGGCGATAACCCTCGGCGTGGCATTTATCACCCATCGTCTGTTCGAGAAGCCGCTCACCCGCTATGCGCGGCGCCTTTTGGGGGTCGGGCACAGTACAGGACGGCAGCTTGGGCCCCTTCCAGTGCCGGCGTATCCCAAGACAGATTGAAGGCGAGCCGCCACCCTGTCACACCAAGGAAATGGCGGCGTTGTGCTCACTATGCCGTTGCCGGAAGGCCAGCTGGTCGCACCTGCCCCACAGGGCGTGCATGGAATTCCCGATACCATTCCACGAAACGTTGCACGCCGTCCTCCAGTGTTGTCGCCGGTGCGAAGCCAACGGCGCGGCGGAGGTCCCTGACATCGGCGCGGGTTTCCAGGACGTCACCTGGTGGTAAAGGTACGTTGACGCGAACGGCGCGGCGACCAAGGGCCGTCTCGATGAGCGCGATCAGATGGTTGATTTCTTCAGGCCGATCATTGCCGATATTGTAGAGCCGATACGGCGCCGAACTGGTGGCAGGATCGGCAGCGCGACCGTCCCAATCGGGATCCTGACACGGTGGTTTGGCGAGCACGCGAACAACCCCCTCTACGATGTCGTCGATATAGGTGAAATCCCGCCATACGCGCCCGGCATTGGCGATTTCGATCGTTCGGCCCTCGGCGATGGCATGGGTGAAAGTATAGACAGCCATGTCGGGCCTGCCCCAGGGACCATAGACGGTGAAGAAGCGCAGTCCGGTTGCGGGCAAGCCGAACAGATGGCTGTAGGAATGCGCCATGCACTCGTTGGCGGCCTTGGTGGCGGCGTAGAAGCTCACCGGATGATTGGCACCATGATGCTCGGAAAAGGGTATGCGTCGATTGGCGCCATATACGGAGCTCGACGAGGCATAAACGAGATGGCTGACGCCGGTGTGTCGGCAGCCCTCCAGAACGTTGAGAAACGCGACTATGTTTGACTCCACATAGGCATGCGGGTCGACGAGCGAATGACGTACCCCGGCCTGGGCGGCCAGATGCACGAAGTGCGATGGCTGGAATTCGCAGAACAGCGCTTTCACCAGCGACCGGTCCGCTAGGTCGAAGCGCATCGGCGTGAACCTCGGCTCGGCGCAGAGCCGTGTAAATCGCGCCTCCTTCAGCTTCAGGTCGTAGTAAGGCGTGAAGTTGTCGACGCCGATGACCTCGGCGCCGAGCCGCAAAAGGCGTGACGCAACATGAAATCCGATGAACCCAGCGGCGCCCGTGACGATGATCGGCCCCGTGTGCGGAAGGTTCGACGCAGCACCATCCTGCAGCCCGTGAACGATATCCGCCAGCTTGTTGACCTTCGAATCTGCTTCGGCCATGGCAAGTCACTCCCGTTTCCAGGTTCCGCGTTCCGCGCTATCTCGGCAGCGCTTGAACGATCGGAAATGGCGCCGCCGGCCTTGTGATCTACGCGACAGCGCGCTCAATGCGGGCCGCCGCTGTCTGAATCAAAGCGGATGCAGACAGCAGTCGATTTCTCATGGCAAAACCGAAATGCGCCCCAAAAGAGCCACTAGTTCCGCCTGACGCCTCGTGTCGGTCTTGGCGAACAGCGAGGCGAGCTGAGAGCGAATAGTCGTGCGACTGAGATGCCAGCTACGGGCGATCTCCAGGGGCGCGTCGCCATGGGCGAGGCGTAGCGCCAACTGCGTTTCCGCGCTGGTCAAACCGAACATCCTTTGCAACGTGCGAGGGTTGGCCGCCGATTTGTTATCCCGGTCCAGCAATGCGACGACGGTTGTCCCGTCCGGTGTAACGACGCCCGTCTCGTTCATGGTCACCGGCCTGTCGCCTCTGCTGTGGATCACTACCCATGAGAGTGAGCCCGGCTGGAGGTGGACCGGAACATTCGCGACCAGCCGCCTCAACCCGGCAGCAAGCTCGACGGCTGTATCAGTTGCTTCGCCCTGGCGTGCGAGGGTGTCCCGAGCGGCAGCGTTCCATTCTATTACTTTCTTGTCTCGGTCCAGGACGAGATAGCCGCAACCCATACGATCAAGCATGCCGGTGATGGATTCCAGGCTGCGTCGTCGAGATCCGCCGACCCTTGCGTCCGGTCGGTCCACAAGGCTTATCGGCCTTTCGTGGCGGGTATCGTTCAATACAATGTATTGCCTGCCTGCAAGCGCATCGTTTCGCGTTTCAATCAGTGTCATCGCTTCCACCCAACCCATTGCTACTGACGCAAATCAAATCTGATGAAGTTGCTGCTTCAACTTGAATTTCCACATACTGCGAGAAATCTGCGAATGGTTTTTCCGCAGCGTCTCTTGGATATATCTTTCTGAAGAGCGCTCCTGACACCATGATTTTATTCGCCGGCAAAGTCATGGCAATCGGGCATTGGGATTAGGTGCCACCCCTTCGGCCTAGTCTCGACGGACTAGACCGAAAGTTGTAGTCTTTGCGCATGGGTTCGGACCTGCGCTGGCTCAAATCGAATGTGTCGAGCACTACGTGGGCTCATCTAGCTTCGCTTTTGGTGTTTGCAGCATCGATAGCATTCGAGGCGATAAGTACGGTATATGGCGGCCAGCCGTTGCCGCTTGTTGCGTTTATCCCCATAACCGTTGTCATCGTGTATCTTGAGGGCCGTTTTGTTGCCATCGCAGCAACGCTTCTGATGGCGGTCGCCGGCTTGTGGATGCGACACCTGTTGGACGGTCACCTCACTGGTCGAGACTGGACCGGGGCCGTCTTCCTTCTGGGTTCGGGTAGCCTGATCGCAACCGTGTTCCACCGCCTGCGACAAGATCTGCACGGCGCGCTCAGGGTGGCAGAAGCGAGGCTCGCTGCCATCGATGCTGCCGCCTTGGGCTTTGCTAATACCAATCGCCATGGCGAACTGCTGCAGTCGAACAGACGGCTTTTGGAGATGACCGGCTACGCGCACAAGGAACTTGCCCAACTGGAGCTGGAGGAACTCATTTTCCCCGACGATCGAGGTACTGTGCGGAAGCTTTTGCAAGATTTGGGCAATGGGACCGCGTCGGCGACGGATATCCGCGTTTTGCGCAAGGATGGCACGGCATTTTGGGCTCACCTGGCCCTGTCTTCGTCGCGGCCGGACGAGGCGCCAAATGAGAGCGTATTCGTGGTGGTTGACGATATTTCCGAGCGACAAGCGGCACGCGAGGCCCTTCGGGCTCAGAAGGAATGGCTCGATCTCGCCGTATCTGCCGGGCGCCTGGGCACATGGCAAATAGACATTGAGGATGGGACAGTCGCCGGCTCCGGCAAGTTCTGGGACATCCTTGGTCTGCCTCCGGCCCCAGTCCGCCGCTTGGAAGAACTCTCGGCCGTAATCCATCCCGTCGACTGGCCGAAGTTGTCCGCCTCGGCAAAGCCTTCATCGGCATTGAACTTTGACGTCGAGATTCGCGTCCGGCAAGTGGATGGTCACACACGCTGGATTGCATTGCGTGGACGGCAGGAAGAGCACGGCGACCGCAAAATGCGCATCGGGGTGGCGGCGGATCTGACCGAACGTCGACAAACAACTTTGCTTCGCGCCGCCGTAAAGAGACGCGAGCGCATAATGCGCGAAGAGCGCCATCGGTTCAGCAATGTGTTTCCAGTGATTAGAGCTCTGGTCAACATGATCGATACTCCCGACAATGATGTTGCCAAATACAAGGAGATGTTGATCGATTGGATTCGAACACTGGAGGCGACCCATCGCATCCTTTCTCGTCATGCCAACCTGTCAGGGATGCTCCATGAACTCGTGGACCGGGAATTGCAGCCCTTCAAGGAGACACGCGACATTACGATCAGTGGACCTTCCCTCACTGTGCCAAGCGGCGCCGCCGAGGGCTTGGCGATGATCCTTCACGAGTTGACGACAAACTCGGTGAAACATGGTGCGCTGGGTGACCCGAATGGCAAGGTCGAAGTTAAGTGGCGATTTGCATCCGAGGACGAAGGCGACGACCTCGTGTTCGATTGGGTGGAATCGGGCCGACGGAAGAGTTCAAAAGTCGTACGCCGCGGGTTCGGGTCACTGATAATCGGTGTGGACAGCACGCCGCTTGTCGGGCATTCCCCGAATATGGAAATAACCGAAGATGGCCTTCGATATTCGCTGCGTGTATCGCGCAAAGAAATTGAGGAATTTGGACTGCAATAGAGCCCCTCCAAGTCGAAGCCGACCAATTAACCGATGGTGTGGGCCCTTTGCTGCGATTTCCTGCAAGCAAACTCGGGCCGGTTCGAGGGGCATGCGTCAACTCGCCTGTCTCGTAAGCCAGCTTTGGAGCAACACAGCTGCTTCGGTACGGTTTCTAACCCCAAGCTCACGCAGCACGGCTGCGGCATGGATTTTCGTTGTCGCCTCGGCAATGTCCAGATTGCGGGCAATCTCCTTATTCGAGTACCCCTCTGCCATCAGCTTGAGGACGTCCTTCTGTCTAGACGTCAGCCTAGCGACGTCGCCCGAGCCCTCGTGCCGGCGGCTGGCATTTTGAACCGGAGGTGGGGGGGCATGCGATCTCTGGTCGGCAGACGTTCGAGATAGGAGAGATGGCACATAGATCCGGCCAGCGAGGATTTCGTTTACAGCCAGCACGACTTCTTCGTCGCTCTGCGATTTGACGATATACCCGTGAAGTCCGATCGAAAGCGCGGTCAGTATCTCCGAGCGGGAATCATCCCCGGAAACGATCGCAAAGCGAGTGTCAGGATAGGCAGCCATAAAGTCGCTGAGCACTTCCTGATGGAACAGCCCAGGCATGTTCAGATCGAGGATCGCAAGATCGATGGACGCCTGCTCCTCTAAAAGATTGACCGCGGCATCGAAACACGAAGCTTCGAATATTTCGGCGCTTGGAATTCCAGCCATGAGTGCCAGCCGGAGACCACGCCGATATAAGCCGTGATCGTCGGCAATGACGATCCGAGCCATGCAACTACCCCAACGCGTTACTCGGTTCCCGACGAGAAAACCCGCTGGAACCTCCCATTCGCCTATGATCGACAATCCGTGGTGGTCCTAAAATGGCGGCCATCCACTGGTCAACGCATCACAGTGATGTCCGCAGCGTCCCATCCACGCACATCCAGAACGTCTAATATAATACTAAATTGCGAAGCTCATCCATAGATTTTTAACCCTGGCGTGCGGTGCCTGTCCGCAAAACGATGCCGGTTTCCCATCTCTGGGTCCAAGCCAGCTGTTCAGGACCATCGTAATCATGTGGCATCTGTTATGTCGCCACCCGCTGTCGCCGGACCTGTAGGCCGGTCCGGCCCTGGCGGATCGCAGCTTTCTTGAAAGCAACTGCTTTCGTTTTATCGGCGTCATGATCAGTGCCCAATCGCGCTTCTGTAGGCTGTTGATCTCGTGGCCATCTAATACCTTGAACGTTTTGAATCCCTACCATTCGAATGCACGACGACAGCCGCCCCGGCTGTCACATACCTTTTCGCATATGATGTTCGGATTGCCGCCGAGGTTTGGCCGGATTTGAGGGGGTGCCCTGGCCGGACAATGGAACACCGATCCCGAACAAAGCCAACTGCAGATCAGGAGGATCGAATGAAAGCGGTGATTCAATGTGGTGGGATGGGTACGCGCCTTCGACCGTTTACATCGGTCCTGCCGAAACCATTAATGCCGATAGGGGCCCGGCCTGTTCTTGAGTTGCTTTTGAAGTGGCTGCGGCGCAACGGCATTGAAGAGGTATATATTACGACAGGGTATCTAGGACATTTGATCCGTAGCGTCTGCGGCGACGGATCGCAATGGAACTTGAAGATCAAATATACCCAGGAAATGGAGCCACTCGGCACCGTCGGACCTCTCTCTCTGATTAGGGATGAACTGAACGAAACATTTGTCGTTCTGAACGGCGATGTCCTCACAGATCTAAGCCTGAGCCGGTTTGTAGCCGCGCACCGCTTGCATAGGGATCCCGTTACGATTGCCACGGCGTGCCGTCATATCAAGATGGACTTCGGGGTCATCGACGAGATCGACAATACCGTCCAGCTCTTCCGGGAAAAGCCGACGCTTTCCCATCTCGTCAGCATGGGGATTTACTGCATGAACCCAGATGTCCTGCGGTTCATTCCGTCCGGGATCCCATTTGGGTTCGATGACCTGATGCTGCAGATGATGCAGGGCGGCACGACCGTGCATGTTTACAAGCATGACGGTCTTTGGCTCGACATCGGTCGTGTCGATGACTTCCAGAATGCACAGGCAATTGCCTGGGAAGATCAGTCGTCCTCAATCGAGGTCGCGGCTGCCGCTGCAGCCGCATGAAAGTCTGATGCAGAGGTCTAGCCACTAACAAGGCTTTCAGGAGGTCAAAATGCTCTTGGTGAGCGCCCCGATCCTAGGCGTGCCAGAGAAGGCAGCCCTGTCGCAGGTGATTGATAGCGGCTGGCTTACGATGGGGGACAGGGTACGAGAGTTCGAACAGGCCTTTGCCGGCATGCATGGCGCGCGAGATTGCGTTGCGGTTGGTTCCTGCACCGCAGCGCTCCATCTTCTCCTCCATGCTTTGGGCATCGGCCCTGGCGACGAAGTACTGGTTCCTTCGCTGACGTTCGTGGCGACGGCGAATGCGGTGCTGTATGTAGGGGCGACGCCGGTCTTCGTCGATATCGAGTCCGTCGACGTGCCGTTGATCTCGGTTGCGGAAGCCGAAGCGCGGTGCACGACGCGCACGAAAGCGGTCATTCTCGTTCACTTCGCCGGGTATCTCCCCGATCGGGAACAATGGCAGCGGTTCGCCCGGCTTCGCGGGCTGCATATCATCGAGGACGCTGCGCACGCGCCCGGGCTTAGGGAAGTCGGGACATTCGGCGCCGCGGCCGCGTTCAGCTTCTATGGCAACAAGAACATGACAACGGCCGAAGGGGGCGCCGTGATCGCACGTGACCCCGATCTGCTCGACAGGGTTCGCCTGGCCCGCGGGCACGGAATGACCACGGGGACGCATCAGCGGCTGAACAGTCGTACGCCGCAATATGATGTCACGATGCTCGGGTTCAACTACCGAATGGACGAGATGCGAGCGGCAATAGGGCTGGTTCAGTTGCAGAACCTGCAAGAGTGGAACGAAATCAGGCGTATCATAGCTGTCTTGTACCGACGCCTGATCGCGGACCGTTGCCCAGCCATTGTCATTCCATTTAGCGAACCCCGGACGTCGGCTTACCACATCATGCCGATCGTCCTGCCGCGCTACGCGAGCCGGCAGGATGTCATCGACGAGCTGCGGACACAGGGCATACAGACCACCATCCACTACCCGCCGGTGCACCAAATGACGTTCTACCGCGAGCGCTTTCCCGGCGTGAGTTTGCCCCGAACAGAGGATTTCGCTGAGCGAGAGCTCACAATTCCGCTGCACCCCCAGATCACTTCCGCCGCCGCCGAATCAGTCGTGGCTGCCCTGGCAGCCGCGCTCAAAACAGGCGCGCTCAAAGCAGGCGCCCAAAGAGGAACTGCTGCATGAATGCGTTAGACCCTGCCTTTCACCGGATGTTCGTTCCAAATCCTGATCACGGCTTTGCGAGACGCGCAATCGATCTTGCGGTGGCGGGCATCGCTACCGTCGCATTGGCGCCATTGATGCTGCTGATCGCCGGAGCGCTTCTGCTCGAGGGCGGTGGCTCGATCTTGTTCGCTCAGACCCGCATCGGGGCCGGCGGCCGAACCTTCCGCATGTACAAATTTCGCAAATTCGGTGTGAACTGCGGCTCTCAAGGCCTTGCGCTGACGGTCGTGGGCGATACACGCATGACCACCGTTGGCCGCTTTCTCGCAGCGACGAAGCTGGACGAACTACCGCAGCTGTGGAATGTCCTCAAAGGCGAAATGGCGATCGTCGGCCCACGGCCCGAGAGCCTGGCTTTCGCCGATTGTTTCCGGGGCGAGCTTAGGGCCGTGCTGCAATACAAGCCAGGCCTGCTGGGACCAGCCCAGGTCGTTTTTCGGCACGAAGCGCATTACTTCCCCCAATCCGTAGATCCGATCGTGTTCTACCGGGAAGTCATGTTCCCCGCCAAGGCAACACTGGACCTCTCATATTATCCGCGACGCACCATCGTCTCCGACCTCGCGTGGATGGTGCGGGGAGTGCTGGCAGTGGTCGGTTGGGTTCCGGTACCGCCGATCGACGTTTGAATATCCAAGGGAAGCGTTCCAAACAGCCAAGGGAATGCGCAGTGATGAGCTACAATGGAAAGAAAGTCCTGGTGACCGGCGCGGACGGATTCATCGGTTCGCATGTCACCGAGGCGCTTGTTCGCAACGGGGCAGATGTCACAGCCCTTGCCCTTTACAATTCCTTCGACAGCCATGGATGGCTAGACGATCTGCCGGACACCATCCGCAGCCAGTTGAGGCTCGTCCGTGGTGACGTCCGCGACAGTGCGTTCCTTAACCGGATCATGCGCGGCCAAGCCGCGGTTTTTCATCTGGCGGCGCTTATTGCGATTCCATATTCCTACGCCGCTGCCCAGTCCTATGTGGAAACCAACATCCTGGGCACGGTGAACGTCCTCGAAGCGGCGCGCCTATGGGAGACGGAGCGGGTGATCCATACCTCCACGAGCGAGGTCTATGGAACTGCCCAAACCATGCCGATCGGCGAAACACACCCCCTGCAGGGACAGTCACCATATTCGGCATCCAAAATCGGCGCTGACATGATGGCGGAGTCTTACGCCAGGTCGTTCGATGTCCCTGTGGTCATCATGCGACCCTTCAACACGTATGGCCCGCGCCAGAGTGAGCGCGCCATCGTGCCGACCATTATCCGGCAAGTCCTCGACCCGAAATGTCCTGCGATCATGGTCGGCGATACCAGCCCGATCCGCGACCTGACCTATGTCGAAGACACCGCGACAGCGTTCCTGACCGCAGGTCTCGCCCAGCTCGAGTTCGGCCACGCCTACAACGCTGGCAGCCAACGCGCTGCGACCGTCTCGGACGTATTGGCCATTGTTCTTGAGTTGACCGATTGCAAGAAGCCGGTCCGTCGTGATGAAAGGCGCCTGAGGCCGCAAAATTCCGAAGTTCGCGCCTTGCTCGCCGACTCCTCGCGCTTTGAACGCGAGACTGGATGGCGGACACAGACCAGCCTGCGCGATGGGCTGGAGCGAACAATCACGTGGTGGCGCGAGCGCCTTAGTGAAGGCCGGGTACGGCGCGAAGTGGGTTACATGACATGACCCTGGGCGGCCGTCATGCGTTGGCGCTGTTGCTGGCTGCCGGTGCCATATCTCCCAACATCTACGTTGCCGGTGGCCGTCAAAGCAAGGCAGCGGAGGCGGCGGCCACCGCGGTTGTGGACAACCTGCCGGGCCATGTGCCCGAAACAAGGGATCCTTGGTCTGGCATGGTTTTCGCACGGATCACCAGACCGGGCGTTCTCGGCGGGGCGGGTGTATGCGGGAAGAAGTACTGCACCCACCGTTACTCAAGCGCACAGGCTTGGAATGCCGACCAGAGCCTGCTCCTGATCGCCAATGGCTGCGGTGGCCTGTGCTTTCTCGACGGACAAACCTACTTGCCTTTGTTCCACCGCAACCGCGCGACCGAATGCGAATGGCATCCCACTGATCCCGAGTTGATGATCTGTGTCGGGGGCCGGCAGATTGCGACATGGGCCCCACGTACCGATCATGAGGACGTCGTGTTTGCCTCCGCAGCGTACTCCAACCTCAAATTTGGACCCAACAAAGGCAATCCGAGCCGCGACGGCAGCCGGATTGCGGTGCGTGCAACGAACAATGACGGCAGAGCGGTGGTCTTTGGCTACGATCTAAAGCTACGGCGGAAATTCCCCGATATCGATCTTGCCGAATTCCCGGGAACAACCGGCTCCTGCTCAATCTCACCACTCGGAATCAACATAGTGTGTTCCCAGCAATTACCGGACGGAATTGAAGCGAGTTTCGTCTTCTCCATAGACGGCATATTGCGCCAGAAGTGGATGGAGCACCATCGACCAGGCCATGGCGACATGACGGTCGATTCCGACGGAAGCGAAATCTATGTCGGGATCAGCAAATCGGATCCTGACAAATATCAGGTGATCAAGCGCCGCTTGGCTGATGGCAAGGCTACCTCGCTGATGAAATATGGCGAGGCCATGCATGCGTCACTCAGGTCGCTCGGCAGGCCCGGCTGGGTGTTTCTGAGTTATGGCGGCACGCCAGCCGAACTATCGCAGCACCCGGATTGGGCGCCTTACGCTCAGCAAGTCATTGCTCTGCGTCTAGACGGCAGTGGAGAGGTCCGCCGTGTCGCAGACACGCACAACGCGCCCTTCGACTACTGGAGCGAGACGCATGCCTCTCCCTCTCCGGACGGCTCCCAGGTGGTCTGGTCCAGCAACTGGGGCGTGCCCGGTGGCCCGGTATATGATTTCGTTAGTCGTGTTGAATGGCCTTTGAAGCCGGTGTTCGACCGGAAGGAGATTGTCGCAAATGACCTTCAGTAGACGATACGTTCTTGGCGCAGTCGTGATGATGTCGCTAACCTCGATGGCTTGCGCAGGCGAGGTCGAGCCCTATCAACTCTCACCTGGCGATACGGTCGAGATAGGAATAGCGCCGATCCCTGATCGGACGCAGCGCGCCGTAGTCCAGATGGATGGCAATATCGCCCTTCCGGAGGCTGGAATGATCATGGTCGCAGGCCTGACGGCGTCCCAACTGCAAAGGCGCATGCAAGAGGTCTTGCCAAGCAAGATTTTTCACGTGCGTCTGACTGATGGGCGGGAGCAGACAGTTACTGTCGAGCCCGACGATGTCACAGCGATCATAGCGGACTATCGCCCGATCTATGTAACGGGCGATGTGCTCACCCCGGGACAACAGGCCTACCGTCCGCTCATGACTGTACGGCAGGCGCTGGCCGTTTCCGGCGGCTTCAGTCTTTTGCGATCACGGGCAGGCCAGGCCGGGCCTGATCCGGTCGATCTCAAGCGCGATTACGAAATGCTCTGGGGAGATTACACGAAAGAATACCTTCACGCCGCCCGCATTCGCGCCGAGCTTCAGGGCCAGGCGGATTTCGACAAGAAGACACCACAGGGATCACCTCTTTCGCCGAGCGTTGTAGCCGCGATGGCACAGGCTGAAGCAGAGGCGCTGAAGGTTGCGCTGAGTGATTTCCGGCAGGAACAGGATTTTCTGGAGAAGGGCCGGACGGACGCTGCCGAGCAAATTGACGTTTTGCAGAAACGCGAGCAAGTCGAGGGCGAGAGCGTGAAGGCGGATGAGCAAGATTTGGCGCGAGTGACGAAGGCATTCGATGCAGGCAATCTGACCAACACCCGGCTCGCGGATGTCAGGCGCGCGTTGCTTCTGTCTTCAAGCGGCGCGCTTCAAACCTCGGTCGAGCTGATGAGGGCGCGGCGCCAGCAGGAGGACTTTGTCAGACAGCACGAACGCAACGACAATCAAAGAAGGATTGGCTTGCTGACGGATCTGAAGGACACCAACGCTCGGCTAGCGGATGTCACCGCCAGGCTCCATGCCGCCAGCGAGAAGCTGCAGCCGACTGGAGCATCCACACAGCCATTGCCGATTGCCGGCGAAACGGTACGGGCCCAGGTGACCATCGTGCGCAAGATCGGCAATGAATGGCGCAAGCTGTTGGTTGACGAAGATGCGATTGTGCTGCCGGGGGATACTGTCGAAGCCAGATTCAGCAGTGAACTGCAAAGTGTGGCGGTCCAATAGGGCGTCAGCCGCAGTCCGTGCGGACCTTACTGTTCTATCGGGGGGGCGAACCCAACTGAACGGAGATCCAAGGTGAGGCGCATTTTCAACCAGGGAGCGACCCTGACACCCTCAACGAACGCGGATCAGATGACGCAGTCTGCAAGTTATGCTTCCCATATGCCGTCAGCGCGAATTGTGCGGTCCAGGTCGCGCGCCGGTGAGTCCGGAAATTGGCAGGAATTTACGTCCAGCAAGGAGAGCAATGCGCAGGGCGGCTGGGTGTCGGACGGCTATAGGACCAGCCATTGCGCGCCCGGCTACGGCCTACATTACAACAAAACGCACAGTTCCGGCTATTATGGCGCGCTTTGGGAGAACATCGAAAAGCCCCTGATCCTCAACGTTCTTCGCCCCTTGAGCGGAGCGAGCCGAAACTGCCTCGATTTCGCATGCGGAACAGGTCGCATCGCCGAGGTAGCCGCCGGCCTCTTCAGCGAGGTGGTTGGCGCCGACGTTTCCAGAACTATGCTCGACAGCGCTCAAGTACCGCCCAATGTGAGTTTGCGTCACGTCGACCTGACAAGGGAGAATTTGGGTATGACGTTCGATGTGGTAACCGCATTTCGTTTTTTCCTGAACGCAGAGGATGAACTGAAATGGCATGCACTGAAAGCGATCAATGAGCACCTGAAAGATGGCGGGCGGCTTGTGTGCAACGTTCACATGAATGCGACGTCGCCCGTCGGCCTGGCGTGCCGGCTGCTCAATCGAGTGTCTGGACGCACAATTCGCCACACGCTGAGCGCGGCGAGGTTCAAGGCCCTCCTGACTGCCTCGGGATTCACCGTCGAGCAGACGATACCGTACGGTTACCTGCCTCGGCCGGGAAACCTGTTGCCAGGGTTCTGTGAAATGATGATGCAGCCTGTCGAGAAGGCCTGCAGAAGGCTTTGCGTTCCTGGCCAGCTGGCGCAACACTTCCTGGTTGTTGCGAGGAAGCGCTAAAGCGCGAAAATGTCCCGAAAAAAGGGCAGGGGGTGGTTTTCTTGGGCCGCTCCGCTCGGCATGAAGCCCCGCCCAAATACCATGGAACGGCAGTTTTCCCCCGATTTGACATGTGGGTTCCGGGTTTCTGAGGGCAGCGCCACGATTTTGCTACATTTTGACTAAAGTCCAAGCATGTTAGTGGGGCGTAATATTAGAAGGCTAAGGGGATACGCTCCTGAACAGCAAGAGATTGTCGGTGCCCAGTGGGGCCAGTGAGCTTGCGCAACGATCTCTCACGGGAGGTCGAAGCCTATGAACCCTGGTGGAAGGAGTTCGTCGGATCTGCGAGGCGCAATGCTTGGGACCGTGCCTGGCCTGGTAGGCGTCGGCATCTTCTCGGCAGTCATAAACCTTCTCGCCCTGACCGGCTCGGTCTATATGCTGCAAATTTACGATCGCGTTTTACCTTCGCAGAGCGTTCCGACGCTTGTCGGGTTCACCATCGGAATGCTGGGTCTTTACGCTGTCTACGGGCTGCTGGATTTCGTGCGGCTGCGCCTGCTGGTTCGAGTGGGCAATCGTGTCCATAGGAATTTGAAGCAGAGGGTGTTCGGCCTCTCGCTGTCCTTGCCGCTCATCGGCGGGCAGGATGCGAACCGGATACAGCCCCTCCGTGATCTCGATCAGTTACGCGGCTTCCTTTCCGGAATGGGGCCGACTGTTATATTCGACGCTCCGTGGATTCCATTTTACCTGCTGATCATCTATTTCCTGCATCCTGCGCTCGGTCTGTTGTCCACAAGCGGTGCGATCATTGTCGTGCTGCTCACGGTCATGGCGGAAGTTCTTGGCCGCACATCGGTGACACGCGCGTCCGAGACGCTGGTGTCGCAACGCAATCTCGCCGAATCCGGACGCCGCAACGCGGAAGTCGTACGCGCGATGGGCCTTTCCGCACGGCTTGCCCACCGCTGGGGCGAGATCAATAACGCATATCTGCGGCACCAAGAGAGGCTTTCCGACGTCGTCGGCGCCACCGGGGCACTCTCTAGGGCACTGCGTTTGGCCTTGCAGTCCTGCGTTCTTGGACTGGGTGCCTACCTGGTGATAGGAGGCGAAGCCTCGCCAGGTGTGATCATCGCATCCTCCATCTTGCTGGGTCGCTCATTGGCTCCTGTTGACGCCGCTATCGCGAACTGGCGAGGCTTCGCCGCGTTCCGGCAAAGCTATTCGCAACTGGCAACGGCGCTGGCCGCTTTTCCTGACCGGGACGAACATATGGAACTTCCGCGCCCCCAAGCGGAGCTTGCGGTCGAGGACCTGACCATAGCGCCACCGGGCCAGCAAAAACCGACGGTAGCCAATGTCAACTTCCGCCTGGCTGCAGGGACGGGAATGGCCGTTGTCGGCCCGAGCGGCTCTGGCAAAAGCACGCTTGTGCGCGCGCTGGTGGGCGTCTGGCAGCCACTTCGCGGCACGGTGAGGCTGGACGACGCCTCGCTTGACCAATGGGACCAAGAACACCTTGGAGCACATATTGGCTACCTGCCCCAGGACGTCGAACTGTTTGATGGAACGGTTGCCGATAACATTTCGCGATTTGGCGGGAAGGGCGACGCCAAGGGCGTGCTGGCAGCTGCCAAGGCAGCGGGCGTCGACAAAATGATAATGCGATTGCCGAACGGTTTTCAAACACGCATGGGCGAGGGAGGAACAGCCTTGTCGGCTGGACAGCGGCAACTCGTAGGGCTTGCAAGGGCACTTTACGGCGATCCGTTTCTTGTCGTTCTGGACGAGCCGAATTCAAATCTGGACGTCGATGGCGATACCGCCTTGGCCGGCGCGATCCTGGCAGTGCGCAGACGTGGAGGCATCGTCATCGTAGTTGCGCACCGTCCTTCTGCCCTTACCAACATCGACAGGGTACTCGTAATGTCCAATGGGATGCTTCACGCCTTCGGCTCACGCGAGGAGGTCCTGGCCAACGTCATCCGCCCCTTTGCTGCGCCGGTTGAACGCCCGGCAGCGGCCGTCGCGATGCACAAAGGGGTGAGCGGTCACGCATGAGGAATATTTTTTTGTCTGAGGCGACGATGGCTCCATCGGCCCCGATCGGCAATGGGAGCCGGCGCAACGCGATTTCGGGCACGCGCGATGGAATCGGGGCCAACCTGATCCTGGGTGCGGCGGTCACGGTTATGTTGCTTGCCGGCGGCGGGCTCTGGCTCGGTCTGACCAAGATTGCTGGCGCGGTAATTGCGCCGGCGACCGTGGTGGTCGAGAGCAACATAAAGAAGGTGCAGCATCTGACGGGCGGCACGATAGGTGGCATCTTCGCGCAAGACGGGGATCATGTACGGGCCGGCGATGTGATGGCACGGTTGGACGACACACTGACACGAGCCAATCTGCAGATAATTAGCAAGGATCTTGATCGGGCAACGGTTCGGCTTGTGCGGCTGGAGGCAGAGCGGCAAGGCCTGTCGGAGATGCAGCTTCCGTTCAGCCTTCAAGCGCGAATGGGCGAGCCGGAGCTGGCTGCGCTGGTGAACGGCGAGCGCACGCTGTTCGACAGCCGCGCTACGGCCCTCAACGGGCAGAAGGCACAATTGCAAAGCCGCTCAAAGCAACTCGAACGCCAAGTTGAGGGCCTCAAGGCGCAACAGACCGCGGAAGAACAATCCGTGGTCCTGCTGGATGGCGATCTTGTCGATGTACAGGCGCTTTTTACAAAGAAACTGGTGTCCAAAGAGCGACTTAGCAACATCAGACTGGATGCCACCCGGGCGCACGGAGAATCAGGGCGCCTCGCGGCGGCAGTTGCCGAGGCGCAGGCCCGGATCAGCGAGACCGAATTGCAGATTCTTCAGCTCGATGAACAAAGGCGTAGTGACGTAACGAGCGAACTTCGTGAAACGGAAGCCAAGCAAACCGAACTCAGCGAGCGCAAGGTTGTGGCACAGGACGAACTGGCCAAAACCACCATCCGCGCGCCGCAATCGGGAACCGTACAGGAATCTTCCATTCACACGATCGGCGGCGTGATTGCCGCGGGCGAGGTTCTCATGATGATTGTCCCTGACACCGGCAACCTTGTCGTCGACGCGCTGATTGCGCCGTCGCGCATAGATGACGTTCGTCCAGGTCAGCGGGTCTCGATCCGGTTTCCGGCTTTCGACGCCGGCACTACGCCTGCCTGCCAAGGGTCTGTCAAGCGCATCTCGGCGGACCTGATAAAAGATCAACAGCGCCAGCTTTCTTATTTCTCGGCGCGCATCAATGTCGAAGACAAGTCCACCTGTCTGACCGATGCCAAAGTGCTCAAACCCGGTATGCCAGCGGAGGTTCACATAAGTACGGACGAACACAGCGTCTGGTCTTATCTGCTGAAGCCGCTTACCGACCAGATGTCGAGGGCTTTCCGGGAATGACATGGCGGCTGTGAGCGGTCGACCGCGGGAACACGGCAGGCGTGCTTGCTGACATATTAGGGTAGGCGACGTGATGCCACAGGGGTGACGCCTGCGGCCGACGCGCGAGGCTCGTCTGGGACATTGTCCCGGCTACAAGGATGCCCCAACAGGATTTTCCTGGCCGCCTCACCAAGTCCTGCCCCGACAACAGCGTTAGTGTCCTGTCATCTTTTGCGCAACAAACAGCGCATACCGTTCCACGATCATCGACATGGGCAATTGCCTCACGAGGAGAGGTTCTTTGCTCCTACGACGCGGCGAGGGCCCTGCGGCGGACACGGCGTGCGGCATGCACCGTTCGGTCTGCAGTCACCGCTACATTTGCCACGTCAGATGTATGCGGCAAGGCGTTCGCGCTTCCATGCGACCTCTTGTAGGGCAGCAATTCCCTGACCCGAGCATTGACCGAGGCAATCTCGACCCGCAAGTCCTCGCATTCCTGCCGTCTCACATCGAGTTCAATCTGATCGGACGCCTGCTGCATGGACAGCTGTGCAAAATCTGCGGCGATCTTGGAAAGGTTCACCTTGTTGGTTTCGGCCTCCTCGGTGAGTGCGGCCAACCTTTCGTCGGTCACCTGTTTTTCGGCCAGGGCGTCGCTCCATTGTAGCTGGAGCCTGGCGATCTCGGCCGCGGCCTCGTTGTTTGCGTTTGAGGCGAGTTCGAAGCGCGATTGGAGACTTTGAATTTCTGAGCGCAATCCTCGGTTCTCAGCCTGGCAGCGTTTAAGCTCGCCATCCATGTCCGCCTGCATAATCCTGGCTGCTTCGGTCACCTCCCATAGCTTCGCCTGCGCAACCTCGAGTGAGGTGTGCAATTTGATTGCCTCTTTTTCGCTCTTGCCGAGCGCACTCAGCATTTCGGAATTTCGCGCAGCTTCGTTGGCATGGATCGTGGAGAAGGCATCCAGCCTATGCCGTGCCTCTTCCTCCCGCTTCATGGCCTTTTCCAGGTCAATAGACAGGCTCACATTCTTTTCACGCAGCTGTTTGTTCTCTCGGGAGCGCCTGTCGGCCTCGACATTTGCGGCGGCAAGCATGTTCGTGAGGTCGCCAAATTCCGCTTCGTTCTTTGTGGTGGTGTTCGCCGCTTCGACCAGCTCCAGCCTTGCCGCGGCCAACGCGCCACGGAGCACTTCACACTCCTGAACAAGGCTTGCCTGGCGCTGCTGCAATGTCTCGACGGTGCCTTGACGCTCACAGTACCGTCTGTTCAGGTCATTGAGTGTTTCCGACAAGTTCCTTTGATCTGCGATCAGATTTTGATTCGCCAACTCCAGTTCGTTGGCACGGAGAATGTCCGCGTGAAGGATGTGAAAAAACTCGGACGTCAGTTGACATGTGCTTGTAATTTCGGAGATTTTTGCGTTGATCTCCTCGAAATGGAGCTTGGCATCGTGGAACAAGCCGTTAAACGAGCTCACGGCAGCAATTCGGCTCTGCGTATGTGAGGTCATCCGATGCGCTGGTATCGGCGAGCTATCATCGTCGTCGCCGGCACCGTCCTCGCTTGGTACGCTGTCATCCTGTTCGTTGTTTTCGCCTGCCATGTTTGGCACGTCGGCGACATCCTCCAAATCGAGGCACTGGTCGACAGCGTTAGCCAAGTCAGCTTCGAGATCGTCGAACGACCTCTCCACATTGTCCTCGGCGCGTCTGATCAAATCCCTGAACTTCATGACTTCATCCCCTGCAGCCGCATGCCCGGACCATTGAGGCACGAGGACTGAGATGCTTTTGTATCGAGAGCTCAACTCAGCGTCTTCGTTCAATCAAACGATGCCAGGGCGCCGGCGCCGCGAGGAGCCGAGAGCTGCGATCGGAAGGCCCTACATCGGTCTAGGTGCCTGCTGACTTATTCTTGAGGACTGCGCGGCTCCCCTTCTTGCCATCGTCTTGGCGTCAATGGTGTGTTGCCTGGGCACATTAACAACTCAGGTGCAGAAGCCCCGACGAACGGCCCGGCACAGCCTCTTGTGGGGCGCATCAGGCGGCCGGGCCTAACCGGCGGTTGAGTGTTTTGGTTTGCCGGCTGACTCACCATGCGACATTGGCGAGGCAAGCGCATCATTCGAACGAATTGGGGACCGGCCGCCTGGCCGCTCAATCGCACTAAGCTTCCGTTGCCGGAGCTGGCGACGAGGTGCTTTGCCTTGAGCCTTGGTATCTACATACGAAGCGGCAATACGCGCCGATGGAGCAGTGGTCCGACCCGTCAAACTATCGCTGCAAAATGCGCGGCGGAAGGCATCCGAGGATATTCTCCGTTCAGCGGTAGGAGATCGAACGCGGGCGATCTTGCTGAACTCCCCAAACAATCCCGGCGGATATGTGTTCGGCAAGGAGGATCTGGAAACCATTGCCACATTTGCCGAGCGGCACAATCTATGGATCATCAGCGATGAGGTTTACCGCAGCACAGTGTTCGACGGCGAGTTCCTCTCAATAGCATTCAGTCCCGGAATGAGAGAGCGGACGATAATTGTGAACAGCCTGTCGAAGTCTCATGCAATGACCGGCTGGAGGCTAGGGTGGACGCTTGGGCCGGTCTCGGCATCAGTTCATCTGGAAAATCTTGCGCAATGCATGCTCTTCGGATCGCCGACCGTATTCAGGATGCCGCAGCGGTGACTCTCGATGAGGCGGTGACGCAGAGATGCGTTTCTTTTCGGACGCCCTTCTGCCGTTGATGTTGACCAATGCTGTGCGGATGTTCGCCGGGGATATGCGTGAACCTTATCGTCCGCTGCGGCGCTCAATTTGCTTGGGGTTCTTGGAACCGTTCCGAACTTTCTCCTTGCGCCTCCGATCGAGTTGCGCGTGCTCATGCGGGGCGCTGAGGTGTCTCGATCCGCAGTGGCGCGGCCATTATGCGACGATCAGCTTAGTTGAAATTTGTCCCCAGCGGACGGGAACGACGCTTGGCCATGTTAGTTGATGTGAATGGAGCAGCTAAGAAAAGATCTGGCATTGCTTACGCGACCCGGCTTCTGGATAGCTTTCGGCATTTTGTTGCTGCTTTACGGGATTCAGGTCTTTTTTCTAATTCGGGCATGCCAATGCCTTTAGCCTGGAACATCGATACCCCTAGCTGGAACGCGGTCTGTCCATCTCCCGGCGGCTGCGCCGATAGCGTTGATCAACGATATATTCATTTATAAGCCTGCTATTCCCGGGGATGCCGAGGTTGGCAGCGCCTGCATCGTTGACTACGCACGTGGCGCTCCCCTCAAGGTAGGTGGTTACCATTCTCGCGCAGCCGGTGAGCATTGGAGCCCGCACTGTGTTGGACGTGCGCTCATGCGTCGGGAAATTTCTTATAGACAGGGGAGGGTCTGTCAGGCTGGAAAATCACAAGCTGCCCCGCGAATGAGGAAGCAAAAAAGGTGCAAGACCAGATCGATTTCTTCCAGGCAACTCGGTCCTCGCATCATCGCCGATCAGCGGCCGTACCGTCGAGAACCAAAATGCGCACGATCTCAGCCGGTCGGCTTCGACCAAAACATGCGGACTACCGGACGGGGACAGTCGGTGCCGCGTCCCATCCTGTGGCCGGCGCTATGCTGACGCTCCAACGGTATCCCGTTCACCGCCCGCGCAGGAGGGCGAATTTCCTCCGTCCTGCGCGCGACAACCGTCCACTGTTGCGGCCGCACGCAGGACTGCGGCTTATACGCCGTTCTTCCTTTGAGCGGCGTCCAGTTCGCAGGGCTAAATCACCATTGGTATGCAGACGAGCCTCTCGGCGTCTGGACAGAGATCAATTGCGCTTTGCACCAGGGTTCCTGGATCGTAAGCTCCAAACACGCTGCAGTCGCCTGATATGGTCCACTACGTTGGCCGGCTCATACGGCTTCGCAAGGTGCGGGCCTTCCTGACAAAGGTCGCCCGCCGCGATCGCAGTTCGTTCTACTGCGGCGGAAAGCACTATTTTGACCTCGGGCTTGTTCTCGCGAACCCACTTCGACAGTTGGAACCCGTTCATGTTGCCCGGCAGGTCAACGTCACACAAGACGGTGTCGACACCGAACTCCGCATAGTTCAACGCTTGTTGCGCCTCACGTGCGAAATGGGCCTCAATCACCCTGTAGCCACAGTGGCGGAGATAGTCCGCGATGACGCATCGGGCGATGACGTCGCCGTCAACCACGAGGATCGTTTGGCTCTGTTGGTTCGGGGCTTCCATTGACGGAGAACGGTCAGCAACCGGCAGGGTTCCACGCATCATGACCTGCGCGGGATGCCGACCGAAGATCGCGGCGAGATCCTGCACGAAATGATCCCTGCCGGCGGGCGCATTCAATTCAGCGGAGCGATGCCGCACTGGTGACGCCGTCTACCACCTGGTCGACGAGACGGGCTAGAAGACATGGTCTCGAAGCTCAAGGGCAGCCCATATCGCAGCGGCAAACGAGCGCTTGGCGCAAGATCAAGTGCTTTGAGGAAAAGGAAATGCAAATCATCGGTGCACAGCGCGAGCGCGGCAAAGCTACCCAGGTGATCATCGCTGAAAAGGGCCTCTATAAAGGCGGCGCACTCGTCAACTTCAGTGCCGCTGAGCGGCAAGCGCTTTGGGATCGCGTCCAGGGCAAGGTTGGCGGCCCGGTCCCGAAGGGGCATAAAAAGGACAAGGCCGAGTGGCTGAAGCCCGGACTGGTTGGCTGGGTCAAGACCCTCAAAGGCGAAGAGAAGCTGGGGCACGCAAGGCTGCTGGATTTCCGGGAGGATGATGCAAATGGCCATGCCTAAGAAAGATCAGGAACGCGCCACCTACGCTTGGATGTACGGCGCCCAAGCGCGCAAGGATGGCAAGGAGCGTGAGGTGCCAGCTTACTGGCAGGAACATGCCGACGCGTGGCAGCGGGGCTTTGACGGTGTGGCGATGGACGGTTTTGGCAAGACCAAAACCGTCAACGACGAGATGGAGGCCGAGGTCGACGAAGCTGCCGTCGAGCGCCCCGACGAATAGCCATTTTGCCGTATGCCGTATGGTCGTTTTTAATTGGAGAAGGGTTTCGTTGGGCCTATAAAGATTGCGTTTACCATTGCCTTTTTAGGAGGATGCGATGGTTGCAACGCCCATAGATATCGCTCAAGCGGCCACTGCGACTACGGCTACCTTGCTGAAGTGGCAGAAGTCCATGGAGGAACGCGCCACGTTTCGCCAGAACATGGATCAATCGCGCAGGGCGATCCAAGCCTCACGCGAACTGCTGAAGCGCCTTCGCCAACGTCATCGCGACGAGATGTCGGAAAGTTCGGAAAATGCCGACCCGTCTACTGCGCCGATATCGCAACGCGCCGGCAGCTAGCGGGAGGCGACCAGAGCCGATGTGATGGGGAAAGTTTCAGTGGGCTGTTCCTGGGGTCGGCAACGAAGTTTAAGCCTTGTCAACCAGCGACTTTTTTGGCCCGCGTGGAAGTGCCACATGTCTTTCGACAAGGCGCACGTGCTCGGCCTCGACAGTCACCAATGGCCGGAGGCTGACGGTTACCTTGTCCCCGTCGATGCGTGTGACAGGGCCGATCAATTCCATATGCTGGCCAATCACAGTCTTCCAAGTCGAATCGACAACAGAATGCGGGAAGTCGTAGGAGGGGATCGTCACGCTCATGCGATCGGGCGTCACCCGGCCGCGCACAATCGCCGTGACTGCGACCTCGTCGCCAACTTTGATACTTCCCCGAGCGATGCCCAACACTTTGGAGCAGCCGGCGCCGGCGTCAAGATGAGGGCGAGCTAATAAAACCCCTCCGCGCCGCGATTGTGACGCGGGGCGATCCGATCGCCGCCAGCGACTTAGCAGACCAATTGACGACAGCGGCCGAGAAGCCTGGCATCCCTGCCGACCAAATCAACGGCGAAATCGAAAGCGTCTTCGAACTGTGAGAGAGGGCCGGGGCTGTGGCCGGCTGGCTTGCGGTTAATATCGACCACAAGCTGAATGGACGAGGCGACGAGGTCATCAGCCTTGCTGGTTCCGACGTCGACGTGCTTGTGATCCCCACGGATGAAGAGAGAGCCGTGGGGATCCAGCTGCTATCTGTGCGCCCTCAAGCTTTGTCGCTCGTGCCCTGAGCGCCGAACCTGATGCTACTCGCGCGGCGGGTGTCTCGACCTGTCAGGAGTTCGGCGGCAGCAGCATGGTCCGATAGCCGGCCATCAAGGCGATCAAGGTTGCTGCAACCAGCGGCAACCAGAACTTGGTCGGTCCGGCAAATACTGCCAGCGATGCGCGGCGATGCCGTCAGCACCGTCAGGAACCAGACCTCCCACGGGTTGAAACCGCCCATGGGTCAATCGTCCGGTTGGCAACAAGGGCCAAGATGATCGCTGCCGCAGCCGTGCGGCAAGACATTTGCGGCGGTGTTCCTCCGGCAACGACTTGTTTCAGCTAGTTGTGGAGGTGCGACAATTGAAATCCGGGCTGGCGTTCGACGCCGGATAACAGCGATTCCGCCGATCGGAACATGTCCTCGAATTCCAACTCGTTTTCAAACACCACGCCGCCGACGCTGATGGTCAGCGTGTCCGCGGTTCCTTTTGGCGCGAAATAGGCTTGGGCCACGCGCGCCCGGATACGGTCGCCGATCTCCCTGGCGTCGTCTTCTGTCGCACCGGGCAGAAAGACCCCGAACATGGAGGTTCCGATCCGGCCCACCAGATCTTCCTTGCGTACCGATGACTGGATGGTCGAGGCTATGAGCCGCAAGGCTTCGTCACCCCAGCCAAGGCCGAAGCGCAGATTGATGGACCTGATGTGTTCGGGATGAATGACCAGGAAGGCGCCAGATCTTGGACCAGACGATTCCGGCCTGGTTGCTCTCCTTTCGACCATCGACGTGAAGACTGTCCGGTTGAGGCAGCCTGTCAGGCTGTCAAAGGTCGCCGACTTGTTGAGTTCTCTTCGATAACGGACGAGCTCGGTCCGCTGCAGGCCAATGAACAGCAAAAGCGGGCCACCGACGATGACCGGCAACAGGATCGCTGTGACCATGCTGCGGCCGAACGGCGTCAAGGCTTCCGAGAACAGAAGCAGATAATTTAGGCCAGCCGAGAGGAGCAGAATTCCCGCCGATCCCAGGGCAGTCAGCCATGCGATATCTTTCCATTGCCGGGGCGAGCTATTCGCCATTGGTGTCATCATTAGCCAATCTCCCGCCTGATCGGCTGTCATAAGGCCAAGGTGCTGCACTTTCAGTTTCGAGGAAACATACAATTTTAGTAATGGCGCAATCACCTACCATCGGCCCGAAATCAGGCCTTCAAAAGCAAGGCTACGGCGGTAAAAGCGACGACACCGAATTATCGGCTATTGCGGCGGGCCGAATATCCCCATCTGCGCGTCTCTGGCCACTGCCTCCGCCTTGCCGTAGATGCCACTCGCCAGGGCCGTCGCCCAGCCATTGGAAACAAGCCACGCGCCGACATCCTGCTTGCCCAAGCTGCACGGTGCTCCAATGGCAAAACGATCGATTTCCGGCGGCACGACGCATTTCAGCGCCCGGCCGCGCAGCCAGGAATTGAACGTCGCGCGCGCACGCTGGCCGCAAGGCCAGGCGATGCCACGAAAGGAACAGGTCTCATCCAGGTCAATGCCTTGGATCCCGCTGATGGCTACCTTGCGCCCCATCGATTTGAAGGTTGCCGACGAGGTGGCAACCGGTTGGTACAGCAGGACCTCTTTCCAATCCTTTGGCATCCGCATCCCTGCAGGCGAAGCCAGACCAAGGTCGCTGAGCGGCGGGCGCGGCTCGACCCGTTCGATTTGCGCCGGATCAAGCTGTGGCGGCGCGATAAGGTCCTGAGCAATCTTGCGTGCCCGTCCTCGCCATGGCGTATTGGCGACGGTCGCAACTGGTCGCATTGCCTGGCTATGATCGATGGATTGACGTGGCGCCGGCCGATTGTTCGGAAGCAGATCTGCGGCCCGGATGATCAACAAGACCCCTGCCAGGAGGAGCAGGCTTCCGAGCGCTATCAAGCGATTGTGCCTCAGCCAGCCCATCAACTCAAGCAAGGTTCCTTGCCCCTCAATACCCCGATGTCGATTTGGCGACCAGCTTGAGTACGCCTTTTCGAACCTGGTAGAAGGGCATGGATCGCTCACTGGAGCCATCCGCCCGAAACCGGAACAGGCCGGTCGATCCGCGAAATCCGCTCCGATTTTCGAGCACCTGCTTGCTGAAGCCGTCAGGCCCGGCCGAACTTGCAATTCCTGCTGTCAGGGCGACCATATCATAGGCGTAGGCGACATTGGCGTCGGCTGGATAATTGTAGGTCGTCTTGAAGCGGTCGGCGATCGGGCCGGTTTCGGTTGGGTCGAGCGTGGCGATGTAGGAGCCTTCAAACAGCGGCTCCATCGGATGTTCCAGCCAGCGGTTGGTTCCAACGACGGCAATTGCTTTTCCAGGAATGCCTTTCGTTTTGAGCGCCGCAAGGATCTGCGCCGGATTGTCGTCGCCGCTGGCGATGATGATGGCATCGGGAGCCTCGACCAGCGAGCCCATATCATTGACCACTTTGGTGCCGCCATCGCCGGCCGGATACGGAATGGTGACGGCGAGCGTCGCGCCATAGATGCTGAGGCTGTTGGCGACCCGCTTTTCAACCGCGCCGGCATTCGCTCCTGCCGCAACGAGCAACACGAACTTCTTGCTGCCTTTGGCCGCCAGGCCGGCTGCGCCCGCGGCCGCGCTGTCGGCCTCGTTGAGGCGCACCGCATAGACGCCCGGGCCGCCGGCGAAATTGTCGGCCAGCGCCAGCACCGGCGGCCGCTTCGATCCCGACAGCTTGGCAATGTGCTGAGCCGCGGCAAGTTCCACCGGGCCGATGACGATCGTGGCTCCGGTGGTGATAGCCTTCACCGCCAATTCGCTGGCGTGCGCGCTGTCGCCCATGGTGTCCTCGACCGTGACCGTGAGCAGGACATTTCCAAGGTCGGCCATCGCCAGCTTGGTCGCATCGAGCATCTTCCTGCCGTTTTCGCCGGCGTTGCCCGGGGCCGACAAAGGCAGCAGCATCGTGACCTTCGTCGATCCCGTGCCGAGCGATTGCGTCGCCTGGGCGGGACCGGCAACGGCGCCGGTGACCGGCGCTCCAGGTGCGGCGATCGCCGCCGGATCGAGCGCGTCCGAGACGCTGCCTTTCGACTGGCAGCCCGACACTATGCCCGCGAACGCAAAGACGATCGCCCACGTCCACGAACCGTGTCGCTGCCGGCCAGAATCCATGATGCCTCCCTCATATCCCGCCGGGTATTTGTCCCGGTCTCATCCGTTCATCTTACGGCAGACTTGCCTCGCCGTCTTTGCAATTGCTGGATTATGGCTCAGCCGTCGAAAAGTCTTGCCCGGAGCGCCTTGATCATTCTGGCTTGCCCGGCGCTTCGATAGTCCGTGCATTTCATGTATCGCGGGCCCGGCACGAACAGCCGGCGCACACAAATCCGCCTCGCCGGGGCAGGGGCACCATCGTCTCCTGCTGTCGGGAATGCGGAGAATCCGAACGTCGCCACCGGCAATGGCCCGGCCACCGCAAAACCTTCTCTCGCCAGGATTGCACGCGCACGCCGGCAGTAGCGGACCGAAAGTTCGGAGAACCGGGTTTCACCGTGCCCG
The DNA here is from genome assembly GCF_040318265.1 of Mesorhizobium sp. M1252. Taxonomy (NCBI): domain Bacteria; kingdom Pseudomonadati; phylum Pseudomonadota; class Alphaproteobacteria; order Hyphomicrobiales; family Phyllobacteriaceae; genus Mesorhizobium; species Mesorhizobium sp. M1252. The sequence continues at coordinate 3,204 of NZ_JAMYLX010000004.1, read as the reverse complement.
GCACGATACTTCATGACGGTGGTGCAGAGATCGCCTGCGGCAAGGCTGTTTGCCTGCGCCAGATATCTGACGCCGAGCGCTATGTTGGTCGCCGGCGCGCCAAGCTCGTCGAGGGAGCCACGAAAGCCCAGCATTCGGGCCGTCGCGGGCATTACCTGCATCAACCCGACCTCACCATCGGCGCCGTGCACATCGGGATCGAATCCGCTTTCGATCTCCATCACCGCGTGCGCCAGCACCGGCTCCAAGCCGTAGAGCGATGCCTGGCATGTCGCAAACGCCTTGAATGTCGCGCGCGTCCATGATTCGGAGGCGGTGTCGCAGCGAACCGGCCGCCTCAAGCCGAACGGTGCTGGTCTCTCCAGGCTAGGTCGTTCCAGCCAGTTGGCGCAGGCTTGAGTGGCAAGCTGGCCAAAACCGGTCAATGCGATCGCTCCGGCGATCGCCCTCGTCAATCGTCCGCCGACCATCGGGTCAGCCAACCGGCACTGCCGGATCCCTTCCGGTCAGTTCATGTACTCGACCATGCGGTCGTGGAAGCATTCACACTTGTTGAGGGTATCTTCGTCTTTGTAGTTCGTCTTGAGATAGCCATAGGCCATGCCGCAGGCGACTTTGGCTTCCGATGCCCAGACGAAAGCGGGGCGCGAAGAGTTGATCCATTCCGAGCTGTTGGCGACGGCCACCGACTCGTCCATCAGCTTCACCACCTCGGCCTTGAGATCGACGATGTTGTCGGTCAGCACCAGGTTCGATGTGCCGACGGTCCGGCAATAGTCGGCCACCGGCCCGTCGATGATGTCGGCGGCGAAGCCAGTCGATCCAGCCAACAGCAGCGCCGCGGCCGAAGCCAGCAATCTTGCACAACGCTTCATTTAAGTCCCTCTCCAAACTGCGGTTTTATGTTTCGCTAATATGTAGCATGAGAGTACGGCCACGCATAAGTGCTAAATCGTGGCCGTGTGCTGTTGATGTTGTGTGTCGTCGTAGAGGATGTTGATCGTGCCGGTGGCAGGCGCATTCTGCAGAACGGCGACATCCACGAAGTTGGCCGCGTTGCCCGAGCCGCTGGTATCGACGCTCACGGTGCTGGTCGCGGTGTCGTAATGCACATAGTCGGCCATGTTGCCGGCCGGCGCCTTGTCGAACAACGCGCTCAAGTCGATCTTGTCCCCTTCACCGGCATGGTAGTCGGCGATCAGATCCTTGATGTTTAGATTGTCGATCTTGAACGTGTCGGCTCCCGAAGTGCCGGCGATGGCGGCCGTGCTTCCGGAGCCAGCGTTATCGTAGTTGCCGAAGCCGATGTCGCCGACCGCGGCTATCTGACCGTCGGCGGTCGTGAAGGTGGCTTCGCCATAGGTCAAGACCGAGCCGTCCGCCGAAACCGAGTGCTGATTGTTGCTATCGAGGCCGATCTCGACGATACCCAAGGCGGCCAGAGATTTGAACTCGCCCGAATCCGACACGCCGTTGCCGTTGGCATCTTGCCAGACACCAAATTGCGCAAAGTCGTGGTCGGCGGCAGTCAGCTTGCCATCATGATTTGTGTCATAGAGCTGCTCGAGCGCGGCAAGGTCGGTCGCAGCGCCGGCGGCATGTTGGGTGAACACGATCTCCGAACCGTTGTTCACCTTGCCGTCGCCATTGAGATCGATCGCCAGGATACCGTCATGCGTATCGACCCAGGCGGTTTTCGAAGCGACGCCATCGCCGTTATAGTCGAACGAAACGGTGGAGTGCGTCAGATCGGTGGTGTGGATTCCATCATTGTTGAGGTCGAGTACGACCGGAGCGGCAATGGCAAAAGGTATCAGTCCGGCCGCCACGTGGACAGTGAAATTCGCCGTCGTTGTTGTGTCCCCGTCGCCATCCGTGAGTTGCAACGCGACCGGAATTGTATGGTCGACCGTGGTGCTCGTGACCCCGACATCCGTCAGGTTCAGCTTGGTCTTGCCCGACGACTCATAGGCGTCGACCCATGCGATCTGCGTTCCGGCAGGCGATGTGATCGTCAGCAACGTCGCACCGACCGCCGGAGTGAAGGAAGCCGTGGTTCCGTTGGTGTAGTGGGCGACGAACTCGATCTTGTCGCCGGCGGTAACCGCATCGAACGAAAACTTGGCATAGCTAACAGTCGCGAGGGTGATGGCCGGGGCCGTATAGCCGCCCGGGCCGTCATAGTCGTCCGGCGTCCCGAAATCGAAACGCATGAACTCGCCTCCGTCGAAATTGTTGTTGCCGAGGCCCCAACCTGCTGACGAACCGTTGACGTTGCTTGTTTGTGTCAACGATGGCATGCCGCCGGCCAGCCATGCCGTCTCGTGTGGTGAGGTGAAGGAGCCGCCGGCATCCGTTGGCGCCCATCCGGTCACCATCACGACATTCTGGCCGCCCGCCGTCACCACGATGGAATTGCTGGGGCCGGAGCCGAAGGCGCCGCTCGATGCAACGGAGACATTACTGACAGTGCCGTCCAAAGGTGCCAAAAGGTCGAACGTGTACTGCCCCGACGTACCGGCATTCGGATTAACGGTGATGGTAAAGACCGCCGTGTCGCCTGCATCATGGCTTCCGTTGTTGTTGTTGTCGGCATAGGCGGTCAACACACTGCCGGACTGCTCCGTGATGAGGTTGTGGCCGGCCGAAGTGATGCCTGTTGTGTTGGCAGTGATCGTCATGGTGGCCCCGGCGCCGTCGGCGCCGGCGACGAAGTGGAGTGTTCCAACGGCCGGCGTTTGCGACGTATCGGTGCTTGCCTGCTGGCTTTGCACGGTTCCCAATGTCGGCACGTCATCGACGATGTTGACGGACAGCGTGCCTGTGGCGTTCTGGCCGTCCTGGTCGGTGAGCGAGACGGCAAGGTTCTCGAACAGGCTGTTGGTGGAGGCGCCGGTAGCATGGGCCTCGTTGTCGAGCAGCGTGTAGGTATAGCTGACGGTGCCGGTTGCGGGATTGTAGCCGGTCACGTTCAGCGTATTGCCGAGCGCGGTGGTGAAGGAGCTGGCGGTGAACACGCCGTTGGTGATGAAGGCATGGCCGTCGATGGTCAGCGAGGCGATGCCGTCGGGCGAGGAGATGGTGAAGGTGCCGCCCTGGGTGGTGCTTTCCTTCGAGGTGTCGGAGCCGGCCGATTCGCCAACGCCGCGGCTGGCCAGGAGGTCATCCTCATTGACGGTGACGTCGCCGCCGTTGGCGGCCGGC